>CALWBR010000064.1 GCA_944376145.1 uncultured Clostridia bacterium | reverse complement strand
ATTTTTCGTTAATAAATACGCCCTCCCCTTGACGGGGAAGGCGGACCGCTTGCGCCGGCTGAGGTGATTTCTCTACCTTTTGAAGAAGACTTGGGTTTCCGTTTGCACTGCTTCCCTCGTTCGTTTTTTTGCTGCCCTGCTGCAAAAAAACACCTTCCCCGCGAGAGGGAAGGCTTGCTGTGGTTTTTTCAATAATTTCTTGCGCGCGCAAAAATCACACTTTTTGCAAGCGCCCTCCATTTGCCGAAAACGTTCGGCTTTTATGAAAAGGGGTGAATGTGCGCGATTTCTATCCTGCGTAGCCTCAAACTATCGCGCACAGAGGGGAAAACGCTGTCCCGACCAACGGGAGGGCAGCGGTTGCTCCCTCAAATCACGGCAAATCGCTGCGCCTTTGCGCGAGATTTGCGTGAACCCCGTCCGCTCAAAACTTTTTTCGTGAACCTTTTCGTGCACTCAATACAGCAGCTTCGCCTTGTCCGGCAGCGTCAGTACGCGGCTGTTGTCGCCGCGGACGGTGAACTGCTCTTCGTGGTACGTGCGGTGCGGGATCATATACACCCGCTTTGTGCGCCACTCGTTTTTGACCAGATCGGAAAAGCGGCGGGAGCTTTCGATGTACGAAAACAGCCCCGCGTTCAGTTCGACGATCGCGTTTTCGTACCCGTCGGCAAAGCATTTTTTGACGGCGCTCTGCACGCGGAACGCGAGGAAATCATCCGAAGGGACGCTGCCCGCGCCGCCGCAATAGGGGCAGGGCTTGGTCAGGACGGTCATGTTATCGCACTTGACCTTTTTGCGCGTGAACTGCACCAGCCCGAAGTCGGTCATGGGCAGCACGTTGCACTGCGCGCGGTCGGCGCGCAGACAGGCGGCAAGCTCTTCCGTGACGGCGGCACGGTGCTCGGCGCTCTCCATATCGATAAAATCCACGATGATGATGCCGCCGATGTTGCGCAGGCGGACCTGCCGCGCGATCTCACGGGCGGCAAGCAGGTTGGTGCGGAACACGGTATCTTCCAGCCCCGTTTCGCCGGTGAATTTGCCGGTGTTCACGTCGATCGCGGTGAGCGCCTCCGTTTTATCGAACACGAGATAGGCGCCGCTGGTAAGCTCGACGCGGCTGCCCGTCTGCGCGCACAGCTGCGGTTCCAGCCCGAAGTACTCGAACATTTCCCGCTCGCCCGTATAGCGGACGAGCTTGTTTTTCAGCCCGCTTTTGGCGGAGACGAACAGCTTTTCCGCCTTGGCGTACGCCTGTGCGTCGCCAATGTACACTTTATCGACATCCGTCAGGTCAAAATCGCGCAAAAGGCGGGCGTGCAGGTCGCCTTCGCGGAACACGCACTCCCCCACCGCCGCGGCTTCGAAGGCTTCGCAGGCATCCTCGTACATGCGCCGCAGCGCGCGGAATTCCTCTTTGAGCTGCGCAAAGCGCATGCCCGCCGCCTGGGTGCGGAGGATGACCCCGCCTTCGGGCGCGAGCTTATGCGCCCATTCGAGCAGGCGCTCCCGCTCCGCCTCCTCGGTGATCTTGCGGGAGATCGCGCAAAACTCCGCCGAGGGAAGATAAATGACGCTTTTGCCGACAAAGGAGAGGTTCATCGTCAGCCGCGCGCCCTTGCTGCCGATGGGCGCTTTGGAGACCTGCACCATCACGCAGTCCCCCTCCCGCACGTTGAGCTCGGCAGAGACCGCGCCCTCCGCTTCGGCGGGCATATCCCCGGCGGAAAGATAGCCGTTCCGTTCCCCGCCGTACGCGACAAACGCCGCCTGCATGCCCGCAAGCACGTTGACGACGCGCCCTTTGTAAATATTCCCCGCCGTGTCGCGCTCCTCGAATCCGTCCGCATGGAATTCGACGAGCTTGCCCGCTTCGACAACGGCGGCAATGTTCTTTTTGCCGAAACGGTCAAAATACATGGTTTTTGGCATACCGGTCGTACTGCTCCGCAGCCGCCCGCGGGCGGCAATGATCTCTTTCACGCTTTCTATGTGCTTTGTCTGTTATTTTAACACAATTCTCTCACCTTTGCAAGAGCAAACGCAAAAAAATGCCGCAAAACCGTCGTTTTTTTTCAAATTTTACCCTGAAAAAGCAAAAATACCCTCAAACAGCGCCGTCAAGATAGTCGCCGAGCGGAGAATAAATGTCCGCACGCTGCAAAATCGCATAAAATTCGCGTTCGCCGAGCACGCACAGCAGCTCGCCCGCGTCGTCGTAGACCGAAAACTCGATCTGCTTGCCGCGCTCCAAAAAGGCGATCGCGCGCTTTACGGTACAGCTTTGCAAAAGCGCCACTCGCCGCACCTCCGCCCCGCGCGAAAGCGTTTTTTTCAGGTCGGGCGCGAGCCGCTCGTAGCGGCAGTCCTTGCCGCAAAAGGTGCCGAACAGGATAAACAGCGCAAAAAACAGCAGCGTGAAGTTGACGGCGACAAAACAGCTGAGCACAAACAGCGCCAGCACTGCCGCCGCTACGGCGACGCTGCAAACGATGCAGACTTTGCGCGCGGCGCCCGCGCCGCGGCGGTGTGCCACGGCGCAGTAGAGCACCCTGCCGCCGTCCAGCGGGCAGGCGGGCAGCAAATTGATCAGGCACAGCCCCGCCGACATATACGCCGCCACGTCCGTATAGGCGTACGTTTCGGGAAAGAACCACCACAGCGCCGCAAACGCCACGGCGCACGCGGCATTGACGGCAGGGCCCGCCAGCGCGAGGCGCACCTCGTCTGCCAATGAGATGCCTTCGATATCCCCCTGCACGACCGCCCCGCAGGGCAGCAACAGAAGGCGGTCAAGGCGGCAGCCGATGCGCGCGGCGTACAGCGCGTGCCCGAACTCGTGGACGATCGCCGCGGCGGTACAGACCAAAAAGAGGGTCAGCTGCCCCTGCAAAAAGGAAAAGAGCCCGAACAAAACAAAGAGCGGATGTACGGAGACCGCCATCCGCCCGCCGCGCACCCGCTTTTTCGGGCGGCGCTTAAAGATCCCAGACAATGTCATTGTTTTCATCCACGGAATAGGAATGGATGACCGACCCCGCGTCATACAGCGTCACGGTGACCGCGGAAGCGCCGTCGCCGTACCCGAGCGGAATGGTCGAAAACACCTTTTCGCCCGCGGCAAAATACGCATGCCGCAGCCCCGCAAAGACGGTGGTGAAAGACGCCGTGTGCTCCACTTCCATCACGTACAAGCCGTCCTCTCCCTGCGCCACGCTCAGCACGGTGCCGTCGCAGGGCGGATAGATGCTGCTCTCCGCCGCGATCTGCAAGACGCCCGCATCGGAAACGGTACATTCCACGCCGTCCGAAACGACGGAGCCGAGCGTGAGTTCGGCATAGGTGCGCTCATCCACCGTGTCGGCGGCGGCTGTCTGCGGGTTCAGGATCCCCGCGAAAAACGTGTTGATGGCGCTGTCCGCCCAAAACACGTTGGTGAGCAGAATGAGCGCGACCAGCCCCAAAACCGCCGCAAATTCGGCGACGAGCAAGCGGCTGTCCAAAAACTTTTTGCGCGGCGGCTCCTCGGGCAAGGCGCCCGCGCCGTAGTCGACCACGTTCGCTTCCGCGGCGGGTTCTTCGTTTGCGGAGGGATCCTGCGCGCGCTCTTCGGCACGCTCGTTCACCGCCGCGACCGCCTGCTCTTTGAGGTCCGTCTCCCGCTTTTTGCGGCTCTTCTTTTTGGTTACGTTCAGTGTGCTGACCGGGATCTCCAGCATCTCGGCATAATCGATGGTCTCGCTCATGCGTCTCCTCCTTTTTTCGCAGCTGTGTAACCATTGTATGCGCGGACAAGCCCGTTTAGAACCGATCCGCGCACAAAAAGTTGTTTTGCCGCATACACTGCAAAAGCCCCCGCGTTCTATCATCCCAAGCCCCGCGAGGGATTTTTATGAATTTACCATCCTTATTTCGCCTTCCCCACCAGGGGGAAGGCTTGCTGTGGTTTTTTTCATCAGCTTGAAAAATTTTTCGTGAACAATTACGCCTTCCCCTTGACGGGGAAGGGGGACCGCTTGCGGTGGATGAGGTGAACTCTCTACCTTATGAAGGACGGGCAGGACTACTCATCTTGCGCCCCTCATCCGCCCCTTCGGGGCACCTTCCCCACCAGGGGGAAGGCTTGCTGATGATTTATTTTCTGCAAAAGCAAAAACGACGCTTTTTGCTTTTGCACCTTGCGCCGCGCGGGCGGCGTGACGGAAGAGGGTGAAG
>CALWBR010000063.1 GCA_944376145.1 uncultured Clostridia bacterium | reverse complement strand
CGGGTTCACGACGGTATTGCCGCTCGGCACGACCGTTTCCCCTCCGCGCAAAATGAGCACGACCAAAAATTCGCGCGGCATGACGCAGTTTTTGAGCTGTTTGCCCGCCCAGGGGTGGTTCTCCCCCACGACGATCTTGATGAAGCGCACGTCCGTTTCGTCCTGGTAGTCGGTGAACGTGCGCAGGACGTTGTCGCTGTCGCCGAGCATGTTCGCCTTTTTGGAGACGAGAGGCAGCAGCGAGCCCTGCAGCGCGATGGAGACGATGACGATGACGAAGATGATGCTGAAAAGGTCGTACGGCAGCACGTCTTCGCCGAGCACGCTGATGGCATAGATGGCGAACACGATGGACGCCACACCGCGCAGACCCGCCCAGGAAACGACCAGAAGCTGGTTCTTTTTTGCGCGGAAGGGCAGCAGCAGCGCCGCGACCGCAACGGGGCGGGCGATGAGCGTGAGGAACACGAACAGGAGCAGCGCCGGCAGCAGCACCTGCGGGCGGATGAGGTATTCGGGCGTTGCCAAAAGCCCCAAAAGGAAAAAGATGAGCATCTGCGCGACGCTGGTGAGCGCGTCGAAAAAGCGGACGCAATCCCGCTTCTGCGCGATGCGCGCGTTGCCGAGCATGATGCCGCAGATGTACACGGCGAGATACCCGTTGCCCGCGAGCACGGGTACGCCCGTCACTTCGCCCAAAAGCGTGGGCAGCGCGTACGTGACCAGCGCCACGGCGACGACGAAGATGGTGCCGCCCTGCCCCATGTTGAAGGAAAAGCGCTTTAAAATGAAGATGCCGAGGAGCCCGAAGCCCACCCCGAACAGCGCGCCGAAGCCGACTTGCGAAAAGAGCATGCCGACGATCTGCCCCGCGCCCATCTGCCCCGCGCCCTGCACGCCGTACTGCACGGCGAGCACCGCCGTGAAGACCGCCGTGAGCATGTACGACATGGGGTCGTTGGAGCCGGATTCCATTTCCAGCAGCGAGGAGGTGCGGTACTTTAAGTTCAGCCTGCGCGAACGCAGGATGTTGAACACGGACGCCGCGTCCGTAGAGCAGATGACCGAACCGATGAGCAGGCTCTCCACCCAGCCGATGCCGCCGAAGGGCAGGATCTGAAAAATGCACCACACGCCCACGCCGACGATGCCCGCCGTGAGCGCCGTGCCCGCAAAAGACAGCAGCAGCGCTCTGCCCGCAACGGGGCGCGCCTCCTTGAAATTGGTGCCGAAGCCGCCGTAAAAGATGACGAACACGAGGCAGACCGAGCAGACGACGTTGCCGAGGGCGTAATCGGTGAAATTTTCCATGCCTGCCACGCGCGAAAGGACGCCGAAGAGCACCCCCAGCCCGATGA
The DNA here is from genome assembly GCA_944376145.1 of uncultured Clostridia bacterium. Classification (GTDB taxonomy): domain Bacteria; phylum Bacillota; class Clostridia; order Christensenellales; family Borkfalkiaceae; genus Borkfalkia. Next base: position 8,652 of record CALWBR010000063.1, on the reverse strand, counting down.
ACAGCAGCAGCGAAGGGACCTTCAGCTTATCCGTGATGCGGTTGATGAAGATGCACAGCGCGATGACCGCGCCGACCAAAAACAGCAGGTAGACGTATTCCATGCCCCTCCCCTTTTGTACGGGTCAGCCCCTGTACATACGCAATTTCCCCTTTACCACATCCGCGACAAAGGGCAGCCCGTCATACAGTTCGCCGTCCACCTGCACGGTGAGCGGCTTGGCGGGCAAAACTTCCAAATGTTCGCAGCGCTCGAAGCGCGTGAACGACTCCTCCAGGATCCGCCCCTTCATCAATTTGATGAAAGCGGGGATGATGCGCGATTTTTTGACGTTGTCTACGGCGACAAAGTCCAAAAGCCCGTCGCCGAGCTTCGCCTCGGGGCAAATGCGGATGCCGCCGCCGAAGCGGTCTCCGTTGCCGAGGCAGGCGATGAGCGTTTTGTACCGCACCTCTTTGCCGTTGAAGCGGGCGCACAGCTCATAGTTTTTGAATTTGATGAGCGACACGATCAGGCTGAGCAGATACCCCGTTTTGCCGCGGAACAGCCTGTTGGAGCGGCAGCGGCGCAAGACCTCCACGTCGATGCCCGTACCCACGGCGTTCATGCCGCGCACCCCCTGCGGGAGCTGGATGAACTCCGTATACTGCGGCGTACCGTCCGCTATAAGGTCGACCGCCTTTTCGGGATCTTCGGGGATCTTCGCCGCGGCGGCAAAATCGTTGCCCGTGCCCATGGGAATGAGCCCCAGCGCGCACCGGTCAAAATGATCGAACCCGTTCAAAACTTCGTGCAGGGTCCCGTCTCCGCCGACGGCGACCACGTCGCAGCCCGCCGCGCAGGCGCGCCCTGCAAGCTCCTTTGCTTCGCCGCGCGCATGCGTCTGAAAGACCCGGTATTCCAGCCCGCGCGCATCCAGCCGCGCAAGGGCGCGCTCGTACAGCTTTTTCTTTTTCCCTCTCCCCGCCTGCGGGTTCACGATCAGGTGGATCATTCTCGCTCCTCTGTGCCTTCCCCTCGTTTTCCGTAGCCCTGTACCTTGCGGCATTTTCATTATATAATAAACGGGGAAGATTTGCAATTTATTTCCTCTTGTGCTATAATGGTTTTTACAGATATGCGCGGTTTTTGCCCGCGCGAAGGAACGCCCATGCTGCTTGCCCTGCCCGAACAACTCAAAACGCTTGCACGAAAAGCGCCCTTCCCCCTGTATGTGGTGGGCGGGGCGGTACGCGACGCCCTGGCGGGGCTGCGCGCTTCGGACGACCTAGACCTCGCCGCGCCCGCCGACGCGGAAACGTTTTCGCGCCTGGCGGAAAGCTGCGGGCTGGAAGTGAACGGCGTCTACAAAAACACGGGCACCGTGAACCTGACGGCAGACGGCAGGAAGGTCGAATTCACCTCCTTCCGCTCCGACTTTTACCGCGGAGACGGGCACGCGCCCGCGCGCGTGGTGTTCACGGGGAACCTGCAAACGGACGCGCGGCGGCGGGATTTTTGCTGCAACGCCCTCTACTATGACATCGAAACGGGCGGGATCTGCGACCCGCTCGGCGGCAGGGCGGACATTGCCGCCAAACGGCTGCGCACGACGCGCGCCGCCAAAGACGTGTTCGCGGAAGACGGGCTGCGGCTGCTGCGCCTCGCCCGCTTTACCGCGCAGCTCGGCTTCAAGCCGGACGCCGCCTGCCTTGCGGGCGCCAAGGCGTACGCCGCGCAGATCGACACCATCTCCGCCGAGCGCATCTATGCGGAATTGCAGCGGATCCTGCACGCGGACGAAAAATACGGGCTCCGCTATGCGCACTACGAAGGGCTGCGCCTTTTGGACGAGACCGGCGTGCTCGAACGCATCCTGCCCGAGCTCACGGCGGGGCGGGGCATGCCGCAGCGCGCGGATTTCCACGCCTATGACGTACTCGAACACAGCCTGCGCGCCTGCCGCTATGCGGACCCGCGCGTGCGGCTCTCCGCGCTGCTGCACGACATCGGCAAGCCCGCCGCCTTCCGCGAAACGGGCAAATACCACGGGCACGACACGATCGGCGAACCGATCGGGCGGGCGGTGCTGCAGCGGTTGAAGGCGCCCAACAAAGTGACCGAGCTCGTGTGCCGCATGATCGCGCTGCACATGTTCGATTTGGACGGCAAGGTGCGCGAGGGAAAGGTGCGCGCCTTCCTCGTGCGGAATTTGGATGTATACGAACCGCTGCGCCTCATAAAGCAGGCGGATTTTTCGGGCTGCAAGGACGATCTGCGCCCCTGCCCCACGCTCGCCAAATGGGAGAACATCCGCCAGGCGATGGTGCGCGAGGGGGTGCCCTTTACTTTGAAAGAGCTTGCCATAAAAGGCAACGACCTTTTCGGGCTTTTGCCCGCGCCGCAGATCGGCGAAACGCTTTGGCAGCTGCTGCTGCGCTGCGCGCAGGGCGCGCTGCCCAACCGCCGCGACGTACTGCTCGCCGAAGCGGCGCGCATGGCGGGGGTGAAGCGATGACGGAGATCTTTGCGATCCTGGCGGCGGTGTTCGCCGCAGGGGCGCTGGGCATGAGCGCGGCGCTGCTTTTGGGACGGAAAAAGACGGACGCGGGCAAGCAGGCGGAACTTTTGGAAAAGCTCGCCCGCGAAACGGAGCGCGCCAACGCGCTTGCCGAAAACACGGCGCGCAACACGCAGGGGTACCTCGATTTTTTGACCCGCCAGCAGGGCGGGAGCCTCAAAGACCTGCAGGATAAGATGGACGGGCTCAGCGCGCAGACGGAACGCCGCCTGAGCGAATTGCAGCGCACCTTGGCGGGCGAACTGCGGTACATGACCGAACAGAACGCAAAGACCCTGGAAAACATCCGCGCGACCGTGGACGAAAAGCTCTCCTCCACCCTCGAAAACAGGCTGAACAAGAGCTACTCGCTCATCAACGAACGGCTGGAAGCGGTATACAAGGGGCTGGGCGAGGTTAAGCAGCTTGCCGGCTCCGTTTCCGACATCAAAAAAGTGTTCTCGAACGTCAAGCTGCGCGGGACCTGGGGGGAAGTGCAGCTCTCCGCGCTGCTCGACCAAATGCTCGCGCCCGCGCAATACCGCGCGAACGTGCGCGTCAACCCGCTCGACAACGCCGTGGTGGAATTCTGCATCCTGCTCCCTTCCAAAGACGACGAGACGGTGCTGCTGCCCGTAGACAGCAAATTCCCCGTCGAAGAATACAGACGGCTTTTGGATGCGGAGGAGAGCGGCGACCGCGCGCTCGCGGACCGTGCGCGCAAAAATTTGGAACGCGCCTTCCGCTTGCAGGCGGACACGATCGCCAAAAAGTACATTTTGCCGCCCATGACGGCGGATTTCGCGGTCATGTTTTTGCCCCTCGAAGGGCTGTATGCGGAGTGCATCCGCATGGAGGGGCTGAGCGATTACCTCAACGAGCGGCACGTGCTCGCCTGCGGACCCGCGAACTTCGGCGCGCTTTTGACGACGCTGCAGCTGGGCTACCGCACCGCCGCCATCGAAAAGCGCTCGGGCGAGCTGTGGGAGCTGCTCTCCGCTTTCAAACACGAATTCCGCAACTTTGTGCTGCTGTTGGAAAAGGCGCAAAAAAAGCTGCGGGAAGCGCAGGATACCATCGAGAGCGCGGCGAAAAAGACGCGCACCATCGACCGTAAACTGAAAAACGTAGCCGACCTGCCCGAGGGCGCGGCGCCGCTCGGCATCGAGGGCGGCGAAGACGAAGAAGAAGAATGAGCGCCGCAAAAGGCGGCACGGGAGGAAGCATGAAACTGCAAAAGATCGAGGCGTGCGCCGCGCCTGCCGCGGAGGAGTTCGCCTTTTCCGAAAAAACGGTACAGGGCGCGCGCGTCGGAAAGAAGGGAGATTCGCTGTACGTGGTCTCGCCGCGGCGGTTCAAACTGTACGCGGAGGGGCGCGACACGCTGGTCATCGTGCGGGGCGAAGGCTTTATCAAATGGGCGCGGGGCGAAGCGCCCTTCCGCACGGGAGACTGCTTTGCGGCGGAGATGTGCGGCGAATACGAAGTGAACGGCGACAGTGAATTTGCGGTTTTGCGGCACTGAAAGTCGCTTTTTTGCTTTTTTTGCGCGCGGCACGGCAAAAACCGTTGACTTGCCGCGGAAAATAAGCTAAAATAGACGATGCGCCGCAAGGGTCGGCGCACATCACCTTGCGTGCAAGACGCACGCCGAATAAGACCGGGAGGTAAAAATCATGAAATACGAGATGCTCTATCTGATCGACGCATCCGTCGCGGACGAGCCGCGCGACGCTCTCATCCAACGTTTTGAGAAGATCGTCACCGACTTGGGCGGCACGGTGCTCTCCACCGACAAGTGGGGCGTAAAAAAGCTCGCTTACCCTATCAACTATAAGAGCGACGCCTTTTACGTACTGATGACGTTCGACGCCGACGGCGCCGCCGTCAAAGAGCTGGACAGGATCGCAGGCATCACCGACGAAGTGATGCGCCGCATGATCTCGAAAGTGAACTGAAACGGAGGGCGGCATGAACAAAGTGTTTTTGATCGGCAACCTGACGCGCGATCCCGAACTTTCGGAAACGAACAGCGGCGTTTCGCTGTGCCGCTTTTCGATCGCCGTGAACCGCAGGTTCTCCGCCTCTTCCGACGCGGACAGGCAGACGGACTTTTTTAACGTGACCTCGTTCCGCGGGCTGGCGGAAAACGTGGCGCGCTTTTGCAAGAAGGGGAACAAGGTCGCCGTTGTCGGCAGCATCCAGATCCGCAACGTAGAGGACAACAGCGGGCAGCGCCGCACCTTCGTGGACGTGGTCGCCGACGACGTGGAGTTCCTCACCCCGAAAAACAGCGGCGCAGCGGACGGCGATTACACGCCTGCCGCACCGCGCAAAAAGCCCGCGCTCGAACCCTTCGACGACGACGGAGACATTCCGTTCTGACAACCCAAAACCATCCCGCGCGGCAAATCTCAAGGGAGCCGTACCCGCCCGCGCGTTCGGCGGCAGCGCCGCCTTACGGCACCGCTGCCCTTCGGGGCAAATTCGATAAGGAGACGATATGGACGAAAAACCCGCAGTGAGAAGGCCCATGAAGCGTTCCCGCAGGAAAGTGTGCGCCTTCTGCCAGGAAAAAGTGGAAGTCATCGACTATAAGGACGTGAACCGCCTGAAAAAGTATGTTTCGGAAGGGGGCAAGATCTTGCCCCGCCGCATGACCGGTACCTGCGCCATGCACCAGCGCGAACTTTCGGGCGCGATCAAAAAGGCGCGCGTGGTCGCGCTTCTGCCCTACCGCGGCGACTAAAAAACCATTCCCTCGCGCCCTTTCGGCGCGAGGGTTTTTTTGTAAAAAAGGAGACCCCCATGGCACTGCCGCAGGATCCGTATATGCTTTTGAGTTATGTGAACACGAAACTGCGCGACGCGTACCCGAGCCTTGCCGCCCTCTGTGAAGACACGGGCGAAGACGAAGAAGCGCTGCGCGACGCGCTTGCCGCCGTCGGGTACCGATACGACGCGGAAAAAAACGCCTTTGTATGAGAAAGAAGGCGGGCGCGGCTCTTTAAAGAGCCGCGCCCGCCTTCCTTTTTTGCGTTTTAACGATCCAGCGCCTTGGTGACGTATGCCGCGCCGAAGGCGCCGCGCCCGACGTGGATGCTCAAAACGGGTCCGATCACGCGCTGGTGGATGTTCACCGCGGGGAAGCGCGCATGCAGCATCGCCGTGAACTCGGCGACGTCCGTCTCCTGCCCGCAGCGGCAGACGATGAGCCGGCGCGTGTCTTCGGGGAAGAGGGCAAGCATTGCCTCCAACCGTTCGCGGTGCCCGCGCGTGTTCTCCTTAAAGAGGATGCGCTCCTTCATTGCAAACACGGGGCGCACGTTGAGCTGCGCTTTGGCGCGCGTCGTGTTCAGCCTGCCGCCCGCGCGCAGACGGTCTAACGACTCCACCGTGAACACGATGCCGATCTGCTTTTTGATGCTCTCCAGCTGTTTGACGATCGTATCGAAGGCGAACCCGCCCTTGACCATGTTCACCGCTTCGTCGACCAAAAGGTGCATGCCCGCGCCGATGGTGCCCGAATCGAGCACATAGATGTTGCCGCCCGCCTGCTGCGCCGCAAACTTTGCCGAGGAGTACGTGCCCGAAAGCGCCTCGGAGAGCACGATGCACAGCACGTCGCACCCGCGCTCGACCAGCATGCGGAAGGTGCGCAAAAAGTTATCGAAATTGGGCTGCGCCGTTTTGCACGGGGACAGCTGCGCCATCGGCGTCATAAAATCGCCGTTGCGGTCGGAGGCGTATTCCTCGTAAAACCCGTTGCCGATCTGGTAATTGAGCGGAACGACGTGCAAGATCCCGCGGCTGGTCACTTCCGCCGTCGAATAGCCGACGGATGAATCGGTCACAATGGCTATCATTTTCCTATCCTCCTCTGTCCGAACTGCCGCGCGCCGTTTAAAATTTACGGAAACGGCGGTAGCGCGCCTCGATCAGCTCCTCTGCGGGGATCTTCGCCTTTTCCGCAAAGAACGCGGCGATCTCCCCTTTCAAAGAAGCAAAAAATTCCTCTGAAAACTCCCGCTCCGGCACGACTTTATCCACCGCGCCCAGCTCGATCAGATCGTTTGCGGTGAGCTTCAAGCACTCGCTCGCCTCGGCGACTTTGGAGCTGTCCTTCCATAAAATGGAGGCGCAGCCCTCGGGAGAAATGACCGAATAGGTCGCCGTTTCGGTGATCCATACCTCGTCCGCCGCCGAAAGCCCGAGCGCGCCGCCCGAACCGCCTTCGCCGATGAGCACGGAGAGCGCGGGCGTCTTTAAACGGATCATTTCCATGATGGAGCTCGCGATCGCCTCCGCCTGCCCGCGCTCCTCCGCGCCGATGCCGCAATACGCGCCGGATGTATCCACAAAACAGAGCACCGGGCGGTGGAATTTTTCCGCTTCGCGCATCAGGCGCATCGCCTTGCGGTAGCCTTCGGGGTTGGCGCAGCCGAAGTTGTGCGCAAGTTTGTCGTTCGTGTCCTCGCCCTTTTCGATGCCGATGACGGTGACGGGCTTGCCCGCCAAAAAGCCGACCCCGCCGACGACCGCCGGATCGTCGGCAAAGCGCCGATCGCCGTGCAGTTCGATAAACCCGTCTACGATCTTTTCGATGTATTTTGCCGCGGTCGGTCTGCCCTTTTCGCGGCTCTTTAAAACGATCTCGTATGCGTTCATGCCGTCGCCTCCGCCGAATGGATCTTCAAAAGCGCCGCCAATTTTTCTTTGAGCTCCTTGCGCTCGGCAATGAGGTCGACGAAGCCTTTTTCCTGCAACAGTTCCGCCCGCTGGAAGCCTTCGGGCACTTTTTGGCGGATGGTCTGTTCAATGACGCGCGGTCCGGCAAAGCCGATGAGCGCGCCCTTTTCCGCAACGATGATATCCGCCTCGAAGGCGAACGACGCCGAAACCCCGCCCGTGGTCGGGTCGGTGAGCACCGCGATGTACAAGAGCCCCGCCTCGCCGTGCTTGGCGACGGCGGCGGAAGTTTTTGCCATTTGCATGAGGGAGACGATGCCCTCCTGCATACGCGCGCCGCCGCTCAGGATAAAACCGACGACGGGCAGCCGCTGCGCGGCGGCGTACTCGAACAGTTTGGTGATCTTTTCGCCGACGGTATGCCCCATGCTGCCCATCTGGAAGCGGTAGTCCATGGAAAAGAGCGCGCAGCGCACCCCGCCGATCGCGGCGGTGCCGCACACGACGGCGTCCTTTTCCCCCGTCTTTTCGCGCAGGGCGGCGAGCTTTTCGTCATAACTGGGGAAGCCGAGCGGGTTGCCGCCCGCCTCTTCGGCGAACAGTTCTTCAAAATTTTCGGCGCAGCTCGCGATGCGCGCGCGCGCATCCAGCTTTTTATAGTGCCCGCACTTGGGGCAGACCCCTAAATTCTCCTCCATTTCGTCGGAGAGCACGATCTGCCCGCAGCTTTCGCACTTTTCCGCGAGCTTTTCGGGGATCGCCGCCTCCTGCCGCGGCTCTTCCGGCGCGGGCTGCGCCGCGGGCGCATCCTCCGTGCCCTCGAGCTCATTTTGCGGCTTTTTGAAGTTGAATAATTTTTTAAAATCGAATTTCAAGACCCTTTCCTCTCCTTGACCGATCTTCGGCGCGCCCGTCGGCGCGCGCGTCCGTTACTTGCGGTCTTTCAAATACTTTTCCAGATAATTCGTCGTATATGTTCCGTTTTTAAATTCGGGCTGCGCCAGGATCTCGCTCGAAAACTCGGCGTTCGTGGTGACGCCTTCGATGACCAGCTCACACAGCGCCGCCTGCATCTTGCGGATCGCCTCCGTCCGCTCGCGCGCATAGACGATGAGTTTGCCGATCATGCTGTCGTAATACGGCGGGATCTCGTAGCCCTGGTAGATCGCCGTATCGAAGCGCACCCACGGCCCGCCGGGGATGTGCAGCAGGGCGATCTTGCCGCAGCTGGGGCGGAAAGTCTGGCGCGCGTCCTCCGAGTTGATGCGGCACTCGATGGCACAGCCGCGCAGACGGATATCCTCCTGCTTATAGATGAGCTCGATGCCCGCGGCGATGCGGATCTGCCACTTCACCACGTCGATGTTGGTGACGTATTCGGTGACGGGGTGTTCCACCTGCAGGCGGGTGTTCATCTCCATGAA
>CALWBR010000062.1 GCA_944376145.1 uncultured Clostridia bacterium | reverse complement strand
TCTCCGTCTGGCTGTCCGCGCCCTTTTCGGCGATGTCCTCTTTCGCTTTCGCGATCTGCTTTTCGTCTTCCGTCATTTCAGCGGGAGCCTCCTTTTTATCTTTTTTCTTCCAAAAATCAAACAAGCCCATGTTCCCTCCTTCGGAGCATGAAAAAAGCGCCTAGCGGCGCCTTAGAGCAAAGCCGTGCGCGACGGGTAATACGCCCGCCCGTTCAGCTTTGAAAAAGTAATGTACTCTCTGTTCGCGGCGATGGCATTCCGCCTCGCTTCCAGATACCTTTCTCGGTCTACGTCCTTATTTTCGACGGCTATGGTGCGCCACCTTCGCACATTCGTCTCCAGCCGCCGCTGTTCTTTTGTGATCGCGTACTGCCGCCGCTCCTCCGCTTCGTTCGGTTTCGGGAACCGGTACCCGCTCTTGTATTGCACAAGGAAGTGCCGGCAGTTAAATCCGAGCAGCCCGTTTTTGTACGTCTTACCAGCCTTGGTGGTGTAGTAGACGTCCGTGGCAGTCTCCAGCGGCACATAGCTGCGGCCGTCATCAGTGACGCCACGCGTGCCGTCCAGCGAGTACACCCTGCCCTGCCACGGCGCACAGCGATCGGAGCAATCGGCATGCGAAGAGGCGATCACCAGCTTCACCCCGCTCGCCTTCAGGTCGGCGATGTTCTGCGCGTGCTCGTTGTAGCGCACTTCCATTTCAGCGCGGTTGCGCAGCGTGTTCCGCCCGCTGATGTCGCCCGGGTCTTTCGGCTGCTGTTCCGCCAAGCGATCAAACACCGGGCGGACATAGTTCGAGAAATATTCCTTTGAGTACCTCTGTAGAGGCACGCCTGAGAGCCGTGAACGGTCGTACACGTCGCCAGCCAATACTTGTGCCGCGCGTTCTCTTTCGGCCGCTGTAGGCGTTATATCACGTCCTGTCGGCGTCCTGCCCTGCAACAGCAGTAAAGCCGTGAGCATGGGCAGCTGCCGGTCGAAAGACCGTCGCAGCTCGGTATATTGGGCCGTGTAAAAGCGCAAGAGGCTTTGGCGTGCCGCTTCGCGCAAGGCGGGGATCTTTATCTCCTGTTCCGCCCGCCGAATGATCTTGAAAATCTTCACGTCTATGGAGGCCTTGGGCGTTTGTGCAAAGTACTCATCTTTCGTAACCTGCCTGATCTTCGTTTCCGCTTCCTCCAATGCGATCGCCTGAAGGTTGAGCGGTCGGTTTGCTATTATCATTGAGCGACCTCATATACTGTTCTTCGGTAAAGCCGTACTGGGCGTTGAACTTCTCCTGCTGCTCGGCCTGTATCTTTTCCAGATACTCTTCCGCCTCGCCGTCCGTGAGATTGTGCACCTGCTTAATCGCCTCTTTTTGCGGCGTAAGCCCTGCCTGATAGTTCGCCCGCACATTCTCGTCATACCGCAGCTTGTTTCCGATGTAGTCGCCCAACTGCAGCTGGATGTCCGGGGCGAACCCGTCGTGCTGCAAGACCTCCGCCAACGCGCGGTTGAATACCGGCAGCATGATCTCGTGCGCTTCCCGGACGCTCGCGCTCGTCAGGTTCTCCTGCGCAGTGACTTCCTGCGCCGTCTTGACAGAGCTGTCTTGCGTCAGGTACGGGAATATGCTCGAAGGAGAATACCCCGCGCGCACCGCGGCGAGACGCTCGTACAGCTCCAGCATCTTGCCGTACTGGTCGGCGCGGATGTCGAATTGCACCGGCAGCGGCGCCATCTTGTCCTTGTCCAGCCCCGTCGGCATAACATAGACAAACGTTTCATCCTCATAGCCCTTCAGCTCCGATGTCGTGACGGAAAAACTTGTGCCCGGGTACATCTTCTGCAGCCTGCCAAGTGTGTCTTGCAAAAACTGTTTTGGCACAATGATCTTTCCCTCGCCGTTCAGCACGTCCACGATCGAGCCGCTAAACACAAGGTCGATCGACCAGAGGAGATCCATGCAGCCGTACAGAAGCGGGTCGCCGAACGGCGCGTCCGGCACGCAGGAGTTTGTGGACGTCGCCGTGAGCAGCCACACGCCGAGCCCGTCATACGCGGGCAGCGGCAGTTCCATGTTCAGCGCCGGCACGCCCATGCGCTTGAGCTCCGCCCGGATGTTCGCGGGCAAGTTTTGCACCGGAACGCCCATCTGAAAGGGCGACGGCAGCACGGGCGAGTTTGCGATACCCCCGCGCACGAAGACCTTGTAGATGATGACCTTTTCGCCCGCGTCGTTATATTTTCGCTCCTCACAAAGCCAGTACACGTTCTGCGCGTCATTTTTTTGCTTTGTGAAGAGTGAGATGAAAAAGACCGCGTCCGTCACCTCGCTGTTCTCGTTAACCGCGACCAGCGTCCTGTCTACCCTCGAGACCGACAGTGACGAGCGTCCGTACTCGTCCATGTTCCACTTGACCACTGACGTTCCCGCCCCCAGCGCAAACGATACCGCCCGAGACAGAAACCTCTTGAAATTGACCTTGGGCGCCCATATGTCGCTCAAAAACTTGGACGAGAGATCGTTGCCGTTGAAAAAGAGCTTGTCTCCGGCGATCAGGCGCGTAGCGCCCTTGACGATCGCCATGCCCGTCGCCGTCGAGAGCGAGCTGCCGTATATCCCGTCCGATGACGCCGTGGCATAAGCCAGACACGGCCGCACGATCGTCTCCATGTACGACTGCCATTGCCAGTTCAACTGCGAATAATAGGTGCTGTTGTTGACAAAATTCTCAAACGGCTTTCGGTATTTTGCGTTCTTGACATACTGCTCCAGGTACTGGGGCATCTTAAAACCCATGCTGCCATTCCTCCAAATCAGGTAAAGTTGCTCATATATGCGTAATAATAGTGCGCCGTGGCGTATTTGTCGGCGTCAATGGTGTGATCGTCTTGCCCGTCTGGTATCTCGTTCCTTTCGTCATAGCAAAACGTGTTTATCTCCCGCAGGCTCGGCTCGTTGGACGGAGTGTCCAGCACCTTGAATACCCCGCGGAAGTATCCGTTCTGCAGCCTCTTGATGTCACGCTCGATACTTTTGTTATCCACAGCCTTGCTGTAAAATCCTGTGCGATTTGCAAACTCGAGCATCAGATCCTGCGTCACCACCGCGCTGTCAAATATCCACGCCTCGTTATACGGCCCGGGAAGCGCCACTCCGTAGCCGCGCATCTCCTCGTAAAAGCCGCGATACCACTCCACGATCCGCTCGACCTGATAGCTGTTCGGCAGAGGCTCGCCTCCCTCTTTGGGGTCTAAGTAAAATGTGGATAACTTGACAAGCGTTCCGTCGGGGAATATCCCCCACGCGCACACGGCCGTAGGGTCTTTCACGACGCCGCTGTCCACCCCGTAAATAACGTAAAGAGGCTGGTAGCCTTTCGCGGCCACCGCCTCTTTGAAACGTTCCAAGGGTATTAAATTGCGTTCTTTGTTAAAAGTATAAAGCACCAGCCCTTCAAGGCTGATCTTTTGCCCAAGGTACCAGTACTGATACTGCCGCGGGTTCTCCCGCTTCATCGTGAGGATCTCTTCCCGCGTAGCCTCGTTCAGCAGCTTCCAGATGTCCTTGTACGTGGTATAGATCCTCGTAGCACCATTCCCGACCATCTTGCCGAAATACCCGTGCGCCCAGTGCCCGAGGTTCGGGGGGGGATTGTAGGCATATACGACCTTCGCGTCCGGGAGCAGGAACTTGTTAGCCGTGGTCTCCGCAGCAGTCACGTGCATCGGGCTCTTCGCCTCGTTCGCCTCATCCAGGATAAACATCGCAAGTGTGCGCCCCTGCGGCACAAAGCCCTTTGTCGTATTCAGGTCGTCCCGCGTCTTGCCGTTGATGCCAGAAAAATAGCACTTCGACCCCGTCAGCGTGCAGGTGATCTCCATCGGCGAGAGCTTAGTCTCAAAAAAGCGCTCCACGCCCATCGTCTGGATCGTGGAGTAGAACGAGTTGAATATACTCGGGCGCACATCGCCTTTCTCGGCGCGGCAGTACCAGATATTATTCTCTCTCGCAGCCATCATCTTTGCGACGGCCACAGTCTCGTTCGTCGTTGACTTCCCGCTCGATCGTCCGCTCTCCTCGACCACCTTGCGCACGGCAGGGGCGAGCAGCGGCGAGAACGGCTTCGGCACCACGCTCCTAATCTGCATCTTCCCCTCCGCTCATGTCCTCAATGGACAGGGTGATCTGCACGGCGCCGTCGCCCGTCGCCCACTCCTTGTCCACTCCGAACCGCTTGGCGAGGTTCTCTGCCGCCCGCAGCCTGTTCTTTGTCATCTCTTCCTGATCGCGCATGACCGAGCTATAAAACTCCAATACCTCCTGCGCGGTGGCGACGCGGGCCTCATCCTTCAATTTCGAATGCTCACTGAGAAATTTTTGAATTTCAGGTTTTCTAAGGTTTTCGGCCCCGATGGAAGAAGCCGTCTTGACGGAATATCCC
>CALWBR010000061.1 GCA_944376145.1 uncultured Clostridia bacterium | reverse complement strand
AAAGGGCGCTGGCGGGGTCGCCGCGCATATCGGCGGATACTTTGTCGATCTCGTCCAGCAGAAACACGGGGTTGATGCTGCCCGCCTGCTTCATGGCGTAGATGATGCGGCCGGGAATGGCTCCGACGTAGGTGCGGCGATGACCGCGGATTTCCGCCTCGTCCTTGACGCCGCCCAGGCTCATGCGCACGAACTTGCGCCCGCGCGCCCGCGCCACGGATTTGGCGATGGACGTTTTGCCCACGCCCGGCGGCCCGACAAAACAGAGGATGGGCGCGTTCATGCTGCCCGTCAGCTGCAGCACGGCAAGGTACTCCGTGATGCGCGTTTTTACCTTTTCCAGCCCGTAATGATCCTCGTCGAGCACCTTTTGCGCATCGGCAAGCTCCTTGGTGTCCGTCGTCTGCTCCGTCCAAGGCAGTTCGATGAGCCAATCGAGATAGGTACGGATGACCGTGCTCTCGGGCGAAGAGGGCGGCATTTTATCCATGCGCGCCAGCTCTTTGAGCGCCTTTTCCTCCGCTTCGGCGGGCATATGCTTGTTTTTGATCTGTTCGGTAAGGGTCTCGCGCTCCTGCTCGTCGTCCCCCAGTTCCGTGTGGATGGCTTTGAGCTGCTCGCGCAAAAAATATTCCTTTTGGTTTTTATCGATGTTGCGGCGCACGGTGGCGCTGATCTTTTTTTCGAGCTTGGCGATCTCCAGCTCGTCGTTCAGGCAGCGCTCGAAGATCTTCAGCCGTTCCACGACGTGCACCGTCTCCAAAACGGTCTGCTTGATCTCCTCCTTGATGTGCAGGTGCGTGAGCGCCGTGTTGACATACACATCGGGGTCCTCGATCTTGTCCATGGATTTATCGAGCACGGAAGCGATCTCTTTGCTGATGCGCGGGTCGTTTGCCTGCAAGTCGTGCATCACGTCCTGCGCGGTGCGGAAGTACGCCTCTTCCAACACGGGGTCGCCGTGCACGGCGGGCAGCTCCGCCACGTTGGCGAACAGGCAGCCGTCCTCTTCATAGATCTCTTCGGCGCGGGCGCGGTACAGCCCCTTGACGGTGATGCGCAGATTGCCGGAAGGCAGTTTCGCGATCTGCCGGATCTTGACGACCGAACCGACGGCGTACACATCCGCGGGGGCAACGTCCTCTTTGTCTGCATCCTTTTGCATGCTGACAAACAGATCCAGCTCCTTTTCGGAGGCGTGCGAGACCGCCGTGAGCGAAATGAGCCTGCCCACGTCAAACGAAGTCATGGCGTCGGGAAAAATAACTTTGCCGCGCAGCGCGACAACGGGATAATTTTTGATTTGGGTCTGCTTCGTCATAGATAGCCTCTTTTCCAAATGTTCCGGCAAACGCCGGCGGGAGAACTCCTCTGTATCCAGTATAACACAAAGCCGCCCGCTTTACAAGCCGAATTTTTATTTTTTCATCCCGGGCGGAAAAAGCTCATCCGCCTTTCACAAAACGCGCCGCGCGGAAGACCGCGCGGCGCCTGCTTTTTACTGCTTGGATTTGATATAGGCGTCGATCGCCTCGGCGGCGTTTTTACCCGCGCCCATGGCGAGGATGACGGTCGCGGCGCCCGTTACGGCGTCCCCTCCCGCAAACACGCCCTCGCGGGAGGTCTGCCCGTGTTCGTCGGCGACGATGCCGCCCCACTTTTGCGTCTCCAGCCCTTCGGTCGTGTTTTTGATGAGCGGGTTGGGCGAAGTGCCGATCGCCATGATCACACAATCGCAGTCGATCGTAAACTCCGATCCCGCGACGGTGACGGGGCGGCGCCTGCCGGAAGCATCCGGCTCGCCCAGCTCCATGCGTACGCACGTGATGCCGCGCACACAGCCGCCCTCGCCTTCCAGGATCTGCGTCGGGTTGGTGAGGAAGCGGAACACGATCCCCTCTTCCGCGGCATGCTCGACCTCCTCCGCACGGGCGGGCATCTCTTCCTTGGAACGGCGGTAGATGATGGAAACTTCCTCCGCGCCGAGGCGCAGCGCACAGCGCGCGGCGTCCATCGCCACATTGCCGCCGCCCACGACGGCGACCTTTTTGGCATGGAACACGGGGGTGCGCGCCTCCGCCTTGTACGCCTTCATCAAATTGACGCGCGTCAAAAATTCGTTGGCGGAAAAAACGCTCTTCAAATTTTCGCCGGGGATGTTCATGAACCGCGGCAGCCCCGCGCCGCTGCCGACGAAGACCGCTTCAAAGCCCTGTTCGCCCAGCAGCTCGTCCACGGAAAGGACCCGCCCGACGACCATGTTCGTCTCCACCTTGACGCCGAGCGCCCTTAAATTGTCGATCTCCTTTTGCACGATCGCCTTGGGCAGACGGAATTCGGGGATGCCGTAGGAGAGCACGCCGCCCGCAAGGTGCAGCGCCTCGAACACCGTCACGTCATACCCGCGCTTGGCAAGGTCTCCCGCGCAGGTCAGCCCGGCGGGGCCGCTGCCCACGACGGCGACTTTGTGCCCGTTCGGCTCCGCCTTTACGGGAAGATCGCAGCTGTTTGCGTTGTGCCAGTCCGCCACAAAGCGCTCCAGCCTGCCGATGGCGACGGGTTCGCCCTTTTTTCCGCGCACGCAATGCATCTCGCACTGCGACTCCTGCGGGCAGACCCTGCCGCAAACGGCGGGCAGGCTGCTCGTCTGCTGGATGATGTGGTATGCCTCTTCAAACTCCCCTTCCGCGACTTTGGCGATGAAATCGGGGATATGGATACGGACGGGGCAGCCGCCGACGCAGGGCATGTTTTTGCAATGCAGGCAGCGCTTTGCCTCGTCGATCGCGGTCTCCGCCGTATAGCCGAAGGTCACTTCGTAAAAGTTTTTCGCGCGCTCGGCGGGCGCCTGCGCGGGCATTTCGTTTTTGGTAAGGCGCATGTTCGGCATGGTCAGCGCACCTCCTTTTGAAAGAGATTGCAGGCAAGCTCGCGCTCGCGCCCTTCAAACTCCCTGTACGTGGACGCACGCTTGGAAAGCTCGTCAAAATCCACCTCGTGCCCGTCAAAATCGGGTCCGTCCACGCAGGCGAATTTCGTCTTTCCGCCCACGGTCAGACGGCAGCAGCCGCACATGCCCGTGCCGTCGATCATGATCGGGTTCATGCTCACCGTCGTTTTGATCGCATATTCTTTGGTGAGCAGCGAAACAAACTTCATCATGGGCACGGGTCCGATGGCGATGACCTCGTCATACGCGTTGCCCGCCTCGATGAGCGCGCGCAGCGCGTCGGTGACCAGCCCCTTTTCGCCGTAGCTGCCGTCGTCCGTCATCATTTTAAAGACGTCGGAAACGGCTTTGAATTCCTTCTCCAAAATGACCAGCTCCCTGTTGCGGAAGCCGACGACGGAGTGCACCTGCGCGCCGAGCGCGTGCAATTTTTTGGCGACGGGATAGGCGATCGCGCAGCCGACGCCGCCGCCCACGACGGCGACCTTTTTCAAACCTTCCACTTTGGACGGCTCGCCGAGCGGACCGACAAAGTCGTGGATGCACTCTCCCTCGCGCAAGGCGTTCAAGCGCATCGTCGTGCCGCCGACGATCTGGAAAATGATGGTGACGGTGCCCTTTTCCCTGTCAAAATCCGCAACGGTGAGCGGGATACGTTCGCCCTCTTCGTCCACGCGCAGGATGATGAACTGCCCGGGCTCCGCCTTTTTGGCGATGAGCGGCGCCGCCACTTCCATGAGCGTGACGGTCGGGTTCAATTCTCTCTTTTTTACGATCTCAAACATATCGTTCCTCTGTTCTCGTGTTGTTGCTACACTGCGTTCTGTTCGTTCTATTATAATAGAGCGGGCGGGTTTTTTCAAGTATTTTACGGGCACGGGAGCAAAAAAATTGCCGCCCCGCGCGGCATAGCGCAAAGAGGAGCGCTTTACACGCCTTTCTGCTTCCCTTGCCCGCAAAAGCCTTGCCTTTTGCGGGCAGGTGTGCTATACTGAGACCGTCACACGAACTAAATTTTGTTTCACAGGTGCGGAAACAGGCATTTTCGTATCTCTTTTTCCTGTGAAACGGAGTTTGTGTGACAACGATCGGAGATACAGTGCAGGGCGTGTCTTCGGTCGAAGGCACGCTTTTTTGTTTGCACAGCGTGCAAAATAACCTGCGGAAAAATTTTTTTGGGAGGAAACCAATGAAAAAAGTTTTGACCTTGCTGCTTGCCTTGCTGCTGGCGCTTGGCTGTGCCCTTTTGGCTACCGCCTGCGACGGGGACTTTGCTGTCGTCAAGGAAAAGGATATCATTTATACCCGCAGCGACGACGGCACGTATTACTTCGTCAGCGACGCGGATCCGTCCCTATTATCACTCACGATTCCAGAAACCATACGCGACCTACCCGTGAAAGCCATTGGCATTGGGGCGTTCGAAGATTGCGACAACCTTACCGCCATCACCATCCCCGACAGCGTGACGTCCATTGGCAGTGGGGCGTTCTACAATACGGCTTACTACAACGAGGAGAGCCATTGGGAAAAGGGGGTGCTGTACATCGGCAACCACCTGATCGAGGCAAGAGACACCTTCTCCGGCGCCTACACGATCAAAGCGGGCACAAAGACGATCGCAAATTCTGCGTTCGATTTTTGCAGCAACCTTGCCTCCATCACCATCCCGGACAGCGTGACGTACATTGGCGAGTATGCGTTCTGGTATTGCGACAGCCTTGCCTCTGTTACCATCCCCGACAGCGTGACGTCCATTGGCAGTAGTGCGTTCTCCGGTTGCAGCAGCCTTGCCTCTGTCACCATCCCCGACAGCGTGACGTACATTGGCGCTGCGGCGTTCTCCGGGTGCACCAGCCTTACCTCTGTTACCATCGGCGACGGCGTGACGTCCATTGGCGATTATACGTTCTCCGGTTGCAGCGGGCTTGCCTCTATCACCATCGGGGACAGCGTAACTTCCATTGGCGAGTATGCGTTCGGGGGCTGCAGCAGCCTTACCTCCATTACCGTGGATCCCGCCAACGCCGTGTACCACAGCGACGGAAATTGCTTGATCGAAACAGCGAGCAAAACGTTGATCGCCGGCTGCAATACCGGTGTGATCCCTTCCGATGGCAGCGTGACGTCCATTGGCGAGTATGCGTTCTACAATTGCGACAGCCTTGCCTCTATTACCATCCCAGGCAGCGTGACGTCCATTGGCATTGGGGCGTTCTCCGATTGCGACAGCCTTGCCTCTATCACCATCGGGGACGGAGTGACGTCCATTGGCTACGGCGCGTTCGAGGATTGCACCAGTCTTGCCTCCGTCACCATCGGGGACAGTGTGACATCCATTGGCGATTGGGCATTCTACAATTGCGACAGCCTTGCCACCGTTTATTATACGGGAACGGCGGCGGAATGGGAGGCGATCGGGATCTACTACGGGAACGACTACCTCCTCGATGCCGAGATCGTTTTTAACCACAAAGGCAACTGATCCCCAAACGGTGCGGGGCGGCGCAAATTGCGCCGCCCCTTTTTGTATTTTTGTATAAGAACAGCGCCGCACGGGTTTCCGTGCGGCGCCGCATGCACTGCCGCTTAAGCAGATTTTTTGACGACTTCCGGCTTGGCGTTGCCGAGCACGCAATCGCGCGTGATGCGAACTTCGCTGATGTTGCCGTCCGAAGGGATCTCGTACATTACGTCCGTCATCAGGTTCTCGATGATGGTACGCAAGCCGCGCGCGCCCGTTTTGAGCTTGATCGCGGTGCTGGCGATCTCGTTCACGGCGGAAGGCTCGAAGGAGAGTTTGACGCCGTCCATGCCGACAAGCTTTTGATACTGCTTCAAAAGCGCGTTCTTCGGCTCGGTGAGGATCTTGACGAGCGCCGTCTCGTCCAGCGGGTGCAGGCTGACGACGATGGGGATGCGCCCGACGAACTCGGGGATCAGCCCGAATTTGGTCAGATCCTGCGGCTTCACCTCCTCCAACAGGCGGTAGTCCGTTTCCTGCGCGCTCTTGATGTTGCCGCCGAACCCGAGGGAGGTATCGTCCTTGCGCGCCTGCACGATCTTATCCAAGCCCACGAACGCGCCGCCGCAGATGAAGAGGATGTTCGTCGTATCGATGCGCATGCACTCCTGCTGCGGGTGCTTCCTGCCGCCCTGCGGCGGAACGCTGGCAACGGTGCTTTCGATGATCTTCAACAGCGCCTGCTGCACGCCTTCGCCCGAAACATCGCGCGTGATGGAGACGTTTTCGCCCTTGCGCGCGATCTTATCCACCTCGTCGATGTAAATGATGCCGCGCTGCGCCTTTTCGATGTCGTAATCGGCATTCTGAATGAGCTTGAGAAGGATGTTTTCGACGTCTTCGCCGACGTACCCGGCCTCGGTGAGGGTGGTCG
>CALWBR010000060.1 GCA_944376145.1 uncultured Clostridia bacterium | reverse complement strand
AAGTTTCGCCCTGGATCTGCATGAGGGGGTATCCTGTGTCAAAGTTTGAAGTGCGGACAAAAAATCCGCTTTTTTGCCAAAAAGCGGATCTTGTGTCATCCGTTTCGCGCGGCTGCGCCGCGCCGTGTCATCAAGCGAAAGCTTCGAGCTTTTTCAAAAGTTCGGCGCAGTCATCCGAATAGACTTCCACGACGAGCGGTTTGGAGAGGTCGAGGCTGAAAATGCCGAGGATGGATTTCGCGTCGACGACGTATTTGTCGCTCTTGAGAAGGATCTCATAGGGATAATCCTGCACGACTTTTACAAAGTCTTTCACCTTTTGCGCCATTTCGAGAGAAATTTTGACGGATTTCATAAATGAACCTCCAAAAGCATTTTCTATATTATAACCAAAATTTTTCCGAAAATCAAGATATTTCTGAAAAATAAGTTAATAAAATAAAATTTTTGTGCTATAATGATATCCAAAGGGCATCGCCTGTAAAAAGTGCACAGAAGAGGAGGCAATATGGCGGACGCGAAAGAGCAAACAGAGCTGTTTTTGAAGCGGTGCGACGAGGTGATCCGGTCCGGGTTCATCATCGCCGACACAAAGATCTCCGACCTATTGAAGGCGATCGTGTCCTCCGATGCGCTCTATGCGTTTTTGAAGAGCGCGACCAACGGATACGATTACGAAGCGGCAAAGCGGAAGTACCTCAATTATACGCCTCCCGGCTCTGCGCGCAAGGCGCTGCTGCTGCCGGAGGATCCGACGGAGAAACTTGCGTTCATCTTTTTCCTTTTGGCGGAGATCGACGCCAAGACCATTGACCTGAATACCTTGCTGCAGGAGTATTTTTATACGGACGGCAGCCTGTACGGCAGCTTTTACGCCTTTTGCAACCAGGTGATCAAACCTTTCCGCAACGCGGTCAAAGCGATGTTCCGCGGCGGAACGGCGGCGCTCTCTGTCGGCAGGCTCGAGGCGGTGCGCGCCGCGTCCGCGCTCGCCCCGGCGATCGATGCGGAACGTGCCAGGGTGTATGACGCGCCGCTGCCCGATGCGGTCAAAGTGGACGCCCTGCTCCTTTTGAATGCCGCGGCAAACAGCGTGAGCGATCCCGAAACGCTTGCGGGCGTGTTGGTCGGGTATCTGGCTTTCGCGCGCGGCGTCGGCTTCGGCGTGGATACCGTTTCAAAATTTTCACAGGGGCTGGAAAGGATAAAGGAGGCATTATGAACCTCAAAGAAAAAACAGTCGAAAAACACGTGCTCTACACGGGCAAGATCATCAACCTGCGCGTAGACGATGCCGAACTGCCCGACGGCAAGCCCTGCACCCGCGAGATGGTCGAACACCCGGGCGGTGCCGCCATCCTCTGCGTGGAGGAGGGGAAGATCCTGCTCGTCCGCCAGTTCCGCTACGCCTACGGCGAAGAGCTGTGGGAGATCCCCGCGGGCAAGCTCGACCGGGGCGAGGATCCCGCGCACGCGGCTGCGCGCGAGTTGGAAGAGGAAACGGGGCGCGTGCCTTCCTCGGTGGAGTTTTTGTATCTGCTCTATCCCACGCCCGGGTATACGAACGAAAAGTTGTATGTCTACCGCGCGTGCGGCGTGCATGCGGGGCACGTTCATCCGGATGAGGACGAGTTCGTCTCCGTCTGTGCCGTTCCCGTGGCGGAAGCGGCGCAAATGGTCGCCGACGGCAGGATCCGCGATGCCAAAACGATCATCGCCATCCAGCGTCTCTTGCTGGAAGGGGCGAAAGGTTGACTTCATGAGAAAAAGCACGGCTTATCACCGTGCTTTTTTTCGGAGCGGATGGCAGCGGCTGCGTTTTATTTGCAGCCGCAGGGGCGGAACAGGTTGCACAGCCCGCCTTTCTTGCACACGCAGTACGCGGCGGCAAGGATGAGTGGCAAATAACAGCTGTCGAGGATATTGTTGAGGATCCCGCTCTGCGAGCAGCAGACGATGAGCAGAAGAATGAGGATCCAGAGGCATCCGTTTTCGCCGCTGATGGTTCCGAAAAGATTCATAAATGATTTCCTCCTGTTTGGCGGCAGGCAGATATGTAGAGTGCGTTCTGTTTGCCGCGAGCGTTCGGGCGCCGCGGCGCCTGTGGCGCGCGAGCGGCTGCCCATACTTCATTTTACGCACGGGGCGCACAAAATGTGCGGGAACGGCTTCGGCAACGGGAAAGGGCGTATCCGACATTCCGCCTTCGATTTGCTTGCCTTCCCGCGCAGGATTTGTTATAATATATACCCGTTGCGGGGTATCCCGCGGCGGGCGCCGTTGCGGCGCGTCAAAACAAGGAATGCGAGGGGAGGGCACCGCCGTTGCGGGCTTTACCCAAAAAAGCGCATAAATATTTTTGCATCACGGATATTTCTTGTAAAAGGAAATCCGAGGAGGTCTTCTTATGAAAAGCAAATCGAAAAGAATTGCTTTGTACGGCATTTTTGCTGCACTGCTCGTGGTCATGTTTTATTTGGAAACATTGATCGGAAGTTTTTGGATAACGCCGCCGGCGATCATTTCGCTGTCGCTGTTGTTCACGCTCTGCCTTTCAGAGGATTGGAAACTTGCTTTGGGCGGCGGAGTATTGTTCGGGCTTGTTTCGTGGGCGCTTGCTGCGATGTTCGGGAACCCTGTGTTTATTTTTCCGTGGATATCGGTGCTTCCGCGTCTGTTTGTCGGGATCGGAGCCTACGGCGCTTTCCGTTTGATCAAACATTTCGTGCGGAATAAAACGAATAAATTTCTTGTATCGTATTTGCCGTACTCGGTCGGGGCGTTGTGCGGTATTTTGATCAATACGATCCTTGTAATTACATGTTTGACGCTTTTTGCTCCTGACCTCGGAAGCCTTTCTGATTGGATAAGTGCGTGCGTAACGTTGAATTTTCCGATAGAATTGGTGGCGGCGGTTGTTCTTACGCCTATCTTGTGCAATGCGATAAAGCGCGGAGTGTCTTCCAAAAAGAGGGAGCAACAGCCCGTAACAAAAAA
The DNA here is from genome assembly GCA_944376145.1 of uncultured Clostridia bacterium. Classification (GTDB taxonomy): domain Bacteria; phylum Bacillota; class Clostridia; order Christensenellales; family Borkfalkiaceae; genus Borkfalkia. The sequence goes on along the minus strand of CALWBR010000060.1, from coordinate 5,534 downwards.
TGATTGCGCGCAGCCTGCGGAAGGGGGCGCCGTAGCGGAAGATGCGAAGGCGGTAAAGGGCGAGCTGCCCGCGCAAAAACCTCTTTCGCAGCAAAACGGAAACTGACATCATGGTACTTTGCATCGACATCGGCAATACGAATATCAAGTACGGGCTGTTCGAGGGCGACGAGCTGAAAGTCAGCTTCCGCGTCGCGACCGATCTCAACCGCACGAGCGACCAGTACGGAACGGCGATCATCGATATGCTCGCCGTGCAGAACATCTATGCGGCGGATATTGACGGGGCGATCATCTCTTCGGTGGTGCCTTCGCTCAATTACACGATCTCGCACATGTGTTCGGGCTACCTCGGGGTAGAGCCGCTGCTCGTCGGCGCGGGGCTGAAAACGGGGCACGATCTGCGCGTGGACAACGCGCGCGAAGTGGGGGCGGACCGCATCGTGAACGACGTTGCGGCGATCCGCAAATACGGGGCGCCCGTCATCGTCATCGATTTCGGCACGGCGACCACGTTCAACGTGGTCAACGCGCACGGTGAGTTCATCGGCGGCGCGATCGCGCCCGGCATCCGCGGGTCCATGGATTCGCTGGTATCGGGAACGGCGAAGCTGCCGCGCGTGGAGATCGAAACGCCCAAAAGCGTGATCGGGAAGAACACGATCACGAACATGCAGGCGGGGCTGGTGTTCGGGTTCGCGGGGTTGGTCGATTATATCGTCAAAAAGATCCGCCGCGAACTCAAGCGCGCCGATGTGCCCGTGGTCGCGACGGGCGGGTTCAGCGAGATCATCGCCAAGGAAATTTCCTGCATCGATCATGTAGACAAATTGCTCACGCTGCAGGGGTTGAAGCATTTATACGATCTGAATACGGGCGCATGAGCGCCTTGCCTTGCGGGAAGCGAGGGCGGATCGGGTACTTTGAGGCAGGAGGTCAAGGGAAGGTATGAAAACGGTGGGCGTTGCGATCCTCGGGCTGGGGGTCGTCGGCAGCGGAACGTATACGATCTTACGCGATCACAGGGATTTTTACCGCCGTACGCAGCACGTGGATATCTCGGTCGAAAGCGTGCTCGAACTCAACAAGCAGCGCGCGCTCGACCTCGGCATCGAGGAGAGCAAGATCGCGGACAACATTGCCGAGATCGTCTCCAACCCGGCGGTGGATATCGTCGTCGAGGTCATCGGCGGCGTAGAGCCCGCGCGCAGCTTCGTGTTGGCGGCGCTGCACAGCGGCAAAACGGTGGTCACATCCAATAAAGAACTGTTCTGCAAACATTGGTACGAGTTGGAGCGCGCCGCAAAGCGCACCAACGCGGGGCTGTATTTCGAGGCGAGCTGCGTCGGCGGCGTTCCCATCATCCGTACCCTTGTCGACGGGGTGCAGTCGAACGTTATCACCCGTCTCACGGGCATCATCAACGGTACGACGAATTACATCCTCACCCGCATGACCCGCGAAGGGGCGGATTACGCTTCCGTTTTGAAGGATGCGCAAAAGCTCGGGTATGCCGAGAAGGATCCGACCGCCGATGTGGAGGGGTACGACGCCGCTTATAAGCTCTCCATCCTTTCCAGCCTCGCCTTCCATACCCGCGTGCCGCTCGAAAAGGTGTACCGCGAGGGGATCGCCCATGTCTCCGCGGTGGATATCGCGCACGGCAGAGACCTCGGGTATGTGTTGAAATTGCTGGCGATCGGCAAAAACGGGGAAAACGGCGTCGAAGTGCGCGTGCATCCCGCGTTTATCCGCAACGATCACCCGCTCGCCTCCGTCAGCGACAGCTTTAACGCCGTCTTTTTGCAGGGGGACAGCGTCGGCGATGTGATGCTCTACGGCAGGGGCGCGGGCGCGCTCCCCACGGGTAGCGCCATCGTGTCGGACGTCATTTATGCCGCCACGCATGCCGACCACAAATATGCGACGTTCAAAAACACCCTCTTGCCCGAAAAAGGCGTGCGCTTCGTCACCGATTTCAAGAGCCGCTATTACATCCGCTTTACCGCCAAAGACAGGGCGGGCGTGCTTGCAAAAGTGGCGGGCATTTTTGCGAAGAGCAACATCAGCATTGCCGACCTGCTGCAAAAAGGGGACGGCGACGAGAACGGGATCCCCGTCATTCTCGTCACGCACGAGACGCACGAACTTGCCGTGCGCCGCGCTGTAGAAAAGATCCGCGCGCTGCAAGACGTGCTTTCGGTGGACAGCTTGATCCGCGTGGAAGGGTAAAAATTTTTTTCGGAACGGATCCGACGGGCGCCGCCGCAGTATCTCTGCGGCGGCGCTTTTCCGCCAAAGGCGGCTCCCTTTTGGTGCAAGCCAAATGCTTGCGTTTTTACGGAGAAAGGTCTATACTGGGAACAAAAAGGAGGTTTTTTGCAATGTTGGACAACAAAGTGGCGGGCTTGCTCAATGAGCAGCTCAACAAGGAGTTTTATTCCGCTTACCTCTATCTTGATTTCGCGAACTGGTTCGAGGACGCCGGGCTTACGGGGTTTGCGCATTGGTACGAGGTGCAGGCGCAGGAAGAGCGCGACCACGCGCTCGCCATCCGCCGTTATTTGTGCGATAGCGGCTGCCGCGTGCATCTGGATGCGATCGCCCGCCCCGATAAAACGTTTGACGCCTCTCTTGCCGTGTTGGAGGCGGGGCTCGCGCACGAGCGGTATGTGAGTGCGAGCATCAATGCGGTGTACGCCTGCGCCGCCGAGGCGAAGGACTTCAAGACCATGCAGTTTTTGGATGCGTTCGTCAAAGAGCAGGGCGAGGAGGAAAAGAACGCGGAGGACCTCATCAAAAAGATGAAGCTGTTCGGCTCCGATCCGCGCGGGCTGTACCTTTTGGATAAAGACCTTGCCGCGCGCGTCTATGCGCCTTTCAATGCGGCGGCGGAAACGGCGAACGGCTGAATTTTTTAAAGCGCGCAAAAGGACAAAAAAACCGCGGCGAGCGTTTGCTCGCCGCGGCGATTTGTTTTCATTTATTTTGCGATCTCGACATACGCTTTGACGGACTTGACCAAAAACGTCTGTTCCGCTTTGGACAGGCGGGAAAAGTCCACATAAAAATTCTGCATCGTCTTGTTGTCGGTATAGACGTAATTGTTGTCGTTGTCTGCTTTGCCGAGCAGGTAGTCCGTCGAGCAAGAGAAGATGTTGGAGATCTCGATCACCTGTTCAAAAGTGGGGCGGGACCTGCCGATCTCCCAGCTGCTGACGGTAGACTGTTTGACGCCGAGCTTATCGGCGAGTTCGCACTGCGTCGTGCCGTTCGATTTGCGCAAAGACTTCAGGATTTTAGCAAACATAGTACAATACCTCAGGTCGGCGGATGAAATTTTAACAAACGGGCGCGCCCGTCGATTAAGCGCCGAATAACGTTTTTTATGTTAATCAAACATGACAACGAAAGAGAAAAAGGTGTAAAACAGGGCGTTCTCTTTCAAAAACAGAGGGGTGTATCGTTCACCCATAATTCAAGATAATCATATCACCTTCCGTATGGTTTGTCAAGTGAAAAATTGTGAACTTTTTAAAATAAATCATTTTTCACGTTTTTTCATATAAAAGCGCGGAGAAAGCGCGGCGCGGTTTTTTGCGCAAGCCCCGCGCCGCGCTTGCAAAATACGGCGGAATGGTATATAATAAAAAGGAACTTCACAAGCGAGGTAAACGGAAATGAAAAAGCCTTATGCGATCATCATCATGGATGGATACGGCATCAATAAAGAGCGGGAGGGCAACGCCATCGAACTGGAAGGCAGCCCCAACGTCAAGCGCTACGAGCGCGAATACCCTTCTTCGCAGCTGGGCGCTTCGGGCATGAGCGTCGGGCTTCCCGACGGGCAGATGGGCAATTCCGAAGTGGGGCATCTGAACATGGGCGCGGGGCGCATCGTGTACCAGGAACTTACCAAGATCACCAAAGAGATCCAAGACGGCGATTTCTTTAAAAACGAGGCGCTGCTCGGCGCGATGGAGAGCGCCAAAAAGAACGGTAAAAAGCTGCACATTTGGGGGCTTTTGTCCGACGGCTGCGTGCACAGCCACAATACGCACCTGTATGCGCTTTTGAAGATGTGCAAAGAACAGGGGCTGCAAAACGCCTATGTGCACTGCTTCATGGACGGGCGCGACGTCTCGCCCACATCGGGGGCAGGGTTCGTGCGTGACCTGCAAAACGAGATGGATAAGCTTGGGTTCGGCACGGTCGCATCCGTCTGCGGCAGGTACTATGCGATGGACCGAGACAACCGTTGGGAGCGCGTTGTCAAAGCGTACGAGATGCTCACGCTCGGCAACGGCATACAAGCCGAGGACGCCGCCGCGGCGATCGAGGAGTCCTATAAAAAGGACGTGACGGACGAATTCATCCTTCCCACGAACGTCGTCAAGGGCGGCAAGCCCGTTGCGCTTGTCGAGGAGGGGGACAGCATCGTGTTCTTCAACTTCCGCCCCGACCGCGCGCGGGAGATCACGCGTGCCTTCACCGAGCCCGATTTCAGCGGGTTCGAGCGCAAAACGGGGTATCTCGCCCCGTATTACGTGTGCTTTACGCAGTACGATGCGACGTTTGCGCATGTGCAGGTCGCGTTCAAGCCGCAGAGCCTGAAAAACACCTTGGGCGAATACCTTGCTTCGCTCGGCAAAAAACAGCTGCGCATTGCCGAAACGGAGAAGTACGCGCACGTCACGTTCTTCTTCAACGGCGGCGTGGAGGCGCCCAACGCGAACGAAGTGCGCGTGCTCGTTCCCTCGCCGAAGGTTGCGACTTACGACTTGAAGCCGGAAATGAGTGCGTACGAGGTGACCGAAAAGGTCTTGGAACAGCTCTCCACGGGCGAATACGACGTCATGATCTTAAACTTTGCCAACTGTGACATGGTCGGGCATACGGGCGTGCTGGAAGCGGCGGAGAAAGCGGTCGCCGCCGTGGACGAGTGCGTGGACAAGGTGCTCAAAAAGATCCTTTCGATGGGCGGCGGCGCGCTGCTCACCGCCGATCACGGCAATGCGGACAGAATGATCGCCGAGGACGGGTCGCCGTTCACCGCGCACACCACCAACCCCGTGCCCGTCGTACTCGTGTGCGATGCGCTCAAAGGCGTAAAACTGCGCGAAGGCGGCGTGCTTGCCGACCTTGCGCCCACCTTGCTCGACATGATGGGCATCCCCGTTCCCGCCGAAATGACGGGCAAAACGCTCATTGTTCGTTAAAAACACAAAAAAATTGTGCAATGCGGTTTAAAAACGGTTGATAAATCCGCGGTTGTATGCTATACTATTCAAGCGTTTGTTTTGAATAATCTTTTTTACGGGAGTTTTTGCAATGAATTATCCCAGCCTTACAATCCAGACGGTCCATGACGTCGTTATCATCGTCATGCTCGTTTTGATGATGCTTTGCGCGCTCGCCGCGATCATCCTCGTGCTGTTCCAGCCGGGCAATTCGCAGGGTATCGACGCGTTGGGCGGGTCGAGCGAGACCTTTTTCGGGAAGAACAAGGGGCGCTCGATGGAGAGCAAGATGAA
>CALWBR010000059.1 GCA_944376145.1 uncultured Clostridia bacterium | reverse complement strand
CGAGCACGGTATAGCTTACGGTGTATTCGGTCTTCTGCCACTGCACGGTCAGCTGCACATCTTCCAAAACACCTTCGATCACCGTGACGGGCGCATCGTCCTCACCGAGCAGAGCGCCGATCTCCAGCCCGGGCACGGCAGCCGCCTCTGCCCCGACAGGCAGCGGCAATGCGGTGCCGTAGGTATACTCCAGCTCATAGACGAACACATCGCCGTCTTTATACGCAGCCGTATAACCGTCGATCTCGTATTCACTGCGAAGAATGACTTTATACACATTGGGCGTGACCGTGACGGCAAATTCCGTACTGCCGCTCGTCGGTTCGCCGATCCATTGATAGGTATACCCTGCCTCATAGCCGCTCAGATCGGGCAGCGCAAGGTCGGTAAGCAGCTTGCCCGCGCCGTCGTACACGACCTGCTGCGAGCCGATGACGCTGCCGTTCAGCGTATAGTTGAGCGTCACGGGCGAACCTTCCAAGTAAGACGTGTTTGCCCAATCCGCCTCTTCGATGCCTCTGCCGAACAGCGCTTTCGTCTCCTGTGCGATGTTTTTGGTCACATCACCGTTGGAGGCGGCATCCCCCATGTTCACGCCGGGGTTTGCATAGTTGAGCGATGCATCGAGCGTAAGCAAATCGTAGACCTTTGTATTCAACTTGAGCCCCTTCAAAACGCCGCTTGCGTCCGCACCGAACTTGACCGAGGCAGCCTCGATCACACCGTCGGTGAAAGAGCCGAGATTTGCGCCGAGCGTCCATTCATTAGCCCAATCGGAACCGGACGCACTGTAAGCGAAAGAAGTGAGGATGCTGCCGATGTCCGTCACCGATGCGGCGGGGTCATTTTCGGGTTCGGAAGGGATCGCATCCGCGATCGAATCGCCGAAGTTGAACAAGAAGGGCAAATGCTTCAAGATATCCCCGAAGAAGCGATCCAGCGGCGCAACGCGATAGATCACGATCGGCGTATCGAGCTGCTTTTCGATAAGTCCGCTTTCGCTTGTCTGCGTGCGCTTCATATAGACCATGCCGTCTTCGATGGTCAGCTCGAGCGTCGTATCGCCGTTGACGAGCGGCACAAAGATCCAAAGCCCCGGGATCTCCACCTTGATGTTGACGGTGACGGAATAATCGTCGTGGATATACACGGAAACGAACAATTTGATATCCAAAGCATCGATCGCGCCGATCGACGCCACCACATCCCCCGTCAGATAATAGTAGCCGTTGATCTCCGCGGTTTGGATCGCATTGTCGTCGCCATCCAAAACGGGCATACCTTTCTCATCCAAGACGGGGTGCTCGGTCGTGATGGAATCCATCATCACGCCGACAAGCCCCGCAAGAGCCGAAAAGTCTGTGTATTCCGCCGCGTTGGCAGGCACGGCGGGCGCCGTGCCGCCGGCAGCGAGCACAACTTCCATACCCGCGCCGCCGATGGTGAGCGAACGGTTTTGCAGATCGAACACGACCGATACGGCTTTTTCCGCCGACGCACCGCTTTGGTCGACATTGCCGCCCGCGTATTCTTCGATGATCCCACAGATGAGTTCCACCCAGTCTTGCGTGCTCCTCGCGTTAAAGATATCCGAATTGATGGTCTGATAGGAGCCGCCGAGGATGCCGACGACAAAATCGAAATAGTACAGCTCGTTTTTATCCAGCCCCAGCAAAGACATGATCAACGGCATCGCATCCGCCGACATATCGAAGAGAGACTCGACGCTGAATTTTGCACGCAGCGGCACGGCGCCCGCCGTTCCTTCCGCCCCGACCATGGAGAAGTAGATATACGCATTCTGGACGACATTCCCTTCGGCATCCGTTTCGTCCGCGATGACCGCCTGCAAATAGTAGGTGCTGCCGCCCGCGGCAATGGTGCCGCCGATGCGCAGATTGACCAAAACGTTGCTTTCCTCTTCCGTCGCAACGGCTTTGAACTGCACGGCGCCCTGCAGATCGACCGACATGCCCTCCGCCGCATATTGCAAAGAGAGGGACAAAAGATCGGTGTCCACGAGCGTATTATACGCACGGAGGATGAACTCGAAGAGGTTGGCACAGAGCGTACCTTTGACGGGCGAAGGCTGTTCCGCCTGTTCCGGCGCAGCCACGCTTGCCTGCAGCGAACGGATCTGAATGCCGAACAGCGACAGCGTTTCCCCTTCTGCCAGACGGATGCTCACTTCGTTTTTACCGTTCGTGTCCGCGACCAGCATGAGCCTTGCCTGTTCGCCGCCGAGCAAAGCGGCAAGGTCGACAGCGATCGCCGCCCCGCCCCCTTCTGCGGCGTACAGCTCGAGCGAGCCCAGCAACGCGGCAAAGTCGATGCCGTCTTCGCCGAACAACTGCAGCAGCGAACCGAGATCCGCCGAAAGCGCCCCGTCGCTGCCCTCGAGCAGCCGCGAAACCGTTGCCGCGATCGTGTCAAGATCCTCTTTTGCAAGCCGCATGGCGTAACCGCCGTACGCGAGCGCAAGGTCGCCGCCGATATACGAGAGCTCGATCTGCTCTTCTCCGACGGTCAGCGCCAGACGCAGCTGCAGCCCGTCCGTGAGCCAAATTTTTCCTTCCGCCCCGAACGTGATCTCCATGCCCTCGATCGTCGTTTTGAGGTCGGTCAATGCAAAGGTGATATAGTCCGCCCGTGCGATCGCGGAGATCGCATCGACATAGGCGAGGACCTGCGTCACAGACAGATACTTTTCCGCGTCCGCGGGCGCTTCGATCGCCGCGCCGTTTGCGGCTGCGAAGGTCAGCTCCGCGCCCATCGCGGTCACGGCAAACCCTTCTCCGCGCGTGTACGCCGCTTCGATCACGCCCAGCGAGATCTCCTCACCGAGCAGTGCCGACAGCAGCCCGTCCGCATTCACACACAGCGTAAGCTCGCGCTCCGTCAGCGTCAGTTCGCGGATCACGTCTCCGAAGTCCACCGTCAGCAACTTCGCCACCAGCGTCGGAATATCCGTTTCCGTTCCGCCGATCGCGGGAAGTTCCAGCCCTGCAAGCTGTGCGATCTTTTCCACCGCCTGCGCAAGCTCGGCGTACGTCGCCGAGAGCCGGATCCCGTACAGCGACAGGTAGACCGTGTCCCCCGCCACCGTCACGTTCAACGGCAGCTCGAGCCCCGCGTATCCCACCGCGACGCTGCCCTGCACCGCGAGCCCGTCCGTAAGCGTCACGCGCAGATCCGCTTCCGCTTTGAGCCCGAGCTCCGCGTTTTCGTACGCCGCCGTCACGCGGTAATCCTTCCCCGTGATCAGCCCGTAGATCTCCTCTATGTACGGCGCTACGTCGACCGCGCCCGACAGATCGAACACCGCCGAACCGTCGCCCGCGTACAGTTGCGCCTGCGTGCCCGTCAGCATGACGCCGCCGAGCGTGAGCCCGCTCATGCCGACCGTCACCTTCCCGTCCGCCGTGCCCAGCTCCAACCCGAGCTCGCCGTATCCCTCGCCGAGCAACGCCGCAAGATCGAACGACGCCTGCAGCGCGTCCTCTTCCGCAAACAGCTCGAAACTTTCCAATAC
>CALWBR010000058.1 GCA_944376145.1 uncultured Clostridia bacterium | reverse complement strand
AGGCTGCCCGCCCGCCGCGCCCGCGCGACGGCGGGGGCGCGCGCGGGGCTCTCTCCCGTCGAGCGCAAGTTAGAGGAGCTGCAGGGCATCCTGCAAGGCGCCGTCTCCGTCAAACAGATGCCGGAGTTCAAGCGGCTGGATGCGTGCATCGGGGAGTTTTTGCGCACCGAATCGTACGAATTCGTTCCGGATATCCTCCTTGCGGCGACGGCGGCAAGGGATACGGCGGTCCGCTACATCGTGACGGGCAACACGCTGCGGGGCGAGACCATGCTCTCCGAGATCCGCAAGCGCCTTTCGCAGGTGATCGTCGGCGGATCCGTCGCCTGCACCGTGGCGGAAGACGCCGTCGCGTCGCACGGCTTGGCGGTGACGTACGCGCCGGAGGCGATGCAGGCGTTCCGGCAGGCGTGCGTGGAGTTCGAGCAGAGTTCGGCGATCCCGCAGGATGAGCTCGCCGAACGCGTCCGCCGTACGAAATTCGCGCTCTTCGGCGACCGCGACGCGGAAGCCGCGGACGCGGAGACGATGGCGGAGATGCTCGCCGCCCGCGAGGAAGCGGGGGATATGCCCGACCGCGACCAAATGCAGAACTTTATCGCGCTCAAACAGGATCTCATGTCCTTTGACCTGACGCACTTTATCGATCTGACCCCGCCTCTGCCCGAGCAGCGGGAGGGGATGGCTTCGGCAGACGTGCAGGCGATCCTCGACGCGATCGCCCGCCTCGGTGCGGGCGCGTTGCAGCAAAAGCCCGCCGCGCCTGCCGCGCCGCAGGAACCGTCGGCGCCGGTATCGGTGCAGGCGGCGCCCTATGCAGCCGTCAAAAAGCCGCGCACGCTGCGCCCCGCCGTTTCCGCCAAGGACAACGTTGTGGAAAAGCCGGATCAGCCGCTGCGCATCGTGCGCAACAAGATCGGTATGACGCAGCCGGAGGACAGCCTTTCACGCAAAGTCGTGGAGGATATCGCCGTGCGCATCGCCAACAGCAGGGTGAAGTGAAACGGCACACAGGAGGAAATACGGGGGCTGAAGAGAGGGTTCAGCCCCTTTGTCGCAATTTATAAAGCAAGTCCCCGCCGGGCAGGCGGGAGAAAAAGGAGTACACAGCGTGGATCAGAAAACACAGCAGCCGCCCCGCCGGCAGGAAAAGGGCGGGAAGCGCGGGCATAAGCTCCCGCAGTATGCGGGCAAGGCGCCCGCGGAAGAGCCCGTACGCAAGGGCGTACCGGCGCAGACGCGGCGGAAGGAGGAGCCGAAAAACCCTCCCGCCAAAGAACACGGAAGGCAGCAAGGACAAAAAAAGCAAAAAGGGCGGGTCAAAAATCCCGTCAAAGTCATCTTTCTCGGCGGCGTCGGGGAGATCGGTAAAAACATGACCGCCCTCGAGTGCGGGAACGACATCCTGATCATCGACGCGGGGCTGACGTTCCCCGACGAAGAGCTGCCCGGTATCGATCTGGTCATCCCCGATATCAGTTACCTTGTCGCCAACAAAAACAAAGTGCGCGGGCTGGTCATCACCCACGGGCACGAGGACCATGTGGGCGGCATCGCCTATCTTTTGAAGGAGATCAACTGCCCCGTCTACGGGACCAAACTCACCCTCGCCTTGGCGGACAACAAATTGCGCGAACAGCGCATCAACAAGGCGCAGCTCATCTGCGTACAGCCGGGCGACAAGATCAAACTCGGCTGCTTCGGGGTGGAATTCATCAACGTGAACCATTCCATCGCGGGCGCGGTGGCTCTTTCGATCGATACGCCCCAGGGCAGGGTCTTCCACAGCGGCGACTTCAAGATCGATCTGACGCCCGTGGCGGGCAAGCCCATCGACCTTTCGCGCATCGCCGAGATCGGGCAGGAGGGCGTGGAGCTTTTGCTGTGCGAATCTACCAACGTCGAACGCCCCGGCTACACCATGAGCGAGACGGTCGTCGGCACCACGCTCGATCATCTGTTTGCCGAAAACGCGAACCGCCGCATCATCGTGGCGACGTTCGCTTCGAATGTGTACCGCATGCAGCAGATCGTGGACACGGCGGTCAAGTACCGCCGCCGCGTCGCCCTTTCGGGCAGGAGCATGCTCAACGTGGCGGATGCCGCCGCCAAGATCGGCGAGCTGACCATCCCCGAAGGCGTGCTCATCGATGTGGAAAAGATCAAAAATTATTTCGACAGGGAGATCGTCATCATCTCCACGGGCAGCCAGGGCGAGCCGATGAGCGCGCTCACGCGCATGGCGGCGGGCGAGTTCAACAAAGTCACCATCGGTCCGAACGATACCATCATCATTTCCGCCAGCCCCATTCCCGGCAACGAAAAAATGATCTGCAAGGTCATCAACGACCTCTACCGCAAGGGCGCGCACGTCGTCTATGAGTCGCTGGAAAAGATCCACGTCTCCGGGCACGCCTGCCAGGAGGAGCTCAAGATCCTGCACAACCTCTTGAAGCCCCGCTTTTTTATTCCCGTGCACGGCGAATACCGGCATTTGAAGCGCCACGCCCGCCTTGCCATGGATCTGGGCATGAGCGAAAACAACATCCTTATCGCCGACATCGGCAACTGCGTCGAACTGGCGCGGGGCAGCATGCAGTTCGGGGAGAGCGTCTCCTCGGGATCCCGCCTGGTGGACGGCGGTAATTTGGAGGACAGGGAGAACAGCCTTGTCATGAAGGACCGCAAGCATCTCTCCGAGGACGGCATCTTTGTCATCACCGCGTGCGTTTCGGCGCGCAGCGGCGAGCTTTTGAGCGATCCGTCCGTCGTGGTGCGCGGGTTTGTCATGCCCGAGAATGCCGACTACATTGCGGAAGTTTCGCGCATCACCGTCGGCTGCTGCGACCGCTCGCTCATCCAGCGCGATGTCGACAACACCGAGCTTCGCGCCGCGATCAAAAAGGCGGTCAAAAACTTTATTTATAAAAAGACAAAGCAGAACCCCGTCATCATGGCGAACATCGTACGGCTGTGAGTGCGGAGGAGTTTGCCGCGCTCTGCCGGGCAGATCCGGCGGAGGAGCTTGCCGCCCTTCCGCCCGCGCTGCAGCGTCTGCGCGCCGCGGCGCGCCTCGTGCGCGACCCGACGGCGGAGGATGCCGTGCTCGCCGTATTGCTCCGCCTTGCGCGGGAGCTTTCCGTGCAAAGGGTCTTGGAGATCGGCACGGGCGAAGGGCTCACGTCGCTCGCTTTGGCGCTTTCCTGCCCCGCCGCGCAGATCACGACGATCGAGGCGGAGGAGGAGCGTTACCTGGCGGCGCGGCGCAACTTCGCCGCGTTCGGCGCGGAGGGGCGCATCAAGGCGGTGTTTGCGGACGCGGCAGAAGTGCTGCCCGCGCTGCGCGAAGGGTACGATCTGCTCTTTTTGGACGGACCGAAGGCGCAGTATGTGCATTGGCTGCCGCAGTTGAAGCGGCTTTTGCGTCCGGGCGGCGTGCTCGCCGCCGACGACGTGCTGTTGTACGGGTGGGTGGACGGCTCCGTGCCCTGCCCGCCCAAACGGCGCTCGATCGCGCAGCGGCTGCGCGAGTACCTTTCCGCCGTACGGGCGGATGACGCGTTGGAAACGCTCGTTTTGCCGCTCGGCGAAGGGCTGGCGCTGTCAAGAAAAAGGCGTGCCGTATAGGAGGAAAGGGAGCCGTGCAGCCTGAACTTCTTGCCCCGGCGGGCGATCTTGAAAAACTGAAAACGGCGCTGTACTTCGGCGCGGATGCGGTGTATCTCGGCGGCAAAGATTTTTCTTTGCGCGCCTTTGCCGACAATTTTACGGAAGAAGAGCTAGCGGCGGCGGTGGAGTACGCGCATGCCCGCGGCAAAAAGGTGTACGTCACCGTCAACATTTTTGCAAAAAACAGCGATTTTCCCGCGCTTTCCCGCCATTTTTCCTTTTTGCAGGAGGCGGGCGCGGATGCCGCGCTCGTCACCGATGCGGGCGCGCTCGCCCTTGCCAAACAGGCAGCCCCGCGGCTGCCGCTGCATCTTTCCACGCAGGCGAATACTACCAACAAGTACGCGGCAAAGTTTTGGCAGGAGCAGGGCGTGCGCCGCGTCGTGCTCGCGCGCGAATCGTCTTTGGAAGAGATCGCCGCGATCCATGCGTTCTGCCCTTCGCTCGAATTGGAGGCGTTCGTGCACGGCGCGATGTGTATTTCTTACAGCGGCAGGTGCCTGTTGAGCAACTATCTGGACGGGCGCGATTCCAACCGCGGCGCATGTGTGCAGGCGTGCAGGTGGCGCTACACGGTCACGCCCGAAGGGGGCAGGCTCCCCCTTACCGCCGAAGAGGACGCGCGCGGCACCTATCTTTTCTACAGCTAGGATCTGAGCATGCTCCCGCACCTTGGCGCGCTGGCGGCGGCAGGGGTGTGCTCTTTTAAGATCGAGGGGCGGATGAAGAGCCGTTATTATTTGGCGAACGTGGTCAATGCCTACCGCCGCGCGCTGGACGGCGCGCCCGCGGCGGCAATGGCGGCGGAACTGGAAAAGTGCGCCCACCGCGCCTTTACGGAGGCGTATGCCTTCGGCGAAAACGCGCAGACCGTCAGCTACGACGATCCGCAGACGAAGGGCACGCGCGACTATGCGGCGGATGTGCTCGAGGGAGGGGAAATGCCGCTCGTGCAGATGCGCGGCAGGTTCCGCGAAGGCGACACGCTGGAGATCTTGTCTCCGTCCGCGTCCTTCAACAAGACGTTTACGGTACAGGGGATGCGCGCGGAGGATGGCACGCCCGTAGCGGACGCAAAGCTGGTCTTGCAAAAGCTGCGCCTGCCTTGCCCGTATCCGCTGCAGGCGGGGGATATCCTGCGCAAAGCATAGCGCCGCGGCGGCGCAAGGGGGTCTGTTTGGTCGTTTTGCATTCCGATCTGAACAATTTTTATGCGACGGTCGAAAAAAAACTCTTTCCCGAGCTTGCGGGCAAGCCGATCGCCGTCTGCGGCGATAAAGAGGCGCGCCACGGCGTGGTGCTCGCCAAGAGCGAGGAGGCAAAGGCGTTCGGCGTAAAGACGGGCGATGTCATATGGGAAGCGCAGCGCAAGTGTCCCGGGCTCGTCATCCGCCCCGTGCGCTTCGGCGAGTATGTCAAGCAGTCCCGCGCGGTGCGGGATATCTATGCGCGCTACACCGATCTCATCGAGCCCTACGGCATCGACGAATGCTGGCTCGACGTGACGCACAGCCGCGTTTTCGGCAGCGGAGAGGAGATCGCCGAGCGTATTCGTCGGGAGGTGAAGGAGGAGCTCTCCCTCACCGTTTCCGTCGGCGTTTCGTTCAACAAGGTGTTTGCAAAGCTTGCCTCCGACCTCAAAAAGCCGGATGCGGTGACCGTCGTTTCGCGCGAAAATTTTCAGGAAAAACTGTACCCGCTGCCCGTGGAAGATCTTCTGTACGTCGGCAGGGCAACGGCGGAAAAACTCCGCCGCATGGGGATCGCCACGATCGGCGCGCTCGCCGCGGCGGATCCGAAGCTGCTGGAAGGGCGCCTCGGCAAATGGGGCGCGATGCTCTCGCGTTCCGCGCGCGGGGAGGACGCCTCTCCCGTGCGCAACATGAACGATAAGCCGCCCTTGAAGTCCGTCGGCAATTCGCTCACCTATTTTGAAGATCTGTACCGCACGGAAGATATCAAACGGCTGCTCTATGTGCTTGCCGAAAGCGTTGCCGCGCGCGTGAAAGACGCGCACCTCGGCAAGGCGGATACCGTGCACCTTTGGGTGCGCGATAAGGAGCTGCAGAGCTATTCGTGGCAAAAAAAGGTGCGCCCGACCGCGCTCGTGGGCGAGATCGCCGAAGCCGCTTTTGCGCTCTTTTCGGAGCGCTACACCGCCCGCCGCGCCGTGCGCGGGCTGGGCGTGACCGTTTCGGGGTTCGATAACGGTATAGAACAGCTCACCTTCGATTCTCTGCAGGGCGGGTATGAAAAGAAGGCGCGCGCCGAGGAAGCCGTGGGCAAGATCCGCGAAAAGTACGGCTACTCCAAGATCCAGCGCGGCATCATGTTCGAGGACAGGGTCACGCTCAAAATGGACGTGCGGGGCGAGCGTTTGGTGCGCCCCGGCGGCGTGGAGGGGGAGGTCGCCTCTCCCTTCGAAGAGGAAATGCACGAAGTCCCGCCGGACGGCGAGGAGGAATGATGGCGGAAAACGGTACGCAAAAGACGAAAAAACATACCCTTGCCACCTTTGCGCAGGCACACGGGCTGGAGCGGGGCAAACATTGCTGCTACGGCGTATGGAACGGCTACCGCGTCCATGTCAAGCGGGTCCCTTTCGGCAATCCCGCCTGCCTGGTCACGGTGGTGACGGATGCGTCCGGCAAGGAAGAAAAACTCAAAAAATACCTGCTCCGTAAAAAGAAGGAGCTGTGCATCGCGGATGCGGGCGTGGTCGGCATCGGGCTGATGGCTTGCCCGAAGTCGAGCACGGATACTTGGCGGCGCGTGGCGTTCCTGTTGGATAAGATCACGGCGTACTTGGCAAAAGAGGGGTATGCCGGAGCGGAGACCTGCCCGTACTGCGGGCAGGAGCTGGGCAAGGACCGCGTGGCGATGAGCGATTCGGATATCCCGTTTTACGCCCACGAAGCCTGTTTCGAGCAGGCGTTTTTGCAGCTGAAGCAAAAGCGCGAGGCTGAGGCGGCGCGCGCGGATAAAAAGCCGCTTGCCACCCTCGGCGCGTTTTTGGGCGGCGCGCTCGCCGCGGCGATCTTTGCCGCTTGCTGGTTTTGGTTCTCCTTCGGCGCGCCCGGCGCGCTCGTCGGACCCTTTGCGGGGGCGTGGCTGTATAAAAAATTCGGCGGGAAGGAGACGGTCTATAAAGTCTGTATCTGCTGCGCGCTGACCCTTGTCTGTACGGCGGCGGGGTATTTCGTCTGCCTGTACGTCACGGCGCTCGCCGATTTAGGCGGGTACGCGTCGGTATTTGCCAAGCTCGCCGCCGATCTTTCCGCATCCGGCGGGGCAACGAACTTGCTTCTCAACGCCGTATTCTCGCTCGTGTTCGCGGGCGCGGGCACGGGTTGGATGGCGTATTCGTACCGCAAGGCGAAAAGGAGCGTCGGCAGCGTCCGGCGCCTGCCGTAAAAGAGGAGGAGACAAGGTTGCTCATCGACTTTCATACACACGCCTGGCTCGATAAGCTGGCGGGCGGCGCGGTGCGCTCCCTTTCGGAAAAAGCGCGCATCCCCGCTTTTACAAGCGGCACGCTCGCGGATACGCGCGCGTGCATGCACGGGCAGGGAGTGGACGCCTTTGTGCTGCTCAGCATCGCCGTTTCGCCCCGCTCGGAGCGGCACGTCAACGATTTTGCCATATCGCTCGCGAACGAGCCGGACATCGTGCCCTTCGGTTCGGTGCATCCCGATTCCGAAAACGCGCGTTCCGAATTGCGGCGCTTAAAGGCGGCGGGCGTAAAGGGGGTCAAGTTCCACAACGAGTACCAAAACTTTTTTGTGGACGACGAAAAGGCGTTCCCCCTCTACGAAGCGTGCGAAGAGCTCGGGCTGATCATGCTCTTCCACGGCGGCAAAGACCTCGGTTTCGAGCCGCCCGTCAAAACGCCGCCCGCGCGCATGCGGAAAGTGGCAGAGACCTTTAAGACGGCAAAGATCGTCGTAGCGCACCTCGGCGGGCAGCGCATGGAAGAGGCGGCGATCGAGGAGCTTGCTCCGACGCAGGTTTTGATCGATACGAGTTATGCCGCCCGCTGCGCTCCGCCCGAAACGGGAGAAAGGGTCATCCGCGCCTTTGGTGCGGACAGGGTGCTGTTCGGCACCGATTGCCCGTGGGATACGCCGCAGAACACGCTTGCGTGGCTGGATCGGATCCCGCTTTCGGAGCGCGAGCGCGCCAAGATCTGCGGCGAAAACGCCTGCAAACTG
Source organism: uncultured Clostridia bacterium (assembly GCA_944376145.1). Classification (GTDB taxonomy): domain Bacteria; phylum Bacillota; class Clostridia; order Christensenellales; family Borkfalkiaceae; genus Borkfalkia. The sequence goes on along the minus strand of CALWBR010000058.1, from coordinate 5,371 downwards.
CTGGGGCTTGCAGGCGGGGAGGAAGGATGAAAAAGTCTCTCATCAAAAACTATTCAAAACTGATCGCGCGCGTCAGGGCGAGCGTGCAGCCCGGGCAGCCCGTCGTCATCGCCGCGCAGACGGAGGCGTGTGCGTTTATCGCCGTCCTCGCCGAAGAGTGCTATGCGGCGGGGGCAGCCAAGGTCACCGTCGAGTGGGAAAACGCACAGCTTTTGAAGCTCGCCTCCCGTTTTGAAGAGGGGAAGGAGCTCGCCGCCGTGCGCCCGTGGGAAGAGGAAAAGCTCAAAGAGCGCGTCGAAGCGCCGCCCGTGCGCATCAAAATTTTGTCCGCCGACCCGGACGGGATGAAGGGCGCCGACCGCGACAAGCTCACCCTTGCCGAGATGGCGCATTCCGTCATCGTCAAGCCGTACAACGACGCCATGACCAACCGCTACCAGTGGTGCGTCGCCGCGGTGCCTTCCGCGGGCTGGGCGAAAAAAGTGTTCCCTTCGCTGCGGGCAAACGCCGCCGTCGAAAAATTGTGGGAGCTGATCCTGCAAGTCTCTCGTGCGGACGGGCGCGATCCGCTCACGGACTGGATGTGGCACAACCGCGCCTTGCGCGAAAAGTGCGATAAGCTCAACGCGCTGCATCTTGCCGCGCTCGAATACGAGAGCGCGAACGGCACGCACCTGCGCGTCGGGTTGATCGGCAGCGCCCGTTTCATCGCCGGCAGAAAGCGCACGGTGAGCGGCGCGCACTTCAACCCCAACAGCCCCACGGAGGAGTGTTTCACCACCCCCAAGCGTGGGGAGGCGGAGGGCGTCGTATATGCGGTCAAACCTCTTTCGTACAGCGGCGAACTCATCGAAGGGTTCTGGCTGCGGTTCAAGGAAGGGCGCGTCGTCGAATACGGTGCAAAAAAGAACGCCGCGCTTTTGGGCAAGCTCCTTGCCATGGACGAGGGCGCCTCGTATTTAGGCGAGTGTGCGCTCGTTCCGTACGATTCGCCGATCAATAACACGGGCGTGCTCTTTTACAACACGCTGTTCGATGAAAACGCCTGCTGCCATCTCGCGCTGGGCAGGGGGTATTCGAACACGATCGAGGGCTTTGAAACGCTGGATAAGGATGCGTTTGCCGCTCTCGGCGTCAACGATTCCTCCGTCCATGTGGATTTTATGATCGGCGCGGAAGATCTGCGCATCACGGGCGTGACGGAGAGCGGGCAGCGCATCCCCGTCTTTGTCGGCGGAAATTGGAGCGAGGCGCTGCAATAAGCGGGCACGGTCGGTGTAAAGAGGAACGGTATGCAAAAAACGGTGTTGATGAATTACGCGAAGCTGCTTGCGCGCACGGGTCTGAACGTGCAAAAGGGGCAGGAAGTCATCCTTGTCGCCGAGGCGGACAAGGCGGAGTTTGCCGCGCTCGTCGCGGAGGAGTGCTACCGCGCGGGCGCCGCGCGCGTGCGCGTCGAATGGGGATACCAGCCCGTGCGGCGGCTCGCCGCCCTGCACGAGAGGGAAGAAGTGCTCGGCGCCGTCGCCCCGTGGGAGGAGGAAAAACTGCGGCAGGAAGCGCGCCTTCTCCCCGCGCGGCTGTATTTGGAGAGCGAGGATCCGGACGGCATGGCGGGCGTGGACGAGGGCAAGTACGCCCGCGCGCTGCGCGCCCGTTCGCTGGTCTTCAAGCCGCTGCGCGATAAAATGGAGAACAAGTACCAGTGGTGCATCGCCGCCGTGCCAGGCAGGCAGTGGGCAAAAAAAGTGTACCCGAACCTGTCTTCGGCTGCCGCGGAGGAGAAACTTTGGTACGCCATCCTGCGCTGTGCGCGTGCGTTGGAGGGCAGCCCCGTCGCCAATTGGCAGGCGCACAATGCGCGCCTTGCCGCCCGTTGCGCCAAGCTCAACGCGCTGCGCCTTGCCGCGCTCGAATACGAGGCGGGCAACGGCACGCGCCTACGCGTCGGGCTGATGCAAAACGGGCTGTTTTTGGGCGGAGAAGAGGAGACGCTCTCCGGTGTAAAGTTCAACCCGAACATCCCTTCCGAAGAGGTGTACACCACCCCCAAGCGCGGGGAAGCGGAGGGGATCGTCTATTCCACCAAGCCGCTCTCCTGGCGCGGGCAGCTCATCCGCAATTTTTCGGTGCGGTTTTCCGAAGGGAAAGTGGTCGAAGTGCACGCCTCTTCGGGGGAAGCCGCGCTGCGGCGGCTGGTCGGCATGGACGAAGGCGCGGCGTATCTGGGCGAGTGCGCGCTCGTGCCGTATGACAGCCCCGTGGCGAATTGCGGCGCGCTCTTTTACAATACGCTGTTCGATGAAAACGCATCCTGCCATTTGGCGCTGGGCAGAGGGTTCAACAACTGTGTGGCGGGGTACGAAGGCTATTCGTTTGAAGAGATCAAGGCGATGGGCGTGAACGATTCCGTCGTGCATGCGGATTTTATGATCGGAACGGACGACCTGTGCATCACGGGCGTCACGCAGAGCGGGGAACGGGTGCCCGTTTTCCGCAACGGCGGCTGGGCGCTGTAAGACGGAAAAAAGATCGCGGCGGCGGGGATGTATCCCCGCCGCCGCGTTTTGCACGGTGCGTGTTCAAACATATAAAGTCGCTTTTCGCATCCAAAGCAGGATCATGGCGCCGAGCAGGATGTAGACGGCGGTGAGGATCACGACGGGCAGCCAGCCGAACAGCAGGGCGAGCACCGTGGCGGCAATGCCGGGGAGCAGGCAGCCGAAGGAGAGGATCATCACGGGCGTGCCGCGTTTGTAGACCTGGATCTCCTGCGTCCAATCGTACTTCGGGTATTTGTAGTTCAGATAGATGCCCGCGAGCGCCACGAACGCCGCCGCGGCGAGAGCGGAAAACGGGCAGATCAGGTAGGCTTCCCAGCCCGCTCCCGCAAGGATGCAATAGAGGACGGAGGCGCACACCATCACCGCCCCGTCCAAAAGAAACGTGGGCGCGGCTTTAGCCAGCAAGATCTTGCGCGCGGAGACGGGCAGGGCAAACAGCTGCCCGCGCGCATTGCCTTCCAAGGAGAGGGCGGAGGCGGCGGGGCACGCCGTGCCGACCATGGCGGCGGCAAGCCCCGCTAAGGCATAGGGCACATTGGCGAGCATCCACGGCGGAAATGCGGACGGATCGTCAAAGCCGAACAGGAGCACGACAACGAGCACAACGGTCACGATCAGCCCGCCGAGGCTGTTGAACAGGTATGCCGAAGAGCCGAGCAGCCGTTTGAATTCGATCTTCAACAAGGCGGCAAACGCGGGCGAGCGTTTGACTTGCGCGGCGTTGTACGCAATGCGCGTGCTGCGCGCTTGCAGCGAAGCGTGGATGCGTTTGTAACAGCAGGCGACGATCAGGCAAAAGACGGCGGCAAGCAGCAGCGAGCCGCCTGCAAAAGCGAACACGCCCCAAACGGCGGCGCCCGTCAGCGTTTTGTCCAACAACAGCGCGGGCGGGTATGCCTTGCCGATGAGCGCATCCGCAATGCCCGCAAGGTTCGCGCCGAGGTCGGTGTTGGCGGAGAGGGTGAAAAAGAAATAGGCGGTCATCAGCGCGCCGAAGAGCAGGATGCCGAGAACGGCGCGCAGCAGCGCCCGGTAGCGGAACCCCGCGGTCAGGGCGGAGAGCAGCGTGCCGAGCGTCAGCGCCACCGCCAGCGGCGCCAGCGGCGCGCAGAGCGTTGCCAGAACGATCGCTCCGAACATTCCGATGTCGAACCCGCAATAGATGTGGTACACGACGAGCGCGGGCAGCAGGAACAGGAGCGTGAACACAAGGTTCGGCAAGTATTCACCGAACAGCCGCGAGACGATCAGATCCCGTTTTTTTACGGGCAGGGAAAGGATCTTTTCATAGTCGCGCACGGCGAACAATCCGCCGCCGCCGCGCACGAGCGTGTACAAAAAGACGAGGAAGGAAGCGATCGCCAGCATGAAGGCGGGCACGTGCTCTCCCATGCCCTTCTCGGCGAGGAGCACGCACAGGAACGCCGTAAAGGCGAGCAGGAACAGCCCGATCAGCCCGATCGCCGCCGTCACGCCGATCATGCGCCGCCGTTGCCGCCCGTCGGAAGAGTGGCGCAGTTTGTTCAGCCCGGATAGTTCCCAAAGCTGCAATTTGGTGAGCAGCAGCCATTTAGCTTTCACCGCCGAGCACCTCCAAAAAGACCTGTTCCAAACTCTCGTCGCCGCGTACTTCGTCCGTCTTTCCGTCGGCGACCAGCCGCCCGTCTTTGATGATGGCGATCCGGTTGCACAGTTTTTCGGCAACGTCCAAAACGTGCGTGGAAAAGAAGATCGCCGCCCCGTTTTCACACAGTTCGCGGAACACCTCTTTCAGGCGGAATGCGGCTTCCGGGTCCAGCCCCACAAAGGGCTCGTCCAGCAAAAGCAGTGTCGGCGCGTGCAGCAGCGCCGCCGTCAAGGCGAGCTTTTGCTTCATGCCGTGCGAATAGGCGCCGATCAGCGAGCCGAGGTCGCCTTCGATGCGGAACATGCCGGCATAGCGTTCGATGCGCTCTTTGCGGACGGGCTTTTCCACCCCGAAGATGTCCCCAATAAAGTTCAGGTATTGTATCCCCGTCAAAAAATCATACAAGTCCGGGTTGTCGGGGATGTACGCCGTCATCTGTTTACAGCGGACGGGATCCTTTTGTATGGACGTACCGCCCACGCGGATGTCGCCTGTTTTAAAGTCGAGCACGCCCGCACAGGCGCGCAGCGTCGTCGTTTTTCCGGCGCCGTTTTGCCCGATAAACCCGTAGATGTCGCCTGCGTGCACGGTCAGCGTCAAATCGTCCACGGCATTGCGCTTGCCGTCGTAGCTCTTTGTGTAGTGTTCGATCTCCAAAACGGGTGCGTTCACGGATCTGCCTCCTTGTTTGCTCTGTGTGGATAAGTATAGCACAGGGGGGGGGTACGTCAACCTTTTTTTGCAAAAATCGCGCGCCCGTTGCCCTTGCGTAGAGCATAACACAGGCAGCCCCTGTTTGTCAACAGGGCGTGCAAAGTTGTGCTAACGTTTGTAAGAAATGGCGAAAACTTTTCTTTATGCTTGCAATAAAATTGACAACGGATATAAAATATGGTATTATAATTTGGCATCGCAGCCGTGCGATGTGAGCCGTTGTTGCAGAAGTACCCAAGTGGCTCAAGGGGCTCCCCTGCTAAGGGAGTAGTACGGGAAACCGTAGCGCGGGTTCAAATCCCGCCTTCTGCGCCAGCTTGTAGCCCGTTGCCGTAAGGCGGCGGGCTTTTGGTTTGCAGCGCGGCGGAAAGCCGCGCATTTTGCAAGCCAAAAGCCGCGCGGGTCGGCAACGGGCGGCTTCGCTCCGAGGGCGGGCTGCCGAAATAACGTGACGCGATCGGCGTGG
>CALWBR010000057.1 GCA_944376145.1 uncultured Clostridia bacterium | reverse complement strand
CCGTTTCCATGACCGAAACGTTCAAAACGGCGTTCAATGCGGAGTCGCCCGCCGTCGCGCAGGACGTCGAGATCGATTCCATCTACGACGACAACATCGAGGTATTCTCCGAAACGTATAAGGAGTTTGATACGGACGGGATCGTCGAAGCGGGCGTTCCGTTCAGCCTCGACCTCACTTCCCCCGATACCTACGGCGACTGGTCGTCCTCGCAGGGCTATACCTTCCAAATGGGCTTCATCGGGCAGCAGACTTCCATCGGTTATTTCCTTCTGAGCGAGGGCATTGAAACGAAGGATGCGGTTATGGAGGATAAAGGCAGAACGATGCTCGACTTCTGGGCGTCGAGCAAGATCATGGGAACGATGCTTCCGCCCGTGTGGTGGGATCCCAACAACGGCAGCACGACGGCAACGGGTGTGGCGCGTAACTATCCCTCCTTCCTGCGCTGCTTCGTGGACGGCATGGAGGGGATGCTGGACGCCTGCGTCTATGCAAGAAAGAACGGTGTTTCGGGCTATGGAGCTTGGGAGGCTGCCGTGCTCAAAGTCGGCAGCTGGATGGCGGAAAACCAGAATGAGGACGGCTCTTTCTATCGCGCTTACGAGACGAACGGTAGCGTCTGCACCCGCACGGATGAATTCACGTGGCAGGGAACGAGCAAACTGAACACTCCCGTCGCCGTGCGTTTCCTCGTGCGTCTGTATGAATATACGGGCGAGCAGAAGTACTACGATGCGGCGGTCAAGGCGGCGGAGTTCAGTTATAACAATCTCTATCTTGATCGTGAAAAGTACGTCGGCGGTACGCCCGATAACCCCAACACGGTGGATAAAGAGGCGTCCATCTATGCGCTTTACTGTTTTGACGCCGCCTACGAGCTGACCGGCGAGGAGAAGTATCTGAAAGCAGCCGAGCACGCGGCGGTCTCCGCGCTCTCCTGGGTATATTGCTACGACTTTGCCGTTCCTTCGGGAACGATGGAGGACATCAACACGTTTGCCGACGGCGGCGTTTCGGGCTTCTCGCTCATCGCTACGGGGCATTCGGGTGCGGACAATTACTCCGCCGTTCTCTACTACGAATTCTTCAAGCTGTATCTGCACACGGGAGACGAGTTCTATAAAAACGCGGCGTATTTCCTGCAGCAGAATACGAAATTGAGTTCGGACTATAACGGCGAGGTGGGGTACGCCTTCCGCGCGCTCTGCCCCGAAGCGACGGGCGTCGCCGATTTCTCGCTCGGCGGGAGCGGCGCGAAGCTGTGGCTCGTCTGGTGCGGCGTCGTCAATATCCAGCCCATCGTCTATATGCGCTCGACGTTCGGGGAAGCGGATATCGCCTCGCTTGCAGATACCGATCTTGCCGCGTTGCAGGCGCAGCTCGAGGCTTACGGCTCGGGCGGAAATACAAAATAATCATATTGGGAGGAAAAAGTTATGGTGAGCAAAACCAAGAAGATCGCAAGCATTGCCGCGGCGGCAATACTCGCCTGTACGCTGGCGGCAGGCGTGGGGCTTGTTTCCGCGCAGGCGGAAGAAGCGTCCGCACCGCAGGAAACTGCGGAAAACTTTGTTGCAAGCAGCACGGGCTGGGATACGCCCTCTGCGGCGTGGGATTTTTCGGACGGAAAGGCAACGGGCTCCGGCACGGCATTCCTCGCTGATTTTGCTACGATGGATTATCAGGAAACGTCCTACAATTATACCTTGTCGGCGACGTTTGCGATCACCGAGGGGATGGGCACGAAGGAGATCGGCTTCGGTATCGTTCCGTGGGCGCAGGATGCGGATAATTTCATCCTCGTATCCATGAAATGGACGAACGGCACACCGTTTTCGCTGCTCGTGCAAAGGAGGATCGGCGGCATTTGGTACGGCGCGGAGGGCGTGCAGGGAACGGCGGCGGATATTCCTTGGAACGAAGTGCAATTTGCAGGTACGACGACGGCGTCTATATCGTCTGTATCGCCCGTTACCATGACCGTGCAGAGAACGTATAACGCCTCTACGGGAATGGACGAGTATGTCACGACCATTGAAGGTCAGGATGCGGGCGGAAAGGACGTCAGCACGACGTTCCCCGTGCAGAGCTTTTCACAGTCGGCGGGCTCCGGCGGAAAGATCGGATTATACGCGTTTAATCATCCGATCGATGTTACGTCTTTCACGGCTGATCTCGGCGATGCCGTCGGGTACGAACCGTTTACCTGGTTTGTAAACGGCAGCTATCACATGACGGCGCAGCAGAGAAACGATATTACCGTTACGGGCAATACCGTCGCCATGGATGCGGAGAGTACGGAAAATCATACGCGCTTTTATATGTCTTCGGGCAGCAGCGAGGCGTATGAGGACGTGACCTTTGCGGGCTCGCTCGCCTTTGATCCTTCGGGGAGTGCGGAGGGCGCGGAGTACGGGCTGTATCTCAACTATATTGACGACGACAACAACGTCCGTCTCGTTGCGGGAGAGGGTACGCTCTCTCTCATCGAAGAAGCGTACGGGCAAGAAAAGGTCTGGACGGCACAGACGGCGCTTTCGGGGCAGTTCTCCGTTCACATGAAGTCTTCGGCGGTCACGGTCGTCGCGGGCGAAACGCCCGTCGCCTTTACCGCCCAAATCGAGAGCGGCGCTTCCGAGCCTGCGGACGGAGCGGTCACGATCGCTTCGCTGGAAAATTTCGACGGCGTGAACGTGGGCGCTTTTGCCAAGGGCGGAACGCTCACCGTGAGCAACATTTCCGTTACCGATACGTTTGCGTCGAATACGCCTCTTGAAAAGAACGGCTGGACGGTGTACGGCGCGCGCGAGGGAACGTGGACGGTCAGTGAAGACGGAAAAACAGTCTCCAATTCGCTCAAAAAAGGCGGTACGAGCTATCGTGCGACCAATGCGCTCACCAAGGACGCGCTTGTCGACGCGACAAAAGGTTATTATGTCGGCGCGGCGATCAAAGCAGACGAACTCAATCAGACCGACGGAACGGATGAGTGGAAATTCGGGCTTGTGCCTTACTATTACGACAACGCCAATTTTGTCATGGTGTGGCTCTCTCAGTGGGAAGACGGCACGCCGAAACTTTGCATCAACGGTCTCGCCGGCGGCAGGGAATTGTTCACGATGACGTGGCTGGAATCGGATATCACTGTCGGGCTGCAAGATGTCAATTATCTGGAAGCGCAGGTGCTTCCCGACGGCACTTTGAACGTCTACCTCAATCGGGCGTTTACGCCTACGGCGAGCACGACGATCGCGGCGCTCGATCTGAAAGCGGATGCGTACGTGGGGGTCAACTCCTTCAACGTCGGCGCAACGTATTCGGAATTTACCGTATCGGAAGAGCGGATCTTCACGGCACAGGCAACCATTACCATCAACATTCCCGCCTCCTTCCCGACGACGGGGACGGTTGGCAAGGCGGTCAACCTCGGCGTCATCACGGCGTCTCTTGAGGGGGACGGCGGCATTGCTCCCACGCCCGTCATCACGGTGACGGGACCCGACAACGAGGAAGTCGAGCTGAACGGCGTGCGCTTTACGCCTGAAAAGGAAGGCACGTATACCGTGACCATCACGGCAACGGACAGCTGGGGCAACAGCGCGACCGAAACGAAGAAGATCGTCGTCTCCGCCGCGGGCGGTCCGCAGGGCGGCTCCGAAGAAAACGACGGCGAAGTTGAAAGCGAGGGCGGTCAGCCTCTCACGGGCGGCGCCATTGCGGGCATCGCCATTGCGGCGGTCGTCGTGGCGGCAGGCATCGGCGTCGGTGTGTTCTTCCTCGTGAAAAAGAAGAAAAAATAAAGGAATTTGTCCGCCCTCTTTAAGGGGGCGGAACCGATAGGAGGGAAGAAAACATGAGAAAAGGAAAGTGGCTGTTGGCTGCGGCGCTTGCAGTCGTATGCAGTACGCTGGCGTTTACCGCCTGTAACGACGGCGAGAAGACGCCCGAGGAACAAGTCACGGTTCCCGTCATCACGGCGTCGGTCGACGACGCCGTGATCGAAGCGGGCGAAGAGGTCACGCTCACCTGGTCGGCGACCGAAGGCGCGCAGGTCAGCGTTTCCTACACGGTAGACGGTACGGCGGAGAACGAACTCACGTTCACGTCGGGCACGCCGTTCACGATCTCCGAGGCGGGCGTATACGTGTTCACGTTCACGGCAGAGGGCGCGGAAAATAAAACGGTCACCGTAACGGTCACCGAAGCGCAGCCCGAACCCGAGCCGGAGCCGGAACCCGAGCCCGAACCCGAACCGACAGAGAAATACACTGTGACCTATGCACTTGGCGCGCATGCCGATGTCGGTGCGGTCCTTCCCGCGCAGCAGATCGTCGGGGAAGGGGAGAGGATCGTCTTGCCGGATGCGCCGGAACGGGAGATCGGTTACCGTTTTGATGGTTGGAGCGACGGGAACAGGACATACGCAGCAAGCGCAGGGTATACGGTAAATGGCGACACGGTATTTACGGCGCAGTGGCGATTCAGCGGGCTCATCTATTATAAAGAGATCTTGCGTTGGGGCGGTGCGCTGACGGGACCGTTCACGTTAAAGGACGGGCAATCGCTCGATCTGACCGTTTCTCTCTCGGGCGCTATGTCCCAAACCGCCTGGGAAGAAGGGATCTATGTGCAAGTGTTCGATGGCGTTGTCGGCGATCAGGATTATGTCTTCCGCCCCGATAATTGCTGGTGGAGCGGTGCATACAACCAGGACAACGATCCGAACGGGTTGGTCACGCGGGATGTCGTTTCTTTGCCCGAATTGATCGATCATGACGGCTTCAACGCATGCAAGCGGGATACGCGCATCGTCGTTACCCGTGAAGGAGACGATATGCTCGTCACCTATGACTTCGGTACGGTGGTCGTCGGCTATACGCTGCATGGTTTGACCAAAGAAACGAGCGATATTTTCTTTGCGTTGTACGATCTGGAAGAGGAGTCGATCGATGTAGGGACAGCTACGATCATGTGGCTGCCTTCCGTCGAAAAGCCGACGCCCGATCCGGTGATCACAGCTTCGGCGGATAGGACGGAGATCGTTGCCGGCGAACAGATCACGCTGACGTGGGCGGCAACGCAAGATGCAAAAGTCGAAGTGCACTTTACAAAAGACGGGGAGCCCGCCCACGATCTTGCGATCGTTTCAGGTACGCCCTTTACGATCCGTGAGGAAGGCACGTATGTCTTTGTGTTTACGGCAGAAGATGCGGTAAGCGTATCGGTCACGGTCAATGTGCTCGATCCTGATTCTTGTGCCGTGACATATGCCCTCGGCGAACACGCGGCAGCAGGGGCGCAGGCTCCCGCCGCACAGACGGCGGAGAAAGGGGAGAAGATCACGCTTCCCGCAGCGCCTTCCGCGGCGTTTGGTTATCAGTTTACGGGTTGGAGCGACGGCGAAAAGACGTATGCCGCCAAAGCGGAGTATACGGCGAACGGCAACGTCACGCTCACGGCACAGTGGACGTTCGTGGGCGGCGAATACGAGAATGCCGCGCTCGACACCTGGGGACAAGCGCTCGCGCATCCTTACGCGTTGCGCGACGGCGAGTCGCTCGTTCTCACGGCAAAGCTCTCGGGTGCAATGTCCGCTACGGCTTGGGAAGAGGGCGTCTTTGTGCAGGTAAACGACGGCGCAGCGCAGTATTTCTTCCGCCCCGCCAATACTTGGTGGACGGTAGGCGGTGCAGCCGACGCGGTCAAGACCGATTTTCCCGATCTTGCCGCGCTCATCGATCACGATACGTTCAACGAGTTCAAAGCGGATACGCGCATCGTCGTCACGCGTTCGGGGAACAAGATCTTTGTGACGTACGATCTCGGCATCGTCGTGGTGGGGTTCACCATCGAAAACGTGACGGAAGCCTCCGCCGATGTCTACTTTATCCTCTACGATCTTGCCGCAGAGCCCAATTCCGGCGATACGGAGTGGATCACGGCGAGCGGGGTGAAGGTGGAATGGCTGCCTTCCGTTGAAAAGCCGACGCCCGATCCCGCGATCTTCGCATCGGCAAGCGCGGCAGAAATCACCATGACGCAGCAGGTCACGCTTACCTGGCGCGCAACGCACACAGCGGACGTCACCGTCACCTACACCAAGGACGGCGAGGCGGCGAGCGGACTTGCGTTCACGTCGGGTACGCCGTTCACCATCTCCGAGGCAGGCGTGTATGTGTTCACGTTCGCGGCGGAGGGTGCGGAGAATAAAACGGTCACCGTTACCGTCAAAGAGCCGCACGTCCATACTTACGGTGCATGGCAGGTGATGGCGCCCACGCAGACGGAGAAGGGCTCAGCGACGCGCACCTGTACGGCAGAGGACTGCGACCATTCCGCGGGAGCGACCGACACGGTCACGCTGCCCGCGCTCGGTACGGAAAATGCCTATACGTCCGTCGAAAAGACGCTCGCAACGTGCGAAGGCGCGGGCACGACGACGTACACCTATGCGGACGATACGTCCATCTCCTTTGACGTGACCGTTCCCGCCCTGGGGCATCAGTATACGGCGGTGAGCGTTGCGTATGACAAGGAAACGATGAGCGGGGCGTGGACGGCGGAAGTCGTCTGCGAACGGGACGAAGAACACAAACTCACGCTCAACATGGCGGCGTTCAATGCTTCCGAGTGGACGCTCGATACAGAGAACGATTACAAAGCACCCTCCCATACCGCGGACGGCAGCGGCAGCTATTACAAGG
>CALWBR010000056.1 GCA_944376145.1 uncultured Clostridia bacterium | reverse complement strand
ATTGTGCCCGGGCACGTAAAAATCGTAGGGAACGCGCAGATCGTCCTCCCCGTACCGCCAGGAGAAGGAGCTTGCCACCTTTTGCCCCGCCCTGCCGTACGGCTCGCGCATGTAGCCGCCGTCCGGCTGCTCGCTCACCCACACGCGCATGTTGTAGTCCATCGACAGCGAATCGGCAGAGCACATGAGGTAATAGAGATCCTTCTTCTTCCACAGCGCCTTGTCCTCGTCCGCGGCGAAAATATCGCCGGTGTAGACGGGCACGCCGCGCCGAAAAGCGACAACGGAGCCTTCGGCGTTGGTGGTGGTGAGCACGCGTTTGCCGAAGTACTGTTCGCGCGTCAGTTGTTTTTGGCTGTACGCTTCGTACGTGTACCCGTCCTTGCGCAGCCCCGTTGCGGGGTCGAGCTCGAGGATGCGGATGCCGCCGTAGAACGAGCCGTACGTCATCCACATACGGTTTTCGGCATCGTAAAAGATCTGCGGATCGATGGCGTTGGGCGTAAGCCCCCAGTTGCCGCCCGAAACGACGAGCATATCCACATATTTATACGGACCCGTGACTTTATCCGCTTTGGCGAGATAAATGACGGAGTAGTTGTTGCCGAACACGCCCGTATAGCAGCCGTACAGCCAATAGCCGCCGCCCTTGGCGGGCACGACGTCCGGCGCCCACAAATTTTCGGTACGGACGTCGCCGCCGTAGATCTGTTTGAGCATATCGACGACGGGTTTGAGTTCGGTAAAGCCGTCTTGAAACGCCTCGCCGATAAAATCCCAATGGATGAGATCTTCAGAACGGCGGATCTGGTACATGTCGCGGCGGAAGGTGCCCGTCGAAAAGGCGTAGTAGTAGCCGTCCGCCTCGATCATGGACGGATCGTGCGCGCCGAACACATGCCATTTGTCGGGCGTAGCTTCCCAGTTCTGATTGAGGGCGTCAAAGTGGACGCCGTTCGGAAAGTCCTTTTTCATTCTTCCTTGCTTTGGGGCGGGTTTTTGTTGAAGCCGCACCGCCGTGCCCCCGTGGCGGCGCAATCGAATGGCATTATACAACTTTGCTTGCCGTGTTGCAAGCGAATGACCGCCGTATTTTTGTAATTTTTACGGCTGTTCATGCGTGAACGTTGCGCTATCGCAGACAGCGCCCTTCTCGTCGGAGCGAAAGGCAGAACTACTCATCTTGCGCCCCCTCATCTCGTCGGAGCTGTCGGCTGCGCTCTCGCATCGCCCCAAAGGGCAATGCTCGCATGCGCGCTCCGCTCCTCCTCTTCCCAAAATTCTCGCACTGCTTTCGCAGGCTGCGAATTTCGGGATCCCTGTTGTTTTAGGGCACCTTCCCCGCGAGGGGGAAGGCTTGGGGTGAATTCTTTTGCGCCCTGCGCGGAACGCGCAGGGCGCCGATCGTATTGCCTCAGGCAAGATCCATCATGTTCAGGTACAGGGTGTTCGCTCCGTTCTCGCTCACACAAGAGATGGAGATGCCGCCCATTCCTTCCTTTTCAATGTACGCGGGGAACGCCACGCCGTAGTACTTACCCGTGATCGCGCCGCCGCTCGCGCCGTCGATCGTGCTCGTCAGGTCGATGAGCACATAGTTGTCGCCGTACAGCTTCCACGTGCCGACCGCCGCGTTGTTGAAGTAGATGCTGCCGTCTTCCCGCAGCTGCATCCCTTCCATCGCGTAGCCTTTGTTAAAGGACGCCGACACGTTGTTGTTCGTGACCGCCGCAAACGAATAGGTATCGGAAAGCGTGTAGATCTCCGCCGCCGTGATCTTGCGCGCCACTTCGCCCGCATAGCGGTTCGGGTTCATGACCAGGTCGCCGCGGGAGTTGAACGCGTACGTGGAGAGGAACAGATAGTGGTTGTTCGTACCGAAGCCGATGCGGTTGTGGTACGCCAGCAGGTTCCTGCCCGTGGATGTGCGGATCATATCGTTGTGCCCGGGCGCGTAGAAATCGAAGTTGATCGCATTGTCCGTCGCGCTCGTGCGCCAGCTGAAGGAACCGGAGACGCGCGTGCCGGTGGAAGAGCCGCCCGTCGTTGCGCCGTAGGTGCCCGTCGCCGTCGCGGAAGAGTAGCCGCGCATGTTGTACGTCGTGCTCAGGCTGTCCGACGAGCTCATCATGTAGTAAAGGTCCTTCGTTTCGCCGGGCGTGTATTCGCCGGTGCCGTCGTAAGAAGAGATCTCCACATCCTCGTGGTAGGTGATGACCGAGCCTTCCGTGTTGCGGTTGGCTGCCAGGCACGTGCCGTAGCGGCCCGCCTTGTCGTCATACCCGGCAAGATCGGAAGAAGTCTTCCCGTCCTTGCGCAGACCCGTTTCGGGGTCGAGCTCGATGCAGTAGATGCCGCCCGAGAAGGAACCGTAGCTCATGTACATGTTCCCTTCCGTATCGTAGTAGATGGACGCGTCGATCGCGTTCGGGTACGGGTTGCCGCCGTCGTGCGAATTCGCGATGACCGCGGGCTCGCCGTTGTCCGTATACACGAGCTCATAGGGGCCCGTCACCTCGTCTGCATGGCAGAGGAAGATGATCGACTGCGGGGAGCCGAACGCGCTCGTCCAGCTTGCGTACAGCCAGTACCCGCCGTCTGCCGCGGGCACCACTTCGGGAGCCCAGAGCGTCCAGCAATTTTCCTTCCAATCCGTCATCTTGTTGATGATCTGATACACATCCCACAGCTCGTTGGATTCGCTCATCGTATCCGCGCGGGGCGGCGCGCCGTTGACGTTGAAGCCGGGGATGGCGGCGCCTGCGTACTTCCAGTTGATAAGGTTGTCGCTCTCGCGGATGGTGTAGCCGTACTCAGTGTAGTTATCCGTCTGGAACACGTAGTACTTGCCGTCCGCCTCGACGATGCACGGGTCATGGATGTTCGCCGTGGTCGTGTTCATGTTGTTCGTGCCGAAGCTGGAAAACGCGTCAAAGAACACCAACCCGGGATAGGCGGGCGCAACGTTGTAAGTAACGGTATCCGTTTCTCCGCCCGTGGTGATGTTGACGGTGTAATTGCCGACCGCCGTCGCCGTAAAGGTGTACGTATCCGTCGTAACGCCGCCTTCGGTCGCGCTTGTAGGCTCGGATGCGGTGACGCCGCCCTCGCCGATGGCGACGGTGACTTCCTTCCCCTCCTCGTACGAGATGGCAAAGGTATCCGTCGCAATAGAGGCGTCCGTCACTTTGTTTGCCGAAGCATCGAAGCTGAGGACGGGGACGTCTACAATGGTGTATTCCGCGCTCTCGCCGGGGTCGGGCTCGCCTTCGACGCAGGCGGTAAGCACCGCGGGGAAAACGCCGACGCACAGCGCCAACAACAAGCAAAGGATCTTCTTTTTCATGCAAGTCTCCTTAAAAATGATTTGAAAGACCGTGGCAGCCCGCCCGAAACGGGCGGGCTGCTGGTTTTTACCTTTCTGTGTTTACAGAGCGGTCTGCTTATTCGGCTGCTTCGGGGGCATAATCATAGTTGAACCAATACGTGCAATGGTCAACAAAGATATTCACATTCACGCCTTCCGCCGTTCCCGCTTCGCTGAGAACGCTCAGCGGATAGGTATACGTGATCGACCCCAGCAAGCAATCATCTTCCGTGATCGTATACGCATAAGAACTGGTATCGCCATCTACGCCGGGACAATTCACTTTTTCTCCCAACAGCGTCATGTAATAATACCAATAGTAGGTGACCGTTACGGTGATCGTGCCGGTATATTCCTGTTCACCGACGGTTACCGTCGCATCTTCATCGATCGTAGCCGAAATTTCTTCCCAGCCAAACCACTTGGCAAGGTTCAACTGCACCCACGGAAGCTCAACGTTTGTATTGTTGCCGGGACCATAGGTAATAGACTTGTCGTCACTCCAGCAATTGTCGGCGCCGGACATACCAATGTACGTACCGGTACCTTTGCCGTAAACCGTTGCGCCTACGCCCATATAATATTCACCGACCTGATCTTCCGTTGTTGTTCCGGCAGAAGTAACGATACCGCTATACGTGATATTGCCATCCGCCGTAACGATCGCAAGCGCACCAGTATTGCCATCTGTGCCCGCCGTCAGGCTCTGCTGATAATGAGCAAAGGAACTTGCCGCAGCATCATCGGCATCATACGTGTAATCGCCGTACGTGAAGTCTTCTTCCCAATCGGCACGCGCAGCACGAACCGCCGCATCCGTTTTGAGATTTGCGATATACGCGTTGATAGCATTCTGCGCTGCCTGGTCTTCCTGCGAAGCAGCAGCGGTGCAAGCCACCTGGTCGTCCGTGTATTCGACGCCGGAGACGTCTTCATACAGTGCACGCGCGTCGTCGGCATCCAAGCCGTAGCCGACGATCAGATCGTCCGCATAGATGCCCGTTTCGATGCCGAACATACCGAACTGGTAACCGAGCTGCGCAAGACCGACCGTCTGCCCGCTCACGCTGTATTCTTCCGCGTTGATGGCGGCGATGTAGCGGTAGTACTGGCTGCAGGTACGGTTGAAGATCGACGAATTCGTAGACCACTCGATGTTGCTGAGCGAGGTGTACGCATACGCGAGCCTGCCGTTGTTGTAGAAGTACACGCCGTCCGGCTGCAGCGAAACGGTGATGTACCGCCAGTTCTGGTAATAGGATTCGCCGATCTCATAGACGACGCTGCCTTCTTCCGCCGTCTGCACGTTGCCGGCAATGGCGTTCCAGCCCGTGTACGGGTCGGTCGCGGAGGCGTCGAACGTCTGCATCGTCGTATCCGTCATGCCCGCAAGGTTGCGGCGGGCGTTGTAGCTCTCCTCGGTGTAGGCAGCCCTGCCGACGGTCGTCGTCGCGCTCGGGTAGACGAGCGCATCCGTGCCCGAAGGCGTGGAGCCGCGCAGGTTGCCGTACGTGACGGAGATGATACCGTTGCTGACGATGTTGTTGTAGTCCCAAGAGAGCGTGCCCGCCGTCTCGCTGGACTCCTGCTTGTTCATGTCATAGTTGTACGCCCAGAAGGAGACGGAAACGCCCTTGTCGTACCCGCCGTTCGCGTCCTGCCCGTCAAAGTCGGCGTCAAACAAGCCTTCGAGCGCGCCGTTGAGCGTGACGCCGCTGGTGACGTTGAGCGCCGTTTTGGACGAAGAGCCCGTGACCTGCGCCTCCAGCGAAGAGGTCGTTACGGTCTGTGCGTCGCCCGTAGAGCTGTACACGCCGTTGCGGCTGTTGGGCGCGCCCGTGAAGGGGTCGTACCCGTAGAGAGCGGAACCGCTGGAACGGGAAGGATCCTCGAAGTCATAGAGAACGAGGAGCTTCTCCTTCAACGATTCGTCGGTGACCAGTTTTGCCGCCGCCGCCTCGTTCGGGTCGCCTTCGTCGCCCGTACCGGGTCCGTCGGGCCCCGGGGTTTCTCCGCCCGGATCGTCGTCGCCTTCTTTGACGCAGCCCGCGAACATCACGAGCGCGAAAGAGAAAGCCAGCAGCAGCGCCAACAAAATTGCCGCGATGCTAAACCGTTTGCTGTGCATAATGCATTACTCCTTATAGTGTTTTTTCAACCTTCCCCGTTTTGTTCCATAGAACGAAAAAAAGGAAGGCCGTTGCCGAAACTTATTGCGCGGCTGCCTGTGCGCCGAAATGCTGGTTGCACAGGAGCGTTGCCTGCCCGTCCTCCCGCAAAAACGAGAGGGTGATCCCGCCGCGGTCGGCGGCGTCGATCCAAGCGGGCATCGCCACGCCGTAATACGTTTGGGCGCCGCCGCCCAAGTCGATACGGGCGCTGACCCAGTTTTCGCCGTACAGGTACCACTCGCCGATGCGTTCTCCGTTCAGCGTGACCCTGCCGTTGCCCGCGCCGCCGCCGCTTTCAAAGCGCAGCCCCGCCGACGCGTACCCGCCGTTGCTGTTGGAGGCGGGCGTGTTGCCCTGTACGAGGCAGTAGTCGTATTCCCCGCCCGAAAGTTCGGTGATCTCCGCCGCGGTGACGGGGCGGAGCGCCTCGCCCGCGTAGCGGTTGGGGCTCATGACGATCTCGCCCTGCGAATTGAAGGCGAACATGCTCACAAACAGGTAATGATAACCCGCGTTGCCGAAGTAGATGCGGTCATGGTAGGCGAGCACGTCGACGCCGTCGGACGTAGTCAGGATATCGTTGTGCCCGGGAAGGTACCAATCGTATGCCGGCTCTGCCGCCTGCGCGCTCCCCTTCCAGCTGAAGGAGCCGCCCACGCGGCTGCCCGCGGTCGCGGGCGAAACGCCGTTAAAGCCCGCAAGTGTCTCCGCATAGACGCTGCGCATGTTGTAATCGCTGCTCAAACTGCCCGCCGAGCACAGCATCCAGTAGCCGCTGCGCGTCGTGAGGGCGGAGGAACTGTATTCCGTGAAGCTGCCGTCGTAGACGGGCACCTCCTCCCGATAGGTGAGGACGGAGCCTTCGACGCTGCCCTGCGCGAGGCGGGTACCGAAGAGCGTCGCGTTCGAAAGGTTTTCCGTGCGCATCTGCTCCGCCGTGATGCCGTCCGCGCGCAAGCCCGTGTGCGGGTCGAGCGGCAGGCACCAGATCCCGCCGAAAAAGGAGCCGTAGCTCATGTACAGACCGCCCTGCGCATCGGTGAACACGGACGCGTCGATCGCGTTCGGCGCTCCGTACTGCCCGCGGGAACAGACGACGACGCCCGTATAGCGGTAGGGACCCGTGACCTCGTCGGCATAGCATTGGAAGATGACGGAACGGTCGGAGCCGAACGTGGTCGTCCAGCTGCCGTACAGCCACCAGCCGCCGTCTGCCGCCTGTGTGACTTCGGGCGCCCAGAGCGTCCAGCAGGAATTGTTCCAGTTTCCGTCGCCCTTGAGTATATCGTACACTTCCTGCAGCCCGCCTTTG
>CALWBR010000055.1 GCA_944376145.1 uncultured Clostridia bacterium | reverse complement strand
GTGGATCCGTTTTTATTTTTTTTTTTTGCACGTGAACATCGGCGGCGTGTCGCTCATCGGCGACGGGACGACGGGCGTCATGTTCAACGTCGCGGGTATGCAGCCGCTCATGCCCTATCTGTTGGGGCAGCCGCACCCGAAGGGCAAGCGGCTTTGCAACGTGCAGGGCTGCGTGCGCACGGTAGACATCGAATCGGTCGGCGATGCGTCGCACTTCACCTTCTTTGAGATGATGGGCAACTGGTCGCTGGGCGATTACTTTAAAAAGGAAAAGACGGCGTGGAGCTTCGAACTGCTGACCAAAGTATTCGGGTTGGACAAGGATAAGATCTGCTCTACCGTGTTCGCGGGCAATGAGTCTGCCCCGCGCGACGAGGAGACGGCGCAGCTTTTGATCGGTTTGGGCATCAAACCCGAACACATCTATTATCTGGACAAGTCGAACAACTGGTGGGAGCTGGAAGGTACCGTCGGCACCCCCTGCGGGCCGGACAACGAGTGGTTTTACCCCGTCACCGACAAGGAGTGCGGGCGGGAACACTGCGACATCAACTGCCCCTGCGGGCGGTACGTCGAGATCGGCAACGACGTGTACATGCAGTACAAAAAGACGGAGAGCGGCTATACCCCGCTCGAAAACAAAAACGTCGATACGGGCTTCGGGCTGGACCGCATGCTCGCCTTTTTGAACGGGCTGACGGACGGGTATAAGACCGACCTTTTCGCGGGCGCGATCGCTTATCTGGAAAAGGTTTCGGGCAAGCGGTACGACGACGGGGGCGAGGCGCAAAAAGCCATGCGCATCGTCGACGACCACACGCGCACCGCGGTCATGCTCATCGGCGACGTGAACGGCATTTTGCCCTCCAACACGGGCGCGGGGTATATCCTGCGCCGCCTGATGCGCCGCGCCATCCGCTGGTGCCGCACGCTGGGCGTGGACGGGAAGGAGATGCTCGGCGTCGCCAAAGTGTTCATCGAAGAGGTGTACAACGAGGCGTACCCGCTGCTGCCCGAAAAGGAAGAGTACATCCTTTCCGAGATCGCGCGGGAAACGGAGCGGTTCGAGGCGACGCTCGAAAAGGGCATGAAGGAGTTTGAAAAGACGCTTGCGGGCATCGCGCGCAAAAACGAATTTATGGCAAAGCAGGACCCTTCTTACGTGCCCGAAACGGCGATCGGCGGCAAGGCGGCGTTCAAACTGTACGATACCTACGGCTTCCCGCTCGAACTTACGGTGGAGCTTGCCGCCGAGCGCGGGCTGACCGTAGACGAGGCGGGCTTTGCCGAGGCGTTCAAAGAGCATCAGGAAAAGAGCCATGCCCAGGCGGCGGGCGAGTTCAAGGGCGGGCTTGCCGATACGGGCGAAGCGACCACCCGTCTGCACACCGCAACGCACTTGCTCAACGCCGCGTTGAAGCAGGTCCTTTCGCCGGACGTGAACCAAAAGGGCAGCAACATCACCCCCGAACGCCTGCGGTTCGATTTTAACTTCCCCCGTCCCATGACGGAGGAGGAGATCAAAGCGGTCGAAGCGCTGGTCAACGAAAAGATCGCGGAAAACATTCCCGTCGTGTACGAGGAGATGCCGTATCAGCAGGCGCGCGACGAAGGCATCGTCGGCGTGTTCGACAACAAGTACGGCGACGTGGTCAAGACCTATTCCATCGGCAGCTTTTCGCGCGAAATGTGCGGCGGGCCGCACGCAAAGAGCACGGGCGAGCTCGGGCATTTTAAGATCATGAAGGAGCAATCTTCTTCCGGCGGGGTGCGCCGCATCAAGGCGATCCTCGAATAAGCGCCGAAAAGGGCGCGCGGGAGCGGCTTTTTGCGCCGCCGCCTTCGGGCGGCGGCGCTTTTGCAATGCGCGGCACGCGCATAAAATGTATAGAATTGCAGAAATACTTTCAAAAACGTTTGCCTTTTGCGGTGTGAAATGATATGATTATCCCATCGCCGAAGAGTCGGCGCAAAGGGTACCCTTTTTTCGGACTTTCGTCCGAAAAAAATCCTTTTAGCAGCTCTTTTGGCGGAAAAACAAAAAGAGAGGTAAAAGAGGTTATGAAAAAGTTGCTTGCAACCATCGTTTCCGTCTTTTTGGCGGCGCTGTTCGCCGTCTCCATGACGGCGTGCAACGGCGGCAGTGTCGTAAAGATCATCGAGATCGATCTGACGGAGGAGGAGTATGCATTTATTCTTCCCAAGGGCAGCGAGCTGACCGATACCATCAACGGCTACATCGCCGACCTGAAGAGCGAAGAGGGGCTGAACGGCGTCACCATCGACGAGCTGTTCGACGCCGAAGCGGAAGGCACGGCGGAAAACCTCGGCGAAGTGCTCACCGAAGTGCCCGCCGGGGCGGATCGTTCGGAATACTTCGTCGTGGCGACGAACGCGGAGTTCGCTCCTTTCGAGTACTTCCAGGGCGCGTATTTTGCGGGCATCGACATGCACATCGCGCAGTTGTTTGCGGATGCGCTCGGTAAAACGCTCGTCATCCGTCACATGAAGTTCGAGTCCGTCATCCCGACCGTTGCGGGCACCGATTACGCGGGCGACAGCGAAGACGGCACCGCCGAACCCCCGGACGGCATCCAGGCGGATATCGGCATGGCGGGGCTGACGGTCACGCCCAAGCGTGCGGAGGCGGTCTCTTTTACGGACAGCTATTACAATGCGGCGCAGCGTGTCGCCGTGCTCACGGAGGATACCGCGTTTGACGAGTGTCAGACCAAGGCAGACGTTGTCGCCGTGCTGAATACGCTCACGGGCGAAGTCGCGGGCGCTGCGACCGGGCAGACGGGCTACACCTATCTTGCCGGTGACAATTCGGGCACGATGGGAGAGGACTTCAAGGGCTTTGCCGACGTGTTTTCGGAGATCAAGCAGTACAGCTCCATCGGGCTTGCCGTGCAGGATCTGGCGGGCGAACGGCTGCGCGTGGTCGTCGGCGATAAATTTACGCTCGCCGAGGCAGTGAACGGCATCAACGGATAACATAGATGTGGGATAGCTTTTACGAACAATTCATAACCTATGACGGGTACAAGCTCGTCCTGCAGGGTCTGCAAAACACCATGGTCATCGCCCTTTTGGGGCTTGTCATCGGTATCGTTTTGGGTACGATCGTCGCCGTCATCCATGTTGCGGGTACGCGCAGCAAGGTGGCGCGTGTGTTTGCTGCCGTGGGAGACGTTTACACGACGATTTTCCGCGGCACGCCGATCGTTGTGCAGTTGCTCGTGTTCCATTTCGTTATCTTTCTTCCGCTGAAGATCAACATCAACGGCGTGTGGGAATCCGTCATCGTGTTCGGGCTCAACAGCGGCGCGTACGTCTCCGAGATCATGCGCGGCGGCATCCAGTCGGTGGATGTGGGGCAGCTGGAAGCGGGCAGGACGCTCGGGCTCTCCTTTACGGTCACCATGCTCAAAGTCGTGTTCCCGCAGGCGGTCAAAAACGTCGTCCCGACGCTGGGTAACGAGCTGATCGCCATCACCAAGGATACGTCCGTTGCGGGGTACGTAGGCACCACCGATCTGACGCTCGCGTTCAGCTCGCTGGCATCCAATGACTATAAGATCATTCTGCCGTATATCTTCCTCGCGCTCGTGTACCTTGTGATCGTCATCATCTTTACCGTGATCATCCGTGTTGTGGAAAGGAGGCTGCGCAAGAGTGAAAGAAGAAGTTAAAAGGCAGCTTCTCGCATCGGATGCCTATGCGGAAGAAGACGTCTCCGTTGCGGCGCGGCTCGCCCGCGGCGAGCGCGTCGCGCTCATCGAGGTGGAGAATCTCACCAAAAAATTCGGCGATCTCGTCGTGTTGGACGACATCACCGAAAAGGTCGAGCAGGGCGAAAAAGTCGCCATCATCGGTCCTTCGGGCAGCGGCAAAAGCACCTTTTTGCGCTGTTTGAACGTGTTGGAGGACCCGACGAGCGGCGCGGTGTACTTTGAAGGCGCAAACCTTGTCGATAAAAAGGTGGATATCAACCTGCACCGCCGCAGGATGGGCATGGTGTTTCAGCAGTTCAACCTGTTCAACAACATGAACGTGCTCAAAAACATCACCCTCGCGCCCGTGCACATCGGGCTGCACGATCTGCGCAAAACAAAGGCGAAAAACGCTTTGCTGCGCTTTACGAACCTGTTCCGCAGCGCGGCGAACAAAAAAACGCTCCTGCCTGTGCAGACGAGCGCGAAAAAGATCCGCGAAGACGCCAAGCAGAACGCTTTGCGCCTGCTTGCGCGCATCGGGCTTGCGGACAAGGCGAACGTATACCCTTCCACGCTCTCGGGCGGGCAGCGGCAGCGCATCGCCATCGTGCGCGCGCTTGCCATGAACCCGAAAGTCATGCTCTTTGACGAACCGACTTCCGCGCTCGATCCCGAAATGGTCGGCGAAGTGCTGGAACTGATCAAGGAGCTTGCCGACGAGGGCATGACGATGGTCATCGTCACGCACGAAATGGGCTTCGCGCGCGAAGTCGCCACCCGCGTCCTTTTTATGGACGGCGGCAAAATACAGGAGCAGGGCACGCCGCAGCAGATCTTCGGGGATCCGCAGAACGAGCGGCTCAAAGATTTTTTGTCGAAAGTGCTCTGATACAAAAAAACAAGGGACCGACCGCAGGCTTGCGGCCGGTCCTTTTTTCATGTTTTATACGGTCAGGTCGGCAAAGGTATAGGGGATGAGCGCGGCAAGGGCGGCGGGGGAGGTCTGGATCTGCCGCCCGCGCCTGCCCGCGCTGAAGGCGATCTCGCCGAACGCCTGCGCGCTTTGGTCGATCGTCGTTTTAAAAAACTTTTTCATGCCGACGGGCGAACAGCCCCCGTGCACGTACCCCGTCAGCGGCAGAAGTTCCTTTTCCTTGATCATCTGCACGCTCTTTTCGCCCACCGCTTTTGCCGCCTTTTTCAAGTCGAGCTCGCGGCAGACGGGGACCATGAACACATAGTGCTCGCGGCTCGCGCCGACGGTGACGAGCGTTTTGAACACCGCCGCGGGGTCCAGCCCCAAAAGCCGCGCCACTTCTTCTCCGCGCGTTTCGGTTGCGTCGTAGCTGCGCGAAGCGTAGGGCAGCTTTTGTTTGTCGAACATGCGTTGTACGTTGGTCTTGTCTTCCATGCGGGCGCCTCGGTCTTTTGATAGCTTTATCATACCATACGAACGCCGAAAGCGCAAGCAAACACGTGCGACGGCGTATCGCGGGGCGATATGTAACCGACGGTTGTACGCGCATACAACCAAAAGTAGAGCGGTTGCAACGGGCGGTTGACGGGAAAAACATTCCAAAAGCGGAAAAAGATGGTATAATGAAAAGAAAAAGTAAGGAAGGAGAGAACCAATGTCTTTGGGAAAGGTTTTGGCGGATCATCGCAAGGCGGCGGGGTTGACGCAGCAACAGCTCGGGGAGCGTGTGAGCGTCAGCGCGCAAGCCGTTTCAAAATGGGAGAACGATCAGGCGGAGCCGGATCTGCAAACGCTTCGTCGGCTGTGCGCGCTGTATAAGATCCAAATCGACGATCTGTTTCGGGAAAAGGCGGAGCCGAACGGGCTTGCGGCAGCTTCCGCATCCGCCGCGTCTTCCGCCGACGGCGAAGAAAAGCCGTCCGTGCTCGTCGGGTACTGTGCCGATTGCGGCTGCGCCGTTTACCAGGGTAACGAGGTGCGCCATCCCTCGGCGGGGCTGCTGTGCAAAATGTGCTACGGCAAGCGCGTCAACAAGGCAAGGGCAAGCGGCGCAAGGGTAAGCAGTGCAAGAGCAAACGGCGCGGCGGCAAACGGCGCGGCGGCAAACAACAGGGCAAAGGGCTTGAACGCGCCGTCTATTTATACATGTAAGGCTCCGGATGACTCGCGGCGTTTCGGTTGGGCGTTTATTTCCTTTCTGATCCCGCTCGTGGGGCTGATCTTGTTTTTGGTTTGGAGAGACTACCGCCCGCTGCGCGCCTCGTCCTGCCTGCGCGGGTTTATCGTAAGCATCGTGCTCAACGCGGTGTGGGTCGTGCTGATCGTCTGCCTTACGCTGTGTACGGGCAATCGTTACTAATGTAAGGATAAATTTGGCGCTGCCGCAATTTGCGCAATTCCGGTGGTAGGTCTTAGCAAGGTGTGCCCTTCGAAAAGCGAGCAAGGAATCGCTCGCGGGGCGCGCCTTTTTTCCTGTGCTTTTGACAGGGCGGTGTTACGGGTCCTTATTTCCACCTTCCGAAGCGTATCTGTTTGTCAAGGTCGGGTTTGCATTGCTCCAACTGCGGCTCGTCGGGGGCGGCGTAGCCAATGCCGATCAGTGCGGGGATCATATAGGTGGGCGGCACTTTCAGCTTTGCTTTGATAAGATCGTGTTCCTTATTGAGCGGTATCCTCATGGAACAGGAAAGCCCTTCGGCGGCAGCGGCTAACAAGGAGTACATTTTCATCTCCGCCGACGGCTCGTTCAAGAGGGAATGATCGTTTTTTTGTTTTCCGCCGATACGATCGGTCTGTTTTCATAAAGCCCGGCAACCTCTTGATTATAGCAAGGCGCCTCTTCCTTTGCAACTTATTTAAAGGGATAAGCAAGAATAAAGGCAACAGGAACAAAAAAACTCCGGGAAGAGCCGCGGAGTTCTTTGATTTGCCTGCAAGTGCGATTTCTGTTTGCGATTTGCTTTATTCGATCGGCGGGCGCTTTGCTTGTTCGGTTGTGTGCGTTTTGCATGTTTTATGCGTTACGGCAGGGGCGTATACGCCGCAGCTGTTCGTCGATTTCTTTCGCTGTTTCTGCAGCCGTCTTCCCGTCCGTGTCAATGTGCACGGACGGGTAATTTTTATACAGCGGCAGCCGTTCGAGCGCGCGGGCGAGCACGCCCGCGCCGCGTTTTCCCGCCGCGATGTCGCGCTCCAGCCGCGCGCGCAGTTCCCGTTCGGAAACGCACAGCGTAAAGGGGCGGTATTCGTATTCCCCGCGCAGCCGCCGCAAAAGCTCTTCCGAAATCTCCCTTCGCTGCATGACCCAGCAAAAGACAATGTTTTCAAACAGCCCGCAGGCAAGGTAGTTGTTCAGAACGGCGGAAATGTTCGCAAAGGCAAGTTCCTTGGTTCGCCCGTTCACGCAAAAGGGCGTAAAATCCCAAACGCTGTCGCCGTCGAGCAGCGCGCAGGCGGGGAGCAGCGTTTGCAGCGCCCGCGCCGTCGCTGCCTTTCCCGCGCCCACCGTGCCGTTCAAAAAGATCAGGTTCGGTTTTTTCGGGGAGGAGGGCATGTTCAGCGGTCCTTCATCGTGTATTTGTACAGTTCGCTTTTGGGTACGCCGCGGTCGCGCGCGGCGGCTTTGAGCGCGTCCTTTTCGCTCATGCCCTGCGCCATATAGTGCGCAATGTGTTCGGGCACGGGCAGGGCGTTGAGTGGGTTTTCCGCCGTTTTTGCGCCTTCGACGACCAGAACGTACTCCCCGCGCTTTTCGCCCGCAAGCCCTTCCGCAAGGCGGAAGGGCTGCACCTCTTCGTGCAGTTTCGTGATCTCGCGCACGGCGCAGGCGGCGCGGTCGCCGAACGCTTCGTATAAGAGGGCGACGTCGCCGTCTACGTCCTGCGGGGCGGAGTAAAACAGGAGCGAGCCTTCAAAGGCGGCGTACTTTTTTAAAAAAGCGCGCTTTTCGCTTGCTTTTCCGCGCAAAAAGCCCAAAAACGCGCATACGTCTGCGGGAAATGCGGAGAGCACCAGCGCCGAAACAAAGGCGCACGCGCCCGGGGCGAGGGTGTAGGGGACGCCCGCTCCGCGCAGGGCGGAAACAAGCAGGTTGCCGGGGTCGGAAACGACGGGCGTGCCTGCGTCGGTCACGACGGCGACTTCCTTCCCCTCCCGCGCGAGGGAAAGGAGCTTTTCGGCGGCGGCGCGCTCGTTGAATTTGTGGCAGGCGACGAGCGGCTTTTTGATGGAAAAATGATTCAAAAGTTTCAGGGTGTGCCGCGTATCTTCGCAGAAGACGACGTCCGCCCCGCGCAGCGTTTCCAGGGCGCGCAGCGTGATGTCGCCTAAGTTTCCGATCGGCGTTGCTACGAATGTGACCATGTTCTCTCTCCCCTTCGGTTTGTCGGGCGGAAGGCGTTCCCCGCGCACAGCGCGGGGAACGCGGGCGCGCTCTATGTCGCGCCCTCCGCCTTCGTGTTTACGATGTCCTCCAAAAGTTCGGTGCCGGGCTTCCCGCCCTTCACCCCTTCGCACAGCAAAAGGTAGGGCTTTGCGCCCGCCGTGCCGCGCACGAACTGCACGCGCTTCGGCTCGACGCCCGCACCCTTCATCGTGTACAGCACTTCGGCGAGCCTGTCCGCGCGGTTGCACAGCGCCAGCCTGCCGCCGAATTTCAGGCATTTTGCCGCAGCGGCGACCGCCTCGGCGAGGGTCATGGTGATCTCCTTGCGGCAGACCGCCTTTTTGTACTCCTCGTTTTCAAACCCGCCGCGCTCGTAGGGCGGGTTGCACAGAACGAGCGAAAACGCCTCGTTGTACTCTCTGCCGATGTCCTGCACGCGGCAGCAGGCGGCGGTAGAGTTTGAAGGCCCGTTCAGCGCGATGGTGCGCGCGCTCATTTCGGAGAGTTCGGGCTGCATTTCAAACAGGGTGACGCGGCGCACCTGCGGGTGCAGCGCGTAAAAGTGCAGCCCCACGATGCCGCTTCCCGCGCAGAAATCGGCAACGCTGTCATGCGCTTTCGCCGTGGCGAAGCGCGATAAAAGCACCGAATCGCTCGTAAAGCGGTACAGCCGCGTGTTCTGAATGATCTTCAGCTTCCCGAGCAAAAGCTCTTCCGCTACTTCGCCGTCCCGTAATTCCATGTTCCTATCATACCATACCCGCGCGGAAAATTCAACTTGACAAAGCCGCGCCGCCGCAGTACAATGGAGAAAAAAAGGAGAAAAGACCCGTATGCAGACCATGGAAGCGATCCGCGCCCGCAGCAGCGTGCGCAAATACAAAGCCGAACCCGTTCCGCGCGAACAGATCGAACGGCTGTTGGAGGCGGCGATGCTCGCGCCCAGCGCGGTGAACAGCCGCCCGTGGGAGTTCGTCGTCACCGATAAGCGCGAAATTTTGCAGCGGCTTACCGAGGCGCACCCCGCCAGCAAAATGCTGCTTACGGCGGCATGGGCAATCGCCGTGTGCGGCAGGCCCGATCTGCAGCCGAAACACAACTTCTGGCAGCAGGACTGTGCCGCCGCAGTCGAAAATATCCTGCTCGCCGCCGCAGATATGGGGTTGGGAACGTGCTGGTGCGGCTGTTACCCCGCCGAACCGCGCACAAGCGCGGTGCAGGAGGTGCTGGGCGTAACGTCCGTGCCCGTCGCGCTCATCGCCGTGGGCGTGCCCGACGAGGCGCCCGCGCAGAAGGGGTTTTACGACCCTTCCCGCGTAAAATTTTTATAAGGAAGACAAAACGGGGCGCGCCCGAAATCATTCGGGCGCGCCCCGTTTTTGCCCTGCTTTTTGCCCTGCGGGGCCGAGCGGCGGCGCTCAGATGTCCACGCGGATGCGCTGCCCGCGGAAGGGCACGGTGATGTACGTAAAGCCGATCTGTTTGAGCGCGGCGCACACGATCTCCCGCCGGTCCGCCACTCTTGCCGCAAGGTGCGCGTCGGACGCGAAGGAGACTTCTCTGCCGCCTAGTTCG
Source organism: uncultured Clostridia bacterium (assembly GCA_944376145.1). Classification (GTDB taxonomy): domain Bacteria; phylum Bacillota; class Clostridia; order Christensenellales; family Borkfalkiaceae; genus Borkfalkia. The sequence goes on along the minus strand of CALWBR010000055.1, from coordinate 9,348 downwards.
AAGTAGCGGGTCAAGATGTCCGTCCCCGGCAAAAAGTCGCCCAGCTTTTTGGCGCTCGAATTGACTTCGAGGATCTTCTTTTTTTCGATGATGCGCTTTAAGATCGCGTCCAATACGTCCGCGAAGTCCTCGTAGCGCAGCACAAAGTCGTCGTACGTCGCGTTGCGCGCGCAGTAGCCGATGTGCGCCACGATGTCGTACCCGTAGGGCGCGTCGAGGCTCTCCAAAACGCGGTACAGGTACACGTTGTAGGCAAAGGCGCGCGTCTTGCCGTCGCAGTAGTGGGGGAAGTAGCAATCGCCCCCCAGGCAGGTGTGCACGCTGTTCACCACAAAATCGGGGCGGTACGTCTGTTCCGTTTCGGCGTACCGCTGCTGCACGCGCGTGCTGTGGTCGTACCCGAATTCCGCGCCGATCAGTACCCGCATGCGCCCCGCGTATTCCTGCTGCAGCCTGCGCCCGCACGCAAAGTACGCCGCTTCGTCGATGGGCGGCACGGGCTTCCCGTATTCGGTCAGGTGCAGGCGGTCGTAGTCGTAATTGAAGTGGTCGGCGACGCCGTAATAGGCGAGCCCCTTGCCGAACGCCGTGGCGAGCATGTCTTCCATGCTGTTTTGCCCGTCGGACGAAAACGTGGTATGGTTGTGGATATCCGTCAAAAGCATGGTCTTCCTCCGTGATGCGGCTTTATTGTATCCTTTTTTTGCGCCCCCGTCAAGCGCGGGCGGCTATTGTTTGCGCGGGTCGGAAACGGGGTTCTCGTCAAATTCCGCGCGGTAGTTGCGGAAAAAGGTCGTATAGTTCTTGTACCCGAGCATGGCAGCCGTCTGCGTCGCGCTTGTGCCGCTTTGCAGCAGTTTGCGCGCTTCGCACATCTTTTTGATGCGCACGTATTGCATGACACCCGTGTTGAGGACTTTTTGAAAGGAGTGGTTCAGGTGCGAGCGGGAAACGAACAGGTGCCCGGCGATCGTCTCTATGTCCAGCGGCAGCGAGAGGTTGGCGTTGATAAAGTCCATGGCTTTGCGGATGAGTTCGGGCACGTCTTCGCGGGCAATGGTGTTGCTCGCGTTGTCCGCGTAAAACAGCAGCAGGAATTCGGTGAGGAAGCTGCGCAGCAGCAAGTGGAAGGGTTCTTTGGGGAAGCGCTCCGAATACCCCTGCAGTTTTTTGAACAGCGCCAAGATCTCTTCGTCGGCGTATTTGCTCATGCTCTGGTCGCGCAGCAGAAAGTTCGGGAGCAGCTCGGGGGAAAAGTTGACGACGTACCGCTCGTAAGGGCGGTCGCCGTAGCTGCGCAGCACATGGTACCACCCGGGAGGGATGAGAAAGATCGTGTTGTCCGTAAACGCATAGGCGTGGTTTTCGATGAACAAACTGCCCGCGCCGCGCAGGATGAACAAGATCTCGTACTGCGTGTGGTGGTGTTTGAAAAAGTCGGATTCGTTGATCGTCTCCTCCAAAGCGTAGCGGAAGGAGAGATCTTGGAAAATGATATTGGTTTCCATGCCGTTATTGTACCATAGAAAGGCACAAATTGCAAGCTTTCAAGCATTTTTTGCTATTGCATATCAATGAATGCATGCTATACTGATAGTGAGAATGATCGGAGAGGATTGTTTAGCGTGAAAATTTGGTTGAGTGCATTTGCAGACGAGGCGTCGGCGGAGTTTGGCGAACAGCTCCGCGTGCTGCGGGAGGAGAGGATCCCGTACATCGAATTGCGCGGCGTCGACGGGAAAAACATTTCCGAACTGACCCTTCCCGAAGCGGAGGGCTACGCCAAGGCGGCGGCGCAGGCAGGCGTCTTAGTCTGGGCGCTGGGGTCCCCCCTCGGTAAGATCGGCGTGCAAGACGATTTCCGCCCCCACCTGGAACAGGCGGAGCGCCTGTTCCGCCTTGCTTCCGTTTTCGGCACGGATAAGGTGCGCGTCTTTTCCTTTTATACGGAAACGCCCGAAACGGACGAGGCGGAAGTGTTCGGGCGGATGCGCGCGCTCACCGCGCTTGCGGCGCGCTTCGGGGTGACGCTGTACCATGAAAACGAGAAGGGCATTTACGGCAGCACCGCCGCGCGCTGCGCAAAGCTGCTTGCCGCCGTGCCGGGGCTGAAAAGCGTGTTCGACCCCGCAAACTATGTGCAGTGCGGCGAGGTCGTCCCTTCGGCGCTGCGTCTTTTGGGCGCGGATACGGGGTACTACCATATCAAGGACGCGCTGTATGCGGACGGCGAAGTCGTGCCCGCGGGCAGCGGAGACGGCTGTCTGCGGCAGGTGATCGGCGGCATCGCGCGGGATACCGTGCTGACGCTGGAGCCGCACCTGGCTGTGTTCGAAGGGTATTCGCACCTCGAGCGCACGGCGCAAAAACAAAAGTTCGGCTACCGCACTTCGCGCGAGGCGTTTGCCGCTGCGGCGGCGGCGCTGCGCGGGTTGCTGCAAGAGAGCGGGTTTGAAGAAGGAGAGGGCGTATGGAAAAAGTAAAATTCGGCATCATCGGCGTCGGCAACATGGGGTCGGTGCACCTCGGCTTTTTCTGCGGCGGGCAGGTCAAAAACGGCGTCGTCACGGCGATCGCGGATATCAAGCCCGAAAAACTTGCGGCGGCAAAAAAGAACCAGCCGGGCGAATACGCCTGCTATGCCTCCGGCGAAGAGCTGATCGATCGTGCGGACGTGGACGCCGTCATCATCGCGGTGCCTCATTACAGCCATCCGCCGCTGGCGATCCGCGCGCTGAAAAAGGGGCTCCACGTCATCTGCGAAAAGCCGGCGGGCGTGTATACGAAACAGGTCAAGGAGATGAACGCCGCCGCCGCGGAGAGCGGCAAGCTGTTCACCATGATGTACAACCAGCGCACCAACCCGCTGTATAAAAAAATACACGCGCTCGTGCAGAGCGGGGAGCTCGGGCAGATCCGCCGCGTGAACTGGATCATCACGAACTGGTTCCGCACGCAGTATTATTACGATTCGGGCAGCTGGCGCGCGACGTGGAAGGGCGAGGGCGGCGGCGTGCTCATGAACCAGTGCCCGCACCAGCTCGACCTTTTGCAGTGGATCTGCGGCATGCCTTGCAAAGTGCGCGCCTTCTGCCATTTCGGAAAATGGCACGACATCGAAACGGAAGACGACGTCACCGCCTATTTGGAGTTTCCGGGCGGGGCGACGGGCGCGTTCATCACGTCTACGGCGGATGCGCCCGGAACCAACCGCTTCGAGATCTTAGGCACCCGCGGCAGGGTCGTCTGCGAAAAGGATACGCTCACGATCAGCCGTCTGGGGCAGGATCTGCAGGAATTCCTCATGACGGAGAAGAGCGGGTTTTCCGAACCGTCCTGCACGGAAGAGGTCGTTTTGCAGAGCGGGGAGAACCCGCAGCACGTCGGCATCCTGAACAACTTTGCCAACGCCGTTTTGGGGCAGGAGCCGCTGTATGTGGACGGGCAGGAGGGTATCCGCTGCGTCGAATTGATCGACGCCATGCTCCTCTCCGCCTGGGAGGGGCGCACCGTCGAGCTTCCCGTGGACGACGACCGCTATTTCGCGCGGCTGCAGGAGCACATCGCCGCCTCCAGAGAAAAGGAGACGGCGGATCTTCTCATCGACAACACCATGTCTTTCGGCGGAACGAAGTAACGCTTGCCGTCCGCCGCGTCGGGGGTGCACCCCCTTTGCTTTTCAGCGAGGCTGAAAAGCAAGACACGCTTATTTGATAAAAAGTTTGCTTACGCGCAAAACGTAAGGAGGATAGACCATGAAAAAATTTTTGAAAAGCGCCGTGGCGCTGCTGCTCGCGCTTACCGCCTGCGGCTCGCTGTTCGGCTGCACGCAGCCGTCCGTCGGCGACGATCCCGTCGAGCAGGTAGACGAAACGCGCACGCAGTTGTATGTGTACAACTACGACGGCGGCTTCGGCTCCGCGTGGCTGAACGAAGTAAAGGAGCGCTACGAGGCGCTGCATGCCGAGGATGTGTACGAGCCGGGCACCGGCAAAAAGGGCATCCAGATCATGGTGAACAATTCCAAGACCGCCGTGACGAGCAGCAGCATCCTTGCCAACCGCGACGAGGTGTACTTTACCGAAAACATGTACTACTACACCCTCCGTTACGACGGCGTGCTGGCGGATATCACCGACGCCGTGACGGGCGCCAACCCGTACGAATCGGACAAAACGGTGGAGAGCAAGTTCACCGCGCAGCAAAAACAGTTCTACGGCATCGAAGGGGTGCGCGAGGACGGGAAAACGCAATATCTCGGCATCCCGCACTATGCCGGTTCTTACGGGCTCGTTTACGATGCGGACCTGTTCGAGCAAAAGGGATATTACTTTATGGCGGGGTATGACCCGGACGGCCCTTTGGAAGAGAAGTTCATCTACGAGCCGGGCGATACGCGTACGGCGGGTCCGGACGGCGTTCCCGGCAACGACGACGACGGCTTGCCCGCCACGTACGAAGAATTTTTCTGGCTGTGCGAGTACATCTATGCCAACGGGCAGATCCCCATCTCGTGGACGGGGCAGTACTACACGCAGTATTTGGGCAACCTGCTCAACGCGCTGGTCGCGGATTACGAGGGCGTGGATCAGATGATGCTCAACTTCAGCTTTGACGGAAGTATGGCGACGGATCTTGGCACCATCGTGAACGGCGTATTTGTCGAAGACGAGAAGGATACGCCCATCACCGAGGAAAACCCTGAAGAAGTGCGCCGCCAGGCGGGCATCTATTACGCGCTGGAATTTTTGGAAAAGCTCATCGAAAACGCCGAGGCGAGCGAGGATGTGAGCGGCAACGTATTCAACAGCTCGTATTCGCATTTGGATAACCAGACGGACTTCCTCATGTCGCGCGCGGAGGGGAGCAAAGCCATCGCCATGATCGTGGACGGCATGTGGTGGCAGAGCGAAGCGGAGAACGTGTTCCAGCTGATGGAGACGCAGTTCGACGCGGAAGAATATTCCAAAGAGACGCGGGATATCCGCTGGATGCCGCTGCCCAAGGCGACGGCGGAGACGGGCGGATCCACGCTGTACGACTGTCTGTATTCGCTCAGCTTCGTCAAATCGAACATCGAGTCGTGGAAGCTGCCCATCGCCATCGACTTTTTGCAGTTCGTCAACACGGACGAATCGCTGCAGGAGTTCACGCTCATCACCAACGCCTCCAAGGCGCTCACGTACGAGATGGGGGATAAGCTGGAAGAAATGTCTCCCTACGGTCGTTCGCTGATCGCGTACCGCGAAAAATCCGATATCGTCTACCCGTATTCGCGTTCGGAGCTGTATGTGAACAACCAGTCTTCCTTCCGCTCGGACGAGATGTACCGCGCCACCGTGAACAACGCGACAAAGAACTATCCCGCCCTGGCGTTCCATGTGGACGGCATCTCCGCGGCGGAGTACTTTACGGGCATCTACGACTATTACAAAGGCTATTGGGCGAACCTCACGTAAAGAAGCGAGGGGGGATAGGTATGAAAACACAAAACACGGCGCGCGCCCTCAACGGCAAGCAGAAAGATCTCCTGTTTTACATCGGGATGATGGTCTGGCCCGTGCTGCAATTCGGGGTCTGCTATGTGGGCGTCAACTTCAATTCGCTGCTCATGGCGTTCCAGGATATCGACATGGCGTCGGGGACGGTCAGCTGGACGTTCGCCAACTTCGGCAGGATCTTTTCGGAGCTGTCCGTCTCCAACTTCCTGGTCATGACGGGCAATTCCTTCCTGTCCTGGGCGCTCACGCTCGTGATCAGCATTCCGCTCGGGCTGTTGTTCTCCTATTACATCTATAAAAAACTGCCCGGCGCGACGGCGTTCCGCGCCATCCTGTTTTTGCCTTCCATCGTTTCCGCGATCGTCATGGTCACGATCTTCCGCTACTTTACGTCTGCGGCGCTCCCGGAGATGCTGGCGGATCTGTTCGGCGCGAGCGTGCCCGATCTTTTGGATCCTGCCAACGGCAGCGCGTTCGGCACGGTCATGTTCTACAACATCTGGGTGGGCTTCGGCACGTCGGTGCTCATGTACTCCAACGGGATGGCGGGCATCGACCCCGAGGTCATCGACGCGGGGAATCTCGACGGCGCCGTCGGCATCCGCGAGTTTTGGCATCTCACCCTCCCGCTCGTCTTCCCCACGCTGTCCGTTTTTTTGGTGACGGGCGTGGCAAGCATCTTCATCAACCAGATCAATCTGTATTCGTTTTACGGCGGGCAGGCGCACGAAAGTTTGCAGACGTTTGGTTATTATCTGTACATGGCGACCAGGCGTGCCGGGGAAGATTACGCGGCGTATCCGCCCCTTTCCGCGTTCGGTTTGCTGCTCACGGCGGTAGCGGTGCCGCTCACGTTGGTCATCCGTTGGCTGCTCGAAAAGTTCGGGCCGTCCGAAGACTGAGGAGGTGCGTATGATCTTGGCAAGCAAAACCAAGCGCGCGGCGCGCGGCAAGCGCTATCATTTTACCCCCATCACGGTGTGCATGCTCGTCGTGCTCCTTTTGTACACGCTCTCCCTGTTCGGGATGTTCCTTTGGGCGCTGTTCACCGCGTTCAAGGATCCGCTGCTCGATTTCCGCAACAACGCCTGGGGTCCGCCCGCGCAGCTGTGCTGGAACATTTCGTATGTGTTTTCGCAGTTCGTCGTAGACGTGAACACCGCCACGCGCGTCGCGGTCGTCGGCATTTGGGAAATGTACGGGTATTCCGTGCTGTACGCCTTCGGCTGCGCCTTCTTCAACACCCTCGTGCCCTGCATCACGGCGTACCTGTGCGCGCGGTTCAAGTATAAATTTTCGCGCGCGGTGCACACGGCGGTGCTCGTCACGATGGTCATCCCCGTCGTCGGCAGCCTGCCTTCGGAACTGCGGATGGCGCAGATGCTCGGGCTGTACGATCAGATCTGGGGCATGTGGATCTTGAAAGCGAACTTCCTTGGTATGTACTTTTTGGTGTTTTACAACATCTTCAAAGCGCTGCCCGCTTCGTATACGGAGGCGGCGAAGATCGACGGCGCGGGGAACATGCAGGTGCTGCTCCACATCGCGCTGCCGCTCGTGCGCAATACCTTTTTTACGGTGTTCCTCATCTACTTCATCACGTATTGGAACGACTACCAGACCCCGCTGTTGTATCTGCCTTCCTATCCCACGATCGCGCAGGGCATGTACACGGTGGCGATCACGCCGACGCAGGGCATGAGCTATGTGCCCATGCGCATCTCGGCGGCGATCTTGATGCTGGTCCCCATCCTTGTGTTGTTTTTGTGCTTCCAAAAAAGGCTGCTCGGCAACCTTACCGTCGGCGGCGTCAAAGGCTAAAATCCAGACCGTAAAGGGATCCGTTTATGAAAATTACGAAAAAGACCTCGCTCTTCTTTTCCGCGCTGTTGACCCTGCTTTTGGGTGCCGCGCTGTGTTTCGGCATCGCCGCAGGCGCGCCGACCGCCGCGGCGGAGGAGTGGAGCGACGTATCCATTGCAGCGAGCTATCCGCTCGGCACCGAATTTTCGGCGCCGCTGCGCACGGTCACCGTCGCGGGCGAAACGGTCGAGGCGACCTCTTCGCTCGTCTACCCGGACGGCACCGCGACCCTGCGCGATCCGTGCATTTTGGATCAGGCGGGGACGTATACCGTCCGATACGCCGCCAAAGTCGGCGGCGCGCCGTATGCGGACGAAGTCACGTTTTATGTGGGCAACAACATTCTCTCGTACGGCGCGCAGACGACGGTCGAGTACGGCACGCCCGCCGGCACGCTGACCGACGGTTCGCCCCTCGCCACGTCCGAGGGGATGCTCGTACACCTTGCGCAGGGCGATACGCTCACCTTCATGCAAAGCATCGACGTCGCCGAGCTGACGCAGTACAACCGGCTGCTGGAGTGCTTCGTGTACCCGACGACCGTCGGCGTCGCCGATATGGACGCGATCGTGTTCACGCTCACCGATTCGCAGGATCCGGATATCTACGTCACCATCCGCGGGCACCGCTACATCCGCTGCCCCGGCGTCGTCTATTTTTCGGCGGGCGGCAACGGGCAGCCGCTCAAAGGCGATGAGAGCGGCAACGTGCACGTCAACGACGAGTGGGGCATGCCCCTCGCCTCCTCCTTCGAAGCCAAGCGCTACAACTGGGGGACGGGTGAAACGCAGGACGAAGCCTCCGACCGCTACACCATCCGCCTCAGTTTCGACGCGCAGTCGATGGGCGTGTTCGGCGAATGCGGCAGCGGCGCGTACGGCGGGCAGATCATCGATCTGGACGACCCGAATTACTTCGATTCGCTCTGGGGCGGCTTCCCGAGCGGCAAAGTGTTTTTGTCCGTGCGGGGCGAGAACTACAATTCTCCCTCCGCCAACATCTGTTTTAAAAGCGTGTTGGGGACGGACGTCACCGCTTTTGAGGGCGCGCTGACGGACGAGGATCCGCCGCAGATCGCCATCGAAAACCCGTACGACGCCGCCGCCATGCCGGAAGCGCGCGTCGGGGGAAGCTACCCCGTGTTTGCCGCCACGGCGCAGGATATCTACGCCGGGGCGTGCGAGGTGGATGTCTCCGTTTGGTACGACTATGCTTCGGGCAGCGCCGTGCGCATCCCCGTGGAAGAGGGGCGCTTTGCCACCGCCCGCGCGGGCTGGTACGCCATCGTGTACCGCGCCGACGACGGGTTCGGCAATGTTGCCGAAGAGACGATCTGGGTGCATGCGGGCAGGTCCATCGAGGAGATGCGGTTCGGCATCCCCGCCGATGGGCTCACGGCGGATGTGGGGACGTACGTCTCCGTTCCCTCCGTCGGTTCGGTGGTGGAAGCGGGCGGCAGCGGCGTCGTCACGGTCACGGCTGTCGTCTCGCACGGCGGAGAAGAGCAGGAGATCGCGGACGGCTTTTTTGCCACGGCGGCAGGGGAGCGGACGGTCACCTACCGCGCCGTCGATCTGACGGGGCATGTGCAGACGGCTTCCTTTACCGTCACCGTGCTCCCGAGCGACGAACCCGTGCTCTCCGAACAGCCCGTGGTACCGCAGCTGTTTATTTCGGGTGCGCCGTACACCTTGGCGGAGGCGTACGCCGACGATTATTCCTCCGGTTCGCGCGAACAGGTGCGCCTGCAGGTGCGCGTCACGGACGCGAACGGCGAGGCTGTATACGAAACGGGCGAAACGTTCGTGCCCGCCGCCGCGCAAAACGGGGATACGGTGCGGCTCGCCTATCTTTGCCGCGGCATCGTGATGGCGGAATACGAGATCCCCGCCGTGCTCGCCTTTGTCCGCGAGGACGGAACGAGCCGTCTGCACGTAGAAAATTATTTCTACGGAACGGGCGTACAGAGCGAAAAAACCGCCTC
>CALWBR010000054.1 GCA_944376145.1 uncultured Clostridia bacterium | reverse complement strand
GCTCGAAGTCCTTTTCGTTGGCGCGGATCCACGTCGTGATCTCGGGGAAGGGCAGCCCCAGGTCCCGGCAGGCGTGCAGCGCCGCCCGGTCCTTTTCGCTGTACAGGAAAAATTCGCTCTGGCGGATGATGCCCTTCGGCCCGCCCAGCCGCGCCATCAGCTTGTACATGTCGACGATCTGCCGCACGGTGAACGGCGAGGTCGACTGCTGCCCGTCGCGGAAGGTCGTATCCGTGATCCAGATGTGCTCGGGCATGTCCATCGGCACGTGGCGGTAGTTGAACACCACCTTCGGGATCTCGTCGTAGGGGTAGATGTCGCGGAACAGCTCGGGTTCGGGCACGTCCTGCAATTCGTAATGGTATTTATCCTCTTCGAGGAGGTTTCTGCTCTTGTCGAAATAGATCACCGCTCAAAAGACCTCCTTGACAAATTCTTCGATGCGGTCCAGCCCGACGGCGATGTCTTCTTTGGAGATGGCGTACGAGAGGCGCACGCACTCATCGTCGCCAAACGCGGCGCCCGGCACGACAGCCACGCCTTTTTCGAGCAGCATGTCGGCAACGTCCAGCGAACCGCCGATCTTCCTGCCGTTGTAGCGCTTGCCGTACAGTTTATTCACGACGAGCATGATGTAGAACGCGCCGTCCGGTTCGATGCAGTCCAGCCCGTCGATGGCGTGGATGCGCGCGATCATGAATTTGCGGCGATCGTTGAAAATGTCGCGCATTTTGACCAGCTCGTCCTCGCTGCCCTCGAGCGCGGCGAGCGCGGCGTACTGCGAAACGCTGGCGGGGTTGGACGTGGCATGGCTTTGGAAGGAGTCGATCGCTTTGGCGATCTCCTTCGGGGCGGCGAGCCAGCCGATGCGCCAGCCCGTCATGGCGTACGTTTTGGAAACGCCGTCCACGACCACGGTATGCTCCTTCATCCATTCGCTTGCGCGGGCAATGGAAAAATGCTTGACCCCGTCGTAGATGAGTTTGGAGTAGATCTCATCCGAAAGCACCCAAACGCCCGCCTCTTCGCATACTTTGGCGATGGCGCGGATCTCCTCTTCCGTATACACGGCGCCCGTGGGGTTGGAGGGCGAATTGAACACGAGCATCCGCGTTTTGGGGGTGATCGCCTTTCGGATGTCCGCGGGAGATACTTTGAAATGGTTCTCCTTATGCCCCTCTACGAACACGCTCTTGCCGCCGCATACCTTGACGAGCTCGGGGTACGTGAGCCAATACGGCGCGGGGATGATGACCTCGTCACCCTCTTCGATGAGGGCAAACATGGCATTGAAAATGCTGTGCTTCGCACCCGAAGAGACGACGATCTGCGACGGGTCATAGGCAAGCTGCTGCTCCGCCGCGAATTTTTCGGCGATCTTTTTGCGCAGCTGCGGCAGCCCCGAAGAGGGCGTGTATTTGGTGAACCCGGCATCCAGCGCGGCTTTGGCGGCATCGATGATGTGCTGCGGCGTGTTGAAGTCCGGCTCGCCCGCACCGAAACCGATCACGGACTTGCCCTCCGCCTTCATCGCCTTGGCTTTGGCGGTGATCGCAAGGGTCAGGGAAGGAGAGATGGATGCAATCCTCTTCGTAACGCTCATTTGTCAATACCTCTATATGAAAAAATTTCTTTTCGCGGATCAAAAACGAGTCTGCGGACGGTCACTCTTTGCTGCCCGCAAGCTGGGCTTCGCGGTCGGCAATGGCAAGACTGTCGAGCATGCCGCCGATATCGCCCTGCATAAAACCGTCCAATGCATACAAGGTCAAGCCGATGCGGTGATCGGTGACGCGGTTCTGCGGAAAATTATACGTACGGATGCGCTCGCTCCGATCACCCGAGCCGATCTGGCTCTTGCGGTTTTCGGCATAATCGCTTTGGTATTTGGAATTGTAAAAATCGTACAGGCGGCTCTTTAAGACCTTCATCGCCTTTTCGCGGTTTTTCATCTGCGTACGCTCGTCCTGACAGGTGACCACGATGCCCGTGGGCAGGTGGGTGATGCGGATGCAGCTCTCCGTCTTATTGATATGCTGCCCGCCCGCGCCGCCGGAGCGGTAGGTGTCGATCTTCAAGTCCTTTTCGTTGATCTCGACGTCCACGTCTTCGGGTTCGGGCAGCACCGCCACCGTGACGGTGGACGTATGCACCCTGCCCTGCGACTCCGTTTCCGGCACCCGCTGCACGCGGTGCACGCCGCTTTCGTATTTGAGCTTGCTGTATACCCCTTTGCCCGAAACGGTGAACACGACCTCTTTCATGCCGCCCAGTTCTGTCTCGCTCGCGTCGATCAGCTCCGTTTTCCAGCGCATCGCATCGGCGTAGCGGCAGTACATGTTGTACAGATCGGCGGCGAACAGGCTCGCCTCCTCCCCGCCCGCGCCGCCGCGGATCTCCATGACGACGTTGCGCTCGTCGTTTTTGTCTTTGGGCAGGAGCAGGATGCGCAGCTCCTCCTCCATGGCGGCGAGCTGCTCTTTGAGAGAATATCCCTCCTGCTCCAACAGGGCGCGCAGCTCCTTATCGCTCTCCTTTTCGGCGGCATGGAAAGCGTCGTTCATCTCCTTCTCCGCCTTTTTATACGCGAGGTATTTTTCCGCCGTCTCCGCGATGTCCGCATGCTCTTTGGCGCATTGCGTCCAGCGTTCCGGCTGCGCGATGACCGCAGGATCCGCCATCTCTTCGGAAAGCGCGTTGTATTTTTTTAAGATGTCTTCCAATTTATCGATCATACTACCAAACGCTCGCGCAAACAGGGAGACGCTAACGCAAAAACGTGGTTTTGCTTGCGCGAGAAAATATTTCAATCATTAAATCGCGCGTTCCAAAGCCACGCCTTTAGAAAAGCGCACTCAATTTGCCGAAAACTTTCGGCTCTTAAGAAAAGGGATGAATGCGTGCGATTTCTATAATACGTAACCCTGAATATCGCACGCTGAAAGGAAAACGCACTCTCGCAAGAGTGGCGGCTGCCCCTCAAAATCACGGCAAATCGCAGCGCCTTTGCACGAGATCTGCGTGAACCTTTTCAAAGCACCGCCCGAATATACCGTTCCACGCCCTCTAAGTCGCGCATGACCATCGTGTATTCGAATTTCGTGAAAAACCGCACGATCTCCTGCGCCTGCCCCTGCCCGCATTCGAGCAGCAGCGTGCCGCCCGAAACGAGGCGGCGCGGCGCGTCTTTGGCAAGGCGCCTGTAAAAATCCAACCCGTCCTCTCCGCCGTCGAGCGCGAGCATCGGTTCGTGCTCGCGCACTTCCCGCTGCAGCGTGGCAAGATCGGCATGTTTGATATAAGGCGGATTGCAGACGATGACGTTGAATTTGCCGCGCACGCCCGAAAAGAGATCGCCTTCCGCGAACTTGATCTCCACCCCGTTCGCCTTGGCGTTTTCGCGCGCGAGCGCAAGCGCGTCGGCGCTGATATCGGACGCCGTTACGGAGATATCGCGCCCGGCGGTCATTTTGGTGACGGCGATGGCGATGCAGCCGCTCCCCGTGCACAGGTCGAGCACCTTGTCTCCGTCTTCCGCCGCCTTTGCGGCGAAGTCTGCCAGCATCTCCGTTTCGGGGCGGGGAATGAGGGCGCGTTCGTCCACTTTGATCTCATACCCGCAAAAACTCGTCGAACCGAGGATATACCAGAGCGGCTTCCCCTCCAGCCGCTTTGCTGCGATCGCATCCAGCGCGCGAACCTTGCTCGGCACGAGCATCGCATCGCATGCGTCGAGGTCGCTGCGCGCGATCCCCGTTTTGATGCTCACCAGCCACTCCGCATCGCTGCGGTCGATGCCGTTTTCTTCAAACAGGGCAATAAGCTCCTTGGTATATTTGTGCACGGATTTGGAAATGATAAAATCCGTTTCGGGAACGGTGGGGTCGGCGTCCATCTCGTACACTTTTTTAAACGCCGCGATGGCGACTTCGAGCTGGGATGCATCCGGCTCCCTCGTCGTCAACAGCTGCAGCGCGAACCCAGGCGCCTTGATGGGCAAAAGGAGCTTGCTCTGCGATTTGGCGAGCAGTTTGAGCACCTCATAGGAGATGCCCGCGATCAAGGGCAAGAACACGATCTTTACGGCAAACTGGATGAGGAAGTTGACGAAATCTCCGTACACGAAAAAGTTCAGATACGTGTCGCACACCCAGTTCACGACGCAATAGACGACGATGCTGATGAACACGACGAGGAACAAAAACGTCGTGCCGCAGCGGTCATGGATGCGCGAACAGGTCTTGGCGTTTTCGGGCGTCATGGGCAGCCCGTGCTCGAAACAGCTGATGGTCTTGTGCTCGGCGCCGTGGTACATGAACACGCGGCGGATATCCCGCATCGCCGTCACGGCGACGATGTACAGGATAAAGATCGCAAGGCGGAAGCCGCCCTGCGTAAAGTTGTACCCGATGCTGTAACGCAGTTCGGCGGGAAAGAGCAGATCGGCAAACACGATGGGCAGTACGAGAAAAAGACCGAGCGCGATCACGACGCCCAATATGGTGGCGAACGTCGTAACGACGGACATGAGGTTGACGTGCAGCTTTTTTTCGCACCACTTTTCAAACTTTCCCGGCTCGCCTTCGTCGCCGTATACTTCGGCGCTGCGCATCAGAATGCGCGAACCCATGACCAGCGATGAGATAAGGTTCACGATCCCGCGGACAAACGGGATCTTCGCGACGCGGCGCATGTGTTTGGAGGTGTTGAGCCGACGGCTCTCCACCTGGATGTTCCCCTCCGGGTCGCGCACGGCGGTGGCGTACGCCGTTTTGCCGCGCATCATGACCCCTTCGAGCACCGCCTGCCCGCCGATATACGTGCGCTTCTCACTCTTTTCCTTTTTCTTTTCTTTACCCATAGTTTCGCTTTTCCGCTCTAACAAACGCGCGCGCACGCGCGCATACAAAAGGAATGCGGGGATCCCCCGCAGGAAAAGAAAATCAGCCCCCGCGCAAAGCCAAGAGCTGATATCCGTACCTTACATACCGTATCTCTTTTTGAACTTATCCACTCTGCCGCCGGTATCAACGAGTTTCTGCCTGCCTGTAAAGAAGGGATGGCATTTGCTGCAAATATCCACCTTGATGGTATCGCCTTTTTTGGTCGTACCCGTCTTGAACGTCGCTCCGCAGGCGCAGACAACGGTGGCCTCGTGATAATCGGGATGAATTTCGGGTTTCATACGTTCACCTCGCTGACAAACTTTCTCTTTCCAAGATGCTTGCCTATTATATATCATTTTTACGGGCAAGTCAAACAAATGCAAGGGGCGCGCCGAATTTTTTTTTGCGAGAGCCGAAAGCAGCCCGACGGCGGCGGCTTCGGCAAAATGCTTGCAAAAATTTATAAATTGGCGTATAATGCACCATATCGGCTTTTTTGAAGCAGGCAGCCGAGGAGGGAACTATGAAAACCTGGAAGATCCTTTCCCCTAAATCGATGGCGGTCGAAGAACGCCCGGAATCCGTGCAGACGGCAACGCAAGCCAAAGTCAAGGTGACCAACGCGCTGCTCACGCCCTTCGATCTGCGCGTTTACCGCGGCACGATCAAACCGGGGTACCCGATCGTCCCCTGCCGCTTTGCCGTGGGCGTCGTCAGCGAAGCCGGCGAAGGATGCCTCTCGGTGGAGAAGAACACGCGCGTCTATATGCGCGACCTCATCCCCTGCGGCGAATGCAACCACTGCATCGCGGACCGGAGCGAACAATGCCGCCGCATGCTGGCAGCCGGCACCGACTGCGAAGGGTTTTTGCGCGACTTTGCGGTGGCGGAGGAATCCAACCTCTGCCCGCTCCCCCCTTCCGTATCGGATACGGACGCCCTGTTCGTCGGCATCGTTTCTCTCTGCGAAGAGGTGATCGACCGGCTGGATGTCCCCAAAGGGACGCACGTTGCCGTTTTCGGCGCGGGCGAAGTCGGGAACATCCTCTGCCAGCTGCTGATCTACCATCAGGCGGTGCCCATCCTCATCGATACCGACGAAGAGCGGCTCGCCGTGGCGGCAAGCTGCGGCATCTATTACACGTTCAAAGCGGACGAAACGCTTGCCGAAAACATCTCCCGCATCACGGGCGGGCACATGGCGGCTTGCAGCGTATACATCGGCTACGGTTCGCTGCCCGTCGACGCCCCGTACGAAGTGACCTCTATCGGCGGAACGGTCGTGTACACGGGCTTCGGCTTCGCGACGGCGAAGGCGGCGCTCAAAACCGCGCTCGACCGGCGCCTGACGCTCACGACCATCACGAACGATTACTCCAACTATGCGGCGGCGATCAACCTGCTGGTGAACAAAGCGGTCAATCTTGCCCCGCTGAAGATCGAGACCTTCCCCGTGGCGCAGGCGGAAGAGCTGTTTGCGGAACGCGCGGAAGAGCTCGCCGGCGGAAAGAACGTGCGCTGCTGTGTACTCAACCTTATGTGACTTCTCCCGTGCGCCGCAGGCGGACACAGACGGTAAGCGGGACCGAACGGGAGCTTTGGTGTTTTTATGCGTGGAGCAAAACTACTCAAATTATTGACGAGCAAATTCTTGATCGTCTGTATTTTGTTGCTCGTGGAATTGCTCATCGTACCGGCGGCGATCTTTGTGCTTGTCGTGTATGTAAACAACGGGTGGGTGGATCTCGCGCTCCTGCTCCTTGTCATCCTTTTGGATCTTTTGCTGATCCTGTTCATCATCAATTCGGAAGTCAACGCCGAATATAAGATCGCATGGATCGTGCCCATCCTGCTGCTGCCGCTGATGGGCGCGGTCTTTTATCTGCTGCTGCGCAAGCGCAAAGTGCCCCGCCGCAAACTGCGCGAGCTTGCCTTGCGCTACCC
>CALWBR010000053.1 GCA_944376145.1 uncultured Clostridia bacterium | reverse complement strand
AAACAAAACGCTCATCGAACGCAGCCTGTTCGAATACGAGCAGGAGCTCGGCGAAACGGAGATCAAGCTCGAACAGCGCGTACGCGGCGAAAACGGCAGCTACACCACGCAGATCTTCTACTTTGACCGCGAAACGGAACACGGGCGGGATACGATCCGCATCCGCGTCGGCGACAGAAACGCCGCCGCTGCGTATACGGTCAGCATTCAGGAGAATGCGGACGGCACCTTCTCCTACCTCTACGAACAGGCAAACGGCGGCAGGTTCACCCGCGAGCGGGATTGACCCCATCCATCCCTCCGCTGCAAGCAGCCCCCGCGCAAAGGCGCGGGGGCTGCTCTCGTTTTTTTTGGACGCGCCGTCCTCTTCCGTACGGCGCTTTTCTTTTTACACTACGTCGATCTGGCACGCCTGCATGGCGGCGAGCGCCGTTTCGTGCCGCTGCGGCGTAACGCCCGCACAGCAATCCGCGCGCACGCAGACGCGCACCTCGGGCGCAAACGCCTTGATGAGCAGCGCATTGGAGATCACACAGATATCCGTACACACGCCGCAGAGCTCGACCTGCGTGAACACCCCTTCCGCAACATAGCGGGCGAGGGCGACGCTGCCGAACGCGGGCTTATCGAAGAGGCGATCCCCCTCCCGCGCGAGCCCTTCGGCAAGCTGCCAGCCCGGCGAACCTTCTATACAATGCGCAACGGGCAGCCGCCTGCCCTCTTGCGTGGAAAGGTATGCCCCGGTATGCGTATCGCGGGTGAACGCCACTTCTTCTTGTTCGGCACGCGCAAGACGGATGCGCTCTTGCACGCGCGGCAGCACCGCCTGCGCTTCGGCTGTGCCGAGCGCGCCGTCGATGAAATCACGCTGCATATCGACGACGACGAGCAACTCCTTTCCGTTCACAAAAACCGCCTGATCTTTTTGATGGTGTTATCCGCAATGAGGCGGGAGGCGCGGTGCGTCGGGTGGATGCCGTCCGCCGAATACGCGGAAATGCCCACGCTTTGGCTCACGCCCGCAAACATTTCATCCAGCGGTACGAACGCATCCGCATATTTTTCCGCCAACGAACGGATGATGCCGAGCATCTTGTCAAAATTGCGGCGGAACCGCTTTTTATCGGGCACAGCGAAGAGAAACGGCTCCACAACGATGAGCTTCGCCCCGCAGCCCTTGATCTTGCAGAGGACTTCCTCGTACGCGGCGGCAAACGCCGCCTCGTCGAACGCTTCGGCTGCGCCTTCCCTGGTCCAGACGTCGTTGATGCCGATGAGCACGACGGCGATATCCGGCTTTTCCGCGACCACGTCCGCATCGACGCGCGCCGCCAGTTCCGCGACCCGATCCCCGCCCACGCCGCGGTTCAAAAACTCGAACTTGACGTCCTCGTACAAGTTTTTCAGCTTTTCGTACAAAATGGCGACATACCCGTTGCCGAGCGACGCATCGTTTGCACGGTCGCGCGAGGCGTCTGTGATGGAATCCCCGAAAAATACGATCTTCATAATTTCCCCTCGATCTGGTTTTTATAATTATCGATGCACTTTTGCACGACTTCTACGGCGCTGTCTCTTCCCATGATCTCGCGCACGGAAGTCGTTTTGTGTTCCAAGACCTTGTACACTTCAAAAAAGTGCATCATTTCCTCAAAAATATGCCGCGGCAGCTGCGAAATGTCGTTGTAAATGTTATACGTCGGCTCACGGAACGGGATGGCGATGATCTTTTCATCCATCTTTCCGTCATCGAGCATGTTGATGACGCCGATGGGATAGCACTGCACGAGCGTTGCCGGCAGAATGGGTTCGCTGCACAGCACCAAAACATCCAACGGGTCGCCGTCGTCGGCGTATGTACGCGGGATGAACCCGTAACTTGCGGGATAGACCGTCGAAGTATACAGCACCCTGTCCAATCGCAAAACGCCCGTCTCTTTATCCAGCTCGTATTTGCTTTTGGAGCCCTTTTGGATCTCGATGTAACACATGAAATCCTCTTTTCCGATCCGCTTGGCGGCTATATCGTGCCAGATGTTCATGTTACCCCCCCTATCCGCGGCGAACGACGCACGCGATTTTTCTTCTTTCGCAATATTTTACCACAATTTTTGCGAAAACGCAATACCTGACGAAAAATTACGGCAGAAAAAATTTAAAAATTACACGCGCTGCCGCGAAAGAATTTTCCGCAAACGGTTGCCGCGGGCAGACAAACGTTGTATAATAAGAAAAAACACCCGGAGGTCGTAAAATGAAGTATGTACAGGTCGGCTCGCAGCCATTGCCGGCGATCGCCGTCGGATGCATGGGGCTGAACAAGTTGTCCGCCAAGGAGTGCGACGCGTTTCTTTCCGCCGCGGCAGATGCCGGGCTGTATTACTTTGACCATGCGGACATTTACGGCGGAGGCGAATGCGAGCAAGTGTTCGGCGAAGCCGCAACGCGGCTGCTGCTCCCGCGCGAAAAGCTCGTGCTGCAATCCAAATGCGGCATCGTGCCGGGCGTCATGTTCGATTTTTCAAAGCAGCACATCCTGAAAGCCGTAGAAGGGTCTTTGCGGCGGCTGCGCACGGACTACCTCGACATCCTCCTGCTGCACCGCCCCGACGCGCTCGCCGAACCGGAAGAAGTCGCGGCGGCGTTCGACGAATTGGAGCAAAGCGGCAAGGTGCGCGCCTTCGGCGTTTCGAACATGCACCCCTACCAGATCGAAGTGCTCAAACAATGCGTAAAGCAGCCGCTCGTTGCAGACCAGCTGCAATTTTCTCCCGCGCATGCGGGGATGCTCTCCTGCGGGTTCGAAGTGAACATGCTCACCGACGCGGGCATCTGCCGCGACGGGTATATCTTCGATTACTGCCGCCTGCACGGCATGGCGCTGCAAGCGTGGTCGCCCTTCCGCTACGGGTTCTTCGAAGGGGTGTTCCTCGGCGACAAAAAGTTCCAAAAACTCAATGACGTATTGGAAAATATCGGACAAACGTACGGCGTCGACCCGTCGGCGGTCGTGGCGGCGTGGATCTTGCGCCACCCTGCCAAAACACAGGTCGTGACGGGTACGGTCAACATCCGTCATCTGCTCGCGATCGCGGCGGGCGCGGATGTGACGCTCACCCGCGAAGAATGGTACAAGATCTATCTGGCGGCGGGGCACACCCTGCCCTGACGCAAAACGGAGGAAGCATGAAGACGATCGCTGCCGCAAGCGGCAACAAAGGGAAGCTGCGCGAGATCGCAGAAATTTTTAACGGGTATGAGATCGTGCCCATGCAGGCGGCGGGTTTTACCGGGGAGATCGAGGAAACGGGCTGCACGTTTGCGGAAAACGCGCTGCTCAAAGCAAGGACCGTCTGCCGTGCGCTGGGCATGCCCGCTTTGGCGGACGACTCGGGGCTGTGCGTGGAGGCGCTCGGCGGTGCGCCTGGCGTATACAGCGCGCGCTTTGCGGGAACGCACGGGGACGACGCCGCCAACAACGCCCTGCTTTTACAAAAACTATCAAACGTACCCGCCGAAAAGCGCGGCGCGTACTTTGAAAGCTGTGTGGCGCTCATTTTCCCCGACGGACGGGAATTCGTCGCCTCGGGCAGAACGTACGGCAAGATCCTGCCAAAAGCGCAAGGCAGCGGCGGGTTCGGCTACGATCCCCTGTTTTTCAGCGAAGAGCTCGGCAAGAGCTTCGGCGTGGCTTCCGCCGAAGAAAAAAACGCCGTTTCGCACAGAGGCAAGGCGCTGCGGGCGCTGGAACGGCAGCTGCGGGAAAACGCAGAAGGGAACCGCTCATGAAGACGATCGTCGTCCTCTCCGATACGCACGGGAACACCGCGCCGCTTGCCAAACTTGCGCGCGTCTTGGCGGAATGCGACTACATCATCCACCTCGGCGACGGCGCCGCGGACATGCGTGAGCTCCGCCGCGTTTACCCGAACAAAACCTATGTGCTCGCCGGGAACAACGATTTTTACGGCGGCGACAGCGAGCTGGTGTTGGACGTGGAAGAACGGCGCATCTTCGCCTGCCACGGGCACCGCTACGGCGTACGGCAGGGAACGGACAAACTTGCCGCCGCGGCAAGAGAGCGGCTGTGCGACATCGCGCTGTACGGGCACACGCACAGCGCAGAAGTCCGCGAAGAAGGCGGGATGCTCTTGATCAACCCGGGGAGTTTGGACCGCTATGGGCGGCAAAGCTATTGTTACCTGGTCATCCACCGCAAAAAAGCCGTGGCTACGATCGTCGAGCTGTGAGGCGGTGCGGGGCATGCGCGAATTTTCTCGGGAAAATATGGGTTTGCCCTTAAAAATGATTTGACAAGGTTGCCGCATTTTGCTATAATCATTTGGCACTGTGAAGCGCGGGTGTAGTTCAATGGTAGAATTCCAGCCTTCCAAGCTGGCTGCGTGGGTCCGATTCCCATCACCCGCTCCAATGAAGCAGCAAACGATGAGAGTCGAGCATATCGTCGATCATGCGCCTGTAGCTCAGTCGGATAGAGCAATGGCCTTCTAAGCCATGTGTCGGGAGTTCGAATCTCTTCAGGCGCGCCAAGTTTTATGGCGGGTGTAGCTCAGTTGGTTAGAGCGCCAGATTGTGGCCCTGGAGGTCGTGGGTTCGATTCCCGTCGCCCGCCCCATAAAATTTTTTTTAGATTGGGGTGTAGCCAAGCGGTAAGGCAC
>CALWBR010000052.1 GCA_944376145.1 uncultured Clostridia bacterium | reverse complement strand
GAAAAATGCACGCCGATCTCGCGCAGAAAATCGATATAATTGAGGTTCAGCAGCCAATCCGCATTGTTGACCATGACCGCGCCGTTTTCGCCTTCGAAGTCGATAAAGCGCGCCATCTGTTTGCGGAAGCATTCGCAGTGGTAGTCCACCGTTTCGCGCGTCATCATCAGGCGCATATCCGTCCTGCCCGAAGGGTCGCCGATCATGCCCGTGCCGCCGCCGATGAGCACGATGGGCTTGTGCCCCGCCATCTGCATGTGCTTCATGGCGATCAGCTGCATGAAGTGCCCGACGTGCAGCGAATCCGCCGTCGGGTCAAACCCGATATAAAAAGGCACGCTCTCGCTGCCGAGTAGTTTATACAGCTCGTCCTCGTATACCGTCTGTTTGATAAACCCGCGTTCGCGGAGAGTGTCCATCACGTTTTTCATCCCGATCTCCTGTCGCGTACAGAACGCGCACGCATTTTTTGTTTGTTTGACGGATATTTTACCATATCGTGCCGCGTTTGTAAACCCAACCGCCGCGAAGTTCACGCAAAGTTTAAAATTTTTTTGCCGTCCGATACGGATATTTTACGATAAAATATTGAAAAATTTTTTCGGATATGCTATAATTTTGAACGGTCGAAAGACCGTTTGAGTTCGGTAATTTATAATTGGAGGATGTAACATGCAATTTTCACGCGAAGTTGAAGAGATGATCTGTGTTGCAAAGGGCCCCAACCACGGCCCCGCCCCCATCCCCGAAGAAGGGAAGTGGGTGCAGGCGAAAGAGATCAAAGACATCTCCGGTCTCACGCACGGCGTGGGCTGGTGCGCACCGCAGCAGGGCGCCTGCAAACTGACGCTCAACATCAAACAGGGCGTTATCCAGGAAGCGCTCGTGGAGACGCTCGGCTGCTCGGGCATGACGCATTCGGCGGCAATGGCGGCGGAGATCCTGCCCAAAAAGACCATTTTGGAAGCGCTCAACACCGACCTTGTGTGCGACGCGATCAACACCGCGATGCGCGAACTGTTCTTGCAGATCGTATACGGCCGCAGCCAGAGCGCCTTTTCGGACGACGGGCTGGTGATCGGCGCGGGGCTCGAGGACCTCGGCAAAGGCACCCGTTCGCAGATCGGTACGATGTACTCCACGGCGGAAAAGGGCGTGCGCTACCTCGAAATGACGGACGGCTATGTGCGCAGGCTGGCGCTGGACGGCAACAACGAAGTGATCGGGTATGAATTCGTCAACTTCGGTAAGATGATGGACTTCATCAAGGGCGGCATGGACGCGAACGAAGCCTTGCAGAAGGCGACGGGGCACTACGGCAGGTTTGCCGAAGCCGACGGGGCGGTCAAGTACATCGACCCCCGCAAACAGTAAGGAGGTAGACCGAAATGAGCGTTACGTTTGAAGGATACGAAAGAAGGATCGCGCAGATCAAACCCGTCATGGACAAGTACGGGATCAAAGATTTCGAAGACGCAAAGCGCATCTGCAACGAGAAGGGTTTCGACGCATACGACATCGTAAAGAGCGTGCAGCCCATCGCGTTTGAAAACGCGGGCTGGGCATACACGCTGGGCGCGGCGATCGCCATCAAAAAGGGCTGCACCAAAGCGGCGGACGCGGCGGAAGCGATCGGCGAAGGCTTGCAGGCGTTCTGCATCCCCGGATCCGTTGCCGACCAGCGCAAAGTGGGCTTGGGGCACGGCAACCTTGCCGCCATGCTGCTGCGCGAAGAGACGGAGTGCTTCTGCTTCCTTGCCGGGCACGAATCCTTTGCCGCGGCGGAAGGCGCGATCGGCATCGCCAAAAACGCGAACAAGGTCCGCAAAAACCCCCTGCGCGTCATCCTCAACGGGTTGGGCAAAGATGCGGCGTACATCATCTCGCGCATCAACGGCTTCACCTATGTGCAGACCAAGTATGACTACTATACGGGCAAAGTGACCATCGTCAAAGAGACCCCCTATTCGAACGGCGAACGCGCCAAAGTGCGCTGCTACGGCACGGACGACGTGAACGAAGGCGTCGCCATCATGATCATGGAAAAGGTCGACGTTTCCATCACCGGCAACTCCACCAACCCGACCAGGTTCCAGCACCCCGTTGCGGGCACCTATAAAAAATGGGCGGTCGAGAACGGCAAAAAGTACTTCTCCGTCGCTTCCGGCGGCGGCACGGGCAGAACGCTGCATCCCGACAACATGGCGGCAGGTCCCGCCAGCTACGGCATGACGGATACGATGGGCAGGATGCACTCCGACGCGCAGTTCGCCGGCTCCTCCTCCGTGCCCGCGCACGTGGAGATGATGGGGCTGATCGGCATGGGCAACAACCCCATGGTCGGCGCGAGCGTCGCCGTTGCCGTTGCCGTACAGGAAGGCATGAGCAAATAAAAACAAACAGCCGCGCGGTTCCGCAAGGCAAGCCCGCCGCCGCAAACATCTTGCGGCGGCGGTTTTCATACACGGAGGAACGGCATGGAATACACCGTACAGGCACAGACCATACAGGGAAACGGACGCGCGATCGCCGTCACGGCATACCTGCCGCAGACGGAGGAGCCCCTGCCCGCCGTGCTGTGCAGCCACGGGTTCAACGGCAGGTCGGAAGACCTTGCCGACTGCGGGCACGCCCTCGCCAAAAACGGAATCCGCGCCTACTGCATCGATTTTTGCGGCGGCAGCATCCTCAAAAAAAGCAGCCTTCCCCCCGAACAAATGAGCCTGCGCACCGAAACGGAAGACCTGCTCGCGCTTTTCGACCATGTCCGCGCGCAGCCGGGAACGGGCAAACTCTTTTTATACGGAGAGAGCCAGGGCGGATTGGTGAGCGTGCTCGCCGCAAAAAAGAGGCAGGAACAGCTCGGCGGCGTTTGCCTGCTCTACCCCGCGCTGTGCATCCCCGACGATTGGAGCCGCGCCTTCCCCGAAGGCACGCCCGTTCCGCCCGTGCAGGAGTTTTGGGGCTTCCCGCTCGGACGCGGGTACGTGGAGGAAGCCCGCAAAACAGACGCTTGGGCGGCGCTGGAGACACTCACCCTGCCCCTTCTGCTGCTGCACGGGGACGCGGACGCCGTCGTGCCCGTCGCATACAGCCGCCGCGCCGCCCGCAGCCGCGCGCAAGCCACGCTCGTCGAATACCCGGGCGAAGGGCACGGCTTTTCTCCGCAAGCAAGGCAGAACGCCGTATGCCGCCTCCTTGCTTTTGTGCGGGAAGCGAACGAAAAATAGCGATACGCATCCGCGTTTTTGCGCCGCGGCATTTGCCGCGGCGCTTTTTACAAAAGGAGGGGCGCCGCGCAAAATTGCGCGGCGCCCCTCTTTTATTTGCGAAGGCACCTTCCCTCCGCTTATTTCAAATTTAAAAAATCGCGCCGGTACTGCACGCCGAAATGCTCGGCAAGCTGCACCATCTCCTCGTCCGTGATCGTATTCACGCGCGGCAGATGCGCGGTGAGCATATAGATCTGCGCCGCCTTTTCCACCGTCTCGATCAGCCCGAACGCCTCGTCCATCGTCTTGCCCGCGCCGTAAATGCCGTGCATGCTCCACACCACCAGGCGGAACTCCTCCATCTTTTTGGCGGTCGCCGCGCCGATCTCGTTGGTGCCGCACAGCATCCAGGGCAACACCCCGATGCCGTCGGGGAAAACGACGATGCACTCCGTACACATCTCCCAAAGCGAATGCGTGAACGACTTGTCCGAAAGTTCGTGCACGTACGTCATAGCCAGCGTATACGTCGGATGCGAATGGATGACCACACGGTTCTGCGGATCCTTTTTCAGCCGCGCCATATGGCTCATCAGGTGCGCGGGCAGTTCGGACGTGAACTTGCCCCCGTCCTTATACCCCCACAGAAGCTGCGCCGTGGCGCCGTCCTCTTTGATGCGGATCACGCCGAGGTTGGTCTCGGGGTCGTTTTGCACGTTTTTGAAGTACTTGCCCGTGCCCGTGACCAAAAAGATCTTACCGGCGAGCGGCTTTGCTTCAAATCCCGTCGGGATCTCCCGCAGGGTATGCGAAAGATCCAAGTATTGCGCGACCTCCGCTTCGTCGAGCATGTACGAGATATTCCCGCCGTTGCGCTCGTCCCAAACGAGGCGGTACATGTTCGAAGTCGCCTCGCACATCTCCCGCAGGAACGGAGCTTCCAAAATGTTTTTCATGGCTTTTTATCTTCTCTCTTTCAAAATTTTCGCTTCGTACGTGCGCACCTTTTCAAACCAATCGCTCCCGGCGAACCCGTTGCGGGCAAGGTACTCTTCCCACACGTCGCCGTACGGCAGCGTCTTCATCTCCTCTTGCAGCATCATCTGTTCGGTGAAGTTACCTTCCTCCTGCATGGCGCGCAGCTTTGCGTGCGGCTGCAAGAGCGCAAACAACAGCGCCTTCTGCACGTTGCGCTCCCCCACCACCCAGGCGGAGATGCGGTTGATGCTCGCATCGAAATAGTCCAAAGCGATCATCACCTTCTGCGTCGCACCGTTGCGCACGATCTCCTTGCAGATCTCCTTCAGTTCATCTTCCAAAAGCACGACATGGTCGCTGTCCCAACGGACGCCGCGGGTGACGTGCAGCGCGACCGTATCGTAGAACGCAAGAAGGGACGGGATCTTGTCCGATACGTATTCCAGCGGATGGTAATGCCCGTTGTCGAGCAGGCAGCAGATACCGCGGGTCGCGGCGTAGTTTTGGTAAAACTCGTTGCTGCCGACGGTATAACTCTCCACCCCGATGCCGAACACCTTGCTCTCCACGGCGACGCGCACCTTCGATTTATCATACGGGACGGACAGGATCTCATCCAAAGACTGTTTGAGGCGCAGCCGCGGCGTGAGCCTGTCGGCGGGTACGTCTTTGAGCCCGTCCGGCACCCAGATGTTGACCAGGCAGTGGCTGCCCGTCTCCTCGGCAAAATACTCCGCGATCTTCAGGCATGCCTGCCCGTGCCGCACCCAGAATTTGCGCACCTTTTCATCCGGAGAGGAGAGCGTCATCCCATTTTTCACCATGGGATGCGAAAAGAACGTCGGGTTAAAATCGATGCCTTCCAGCCCGATCTCCTTGGCGAACCGCACCCAGGGCGCAAAATGCGCGGGCGTGTACGCGTCGCGGTCCACTTTGCCCTTGTCGCCGCCGAGGATGGCATAGCTTGCGTGCAGATTGAGCCGCTTTTTGCCCGTCATCAGCGAAAAGGCAAGTTTCAAGTCCGCCATCAGCTCTTCGGGCGTCCTCGCCCGCCCCGGGTAGTTGCCCGTCGTCTGGATACCGCCCTCCAACGAGGCGGCGCCGTCAAAACCGACCACGTCGTCCCCCTGCCAGCAATGCACGGAAACGGGGATCTCGCGCAGCTCCCGCAGCGCGGCTTCGGCGTCTACGCCGTATGCCGCAAACGCTTCCTTTGCCTGATCATACCTGCTCATTCCTTGTTACCTCCTGCCGGATATGTTTTCATTTCAAAAGAGTTTTGTACCAACTTCCTGCCCTCGCGGACAGACGCTATTTCGCCCGCGGCGACCATCTGCATGAGCAAGTTGCCGATCGCCGTCGCCTCCTTCGGGCCCGCCTCGACCGTCACGCCCGCGACGCTTGCCGTCAGTTCGTTCAGATACGCGTCCTGGCTGCCGCCGCCGATCACGCGCAGCGCCTCGGCGCGCGTGCCCGACGCCGTGCCGAGCTCGTCCAGCGCCCGCTTGTAGCAGTGCGCCAAGCTGTTATAGATGCAGTGCAGCAGCTGCCCGTCCGTGAGCTGCCCCGCCTTTTCGCGCACCGCGGCGCACATGCTCGCGCGGGCGAGAAAGGCGGCGTCTTCGCAGGCCACGAGCGCGGCGCAAGGGTTGGCGCGCGCCAACGCCTCCGCCTGTGCAAAATCCAGATCCAGCTCCCTGCGGGCGGATTGCAGCATCCACAGCCCCATGATGTTTTTTTGGTAACGGAAGGTGCCTTCCGCTCCGCCTTCGTTGGAAAAATTGTTCGCAAGGCTCGCCCCGTCCGTATGTGCGACGCGCTGCTCCACCCCCAAAAGCGACCACGTGCCGCTGGAAAGGTAGGGCTCGCCCTCCTCCACGGGCGCGGCAAGCACGGCGCTCGCCGTATCGTGCGAAGCGCACACGACGGCGCGCATCGTTCCGCCAACCTCCGCAGCAACCTCCGGCTTCAAGCTGCCGATACAAGTGCCCGGCTGCAAAACGGGAGCGGAAAACAGGCGGGAAGGCAGCCCTAAGGCAGAGACGATCTCCCCGTCAAACGCGCGTGACGACGCACCGAGGAGCCCGGTCGTCGTTGCGTCGGTATACTCGCACGCCTTTACGCCCGTGAGCTTATACAAAATATATTGAGGCAGCATCAAAAAATCGGTCGCACGGTCCAACCTGCCCGCAACAAGATCCGCATACAGCTGGTAGATCGTGTTGAAAGGCTGGAACTGGATACCCGTACGCGCATACAGCTGCGCAAACGGGATGCGCGCATGCACGCCCTCCGCCGCCTCCGCACCGCGTGCGTCGCGGTACGCGTAGCAGGGCAGGATCTCCTTATCCCCTTCCATGAGCACGTAATCGACGCCCCAGGTATCGACGGACAGGCTTTCAAACTGCCCGCACTTGGCGATGGCGGCGGCGATCCCCTGCCGCACATGCGCAAGCAGCTCTTCGATATCCCAGACGAGATGCCCGTTCTGTTCTTTGTTTCCGTTGCGGAAGCGGTACACCTCCTCGGTGACCAGCTTGCCCGCCTCGATGCGCCCGGCGATGTGCCGCCCGCTGCTCGCACCGATATCAATGGCAAGGTATTGACGCATACGCTTTATCCTCCCTTTGCTACTATTATAGCACACAAAAGAGATTAAACAATGACACTATTTATCCTAAATACTAACGGTATTTGACTTTTTTCGCCAGCCATGCTATACTGTTCACATGGACAAGCAAATTTTGGAACGGCTCACCGCCCTGACCGACGAAGAAAAGCGCATCCTGCACGGGCAGGATGCGATCCGGCAAGCCGATTACGCCGTGAGCAAAGAATTCATCGTCAACAGCAAAAAGCTGCTGAGCGGAAAACAGATCGATCTGCGCCTGCACACGCGCTTTGTCGCCTTCCCCGAGCACGGGCACGATTACATGGAATTCATGTACGTGTACGGAGGGAACATCACGCACATCATCGGCGAAGAACGTCTGACGCTGCACGCGGGTGATATCCTGTTTTTGAACAAGCATATCCGCCACAGCGTACTGCGCGCGGACCGGAAGGACATCGGCATCAACTTCATCCTTTCGGACGCGTTTTTGAAATACCTGTTCGGCAACGTACAGCAAAACCCGGTGATCAGCGAATTTTTGGCACGGAATTTTGACGCGCACGGCGAAGGGGAATACCTACTGTTCCGCACGGAAGATGCCTTCCCCGTGCGCAACTTGATGGACAGCCTCATCTACGAGCTTGCCCTGCCGCGGAAAGGCGACGAACCCATCCTGCGCCAGCTCGCCTCCCTTTTGCTGCCTTACCTCGCCGTGTACCGGGAGACGCTTGTGAACGGGCTGAAAGTCGCCTCCCCCGACGCGGAATTCCGAAGGCTGGTGACCGAATATGTGCGCGGGCAATACCCGCAGGCGCGGCTGTCCGAACTTGCCGATGCGATCGGCTACGACCCGGCATACCTTTGCGGAAAGATCCGCCGCACCTTCGGCAAAACGTTCCGCGCGCTCGTACAGCAAGAGCGCATGCTCGTGGCGGAGCGCCTGCTGCGCACCACGGAGCTGCGCGTCGAAGAGATCGTGCAGGCGGTCGGCTATGAAAACCACACGCATTTTCACGCGTTGTTCCGCAAAACATACGGCATGACGCCCTA
>CALWBR010000051.1 GCA_944376145.1 uncultured Clostridia bacterium | reverse complement strand
TGTAATGCGCCGCCTGCGGGCATTGCGCACGCGGGCGGCGTAAAACATTTGCACAACACAAGAAGGAATAAGATAGAAAAAAATCGATTCCGAAGAAGCTGTTCATCAAAAAGTTGCTGTCCGCGCTGTGCGCGTTCGCTCTTTCCTCGCTGTTGGCGTTCGCCTTTGTCGGCTGTCAGTTCGGCGGCGGAGGCAACGGCGGCGGGAATTTGGGCGGAGAGATCGATTACAGCGGAACGGTCACCGTATGGTGGCCCGGTTCGAGTGTGGAAATGGAGGCGATCAACCAGGCAAAAGCCGATTATGAGGAGCTCCATCCTGACGTCACGATCGAGGTGATCGGGCAGTCCACGCCGGACTTCTTCAACTCTTACCTGCTGTCCATGACGGGGCGCGCCGCGCCCGATATCGCGTACGTCGACCACGTCTATGTGCAGACGCTCGCGTATTACGGGTACCTTGCCGACCTCTCTTCGGGCGGGTACGAGGAGCTGGAGAGCAAATTTACCCCCTCCCTTTGGGAGCCGAATTTTTACGAAGGGAAGTTGTACGGGCTGCCCATGAGCGCGAACGTGCTCGCCACCGTCTACAACAAAACGCTGATCGCGCGTGCGCAGAACACGACCACGGACAACATCACGCTCCCCGAAAATTACGACGAGCTTTTGCAGCTGTGCGCGGATATCTGCGCGCTGAACGGGGCGGATACGCCCGAGCAGGAGCGCGTTTACGGTATCACGCTCCCTTCCGGCACGGCGAACAATTCCATGGCGGCAATGAGCTACCTTGCCTTTGTGGACCGCAGCGGCGGAGACGGGATCCTTTCCGCCGACCTGAAGACGGCGCAGCTGGGCAGCGAGGCGAGCGTGGACGCCGCGCAAAAGCTGTGGGAGCTCGGCGAGTATTCCACCGCGACGTTTGCCGAAGCCCGCTTTGAAACGGGCATGGTCGGCTTTATCGAAATGGGTCCGTGGAAGATCGAGGATTACGAGCGCTATTCCGAGGCGAACGGCTGGGAGGTCGGCTATACGACGGCGATCCCCTTTACCGAGGGCGGCAACGCGGGTTCTACCATCGGGCTGTACAGCCTTGTGGTGACGAACGGCAATTATACGGCGAGCGGCAATTCCGCGCTCGCGGCGGATTTTGCGGCGTTCGTTTCCTCCAACGATGCATACCAGCTCGCGTTTTCGACCCCGCAGAACCTCATCCCGACCACCGTCTCCGCGCTGGAAGACGAGCACTATTCGGGGGACGTGTGGCAGGTCTTCATCGATCAGCTCGAGGACGCCGTTGCCCGCCCCGGTTCGCCCGTGTGGTCGGATATCGAGTCGGAACTGGGCACGTTTGTGACCAACCTTGTGCAGCACGGCTATGACAGCATCGACTCCGTGGAAATGGAGTGCGTTGCGTTGAACACCCGTGTGCAGCGCGCGCTCAACGATATTTACGGTTGATCCCGTTCGTAAGGGGGATTACGCATGCAGCAAAGTGAACGTTTAAAACCCGTTTCGGCGGCGGAGACGCAGGAACTTGTCGGCGCTCCCGCCGCGCCGGGCGGCGCAAAAAAGAAGCCGCTTCACAAACGCCTGAAAAAGGAGATCCTTGCCTATTCGCTGATCGGCATCCCGCTGATCTGGTGGTGTGTGTTCTTCGTGGTCGCGCTCGTTTGGGCGCTCACGACGAGCTTTACGGATATGCAGGGCGGCTACGGCTTTGCGTTTGCCTCCGGCTTCACGTTACAAAATTACATCAACATCTTTACCGCGGGCACGGCGCAGGCGGAAGCGTTTTGGAACGGCATGCGCGTCACGCTGTTGTGGACGGTCGTCATGATGGTCGGCAACAACCTGATGGGCATCCTGTGCGCTTTCCTCATCAAAAGCATCCGGCACGGCGGCAAACTTTTCCTCGCCTTGCTCTTTTGGCCTTCGCTCGTGTCGGCGGTCGTCGGGGCGGATATCACGACGACAATCTTCGGCTCCGGCGGCATCGTGTACCAAATGTTCGGCGTTGAACTTTTGGAAAGCGAGGGCGCGGCGCTCTGGGCGCTGATGGTCGTTCCCTTCTTTTTCGGGTTCTGCCAAAAGATGCTCATCTACTATGCGACGCTCGTCTCCATCCCCGAAACGTACGAGGAGGCGGCGAGTTTGGAGACGTCGAGCCGGTTCCGCATCTTTTTGCGCGTCACTTTCCCGCTCATGCGCAGCGCGCTGGTGCTGAACACGCTGCTCTCCATCATCGACGGGTTCAAGATCCTCGGACCCATGCAGCTCGTTACGGACGGCGGTCCCGGGTCTTCGACGCAGTCGGTCATGCTGCTCATCTATAAGTCGGTGTTCAATGCGCCGGCGCGGATCGGGCAGGGGTGCGCCTATGCGTTTGTGTTGTTTATCTTTATCCTGGTCGTATCGATCGTGCAAAAAGTGATCGCAGGGAAGGAGGAGACGACCGTTGAGTGAACAGACAGCCGTAAAAAGGGCGGAAACGCGCTCCGGCAAACGCCGCGCGGAACTGCGTTTCAACGTCATCAGCATCGTATTTCTCTCCGTTATCGCCGTCTTTCAGCTCATGCCGTTCTGGCTCAAGCTCATCGACGCGACGCACGCGCCGGACTTTCTTTCGCAATACGGCGTGATCTATCTGTGGTTTGCGGATTTCACCTTTGAAAATTTTTGGACGGTCATCGAATCGGCGCGCCTCTTCCTCGCTTTGGGCGTCAGCCTCGGGCATACGGTAGGGTTCACCTTCCTCAGCCTGTGCGTGGTCATGGTCGTCGGGTATGTCCTTGCCAAGATCAAATTCCGCGGCAGGACGATCGTCAGTATGCTGCTGCTCTCCACCCTGATGATCCCGGGCGAAGTGCTGCTTGCCGCCAACTACCAGATCACCATCTTTTTCGGCATCAACAGCAATATCCTCGGCATCATCCTGCCCGGTATCGTCAATGTGTTCGGCATCTTTTTGGTCAAGCAATACATGGAATCCGTGCCGGACAGCGTGCTCGAAGCCGCCGATATCGACGGCTGCAACGAGTTGAAAAAGATCGTGCTCATCGTGCTGCCCATGTCGGTGCCCATCGTCATGACGTACGTGATCATCACCTTCATCGGCACATGGAACGAGTATCTCTTCCCCATGGTGCTGTATACGACGTCCGGGTCCGACTCTCTGTACACGCTGCAGCTTGCGATGCAGAGCTTCTACCCGAACTTCGGCGGCAATGCGGATACGTATGTGCGTTCCGCCGGGATGATCCTCATCACGATCCCCATCATCATCATGTATATCGTATTCCAAAAGTATATCCTCAACCAAAGCAATATTGCCGGGTTGAAATAAAAAGGAGGAAAACAAGAGACGATGAAACATCGGTTCGTAAAACTTTTGAGTGTGCTTTTGGCGGCGTTGCTGCTGCTTTCGCTGGTCGTCGCCTGCACCCCGCAGGGATCGGACGGCGAGCATGCGCACAACTATGAAAACGGGTATTGTACCATCTGCGGCGAGGCGGACCCGAACTACGGCGAGGACGGACCCGAGCCGACCCCGGGGGACGAGAGTTTTTCGTATTACGACACCACGAGCCTTCGCGAGGATAAGACCGTATACGTGCTCAACCTCGGCGGCGAGCTCGATGACGACGACCTCAACACGGCGTCCGCCATTCAGGGGCTGTTCGCCCGCGACCGCGTCACCTTTTATCTGGACGGCAAATACCTGACCAATGGCACCAACGCCGACCAGTACTACCTTGCGGAAGCGGAGGAAAAGTACGGCGTCGTCGCGGAAGAGTCCACGCTGGAAGAGGCGGTGCAAATGTACATCGACCGCTGGGACGAGATGGTGGCTGCCGGCGTATGGGGCAGCGGCATCGACCTCGCCACCGGCTTCAACGACGATTCGGGCGTGAACAGCGCCTATACCGAAGAGGGGACGGACGCGGCGGAAGCGGGGTACAATTCGCCCGGCTATATCGTCTATCGCCCCGGTACGTTCTCCGTGAATATCGCCAGCACGCTTGCGGGCATCACGGGCTTCTTGCCCGTCTCCGTCGACGATACGGAAAAGTATGACGCGATGGGGCTGGTCGAAAAGATGGACGTCACCCTGACCATGTTCGACTATTACTGGGTGTTCAACCACTGCATGACCGAGCTTTCGAGCGGCGGGCTTATCCACCAGAATTACGAGCAGAACGGGCTGACGAACTATTATGTACGCGATTACGGCGTCATGAACAAGTACCTGTATGTGTACTACAACAGCGATACGCTGCTTTCGAGCTCGCTGCGCAGGCAGATCCACAGCTTTTTGCAAAAGAACATCCCCATCCTCGGGTATGCCTATAACGAGACGGCGGATGTGGCGCTGTTCAGCCAGTACGGGCAGTTCCTCGTGCCGACGGATTATTCCATGAATATATCCTTCCATGTCGCCGAGGAGTTCCGCCATACGGACGGTTTCACGCAGCCCAACAACGACAAGGACGCCGCCGCCGAACAGGGCAAGCACTACGTTGCGTTCGTCGTTTCGGACGGCGACAATGCGCAGTATTGGCAGAACACGGCGATCTTCTCCACGAGTTACATGAACGCCACGGGGCGGGAAAACGATGATTTTGCCGTGACCTGGTCCATTTCTCCTTCCCTTGCCGATCTCATGCCGTTGGTCATGGACGCGGCGTACAACGGGGGTATCACCACCGAAAACGATTACTTCTGCGCACCCGTTTCGGGGCAGGGGTACATCGACGCGGGCAACTTCTACAATGCCGGCGCGGAATACATGAACACCTTCCTCGGCAATCTCGATACCTACCTTGCGCGGTCCGGGCTCGGGGTCACGACCATCATCGGCGCCGAAAATTACAGCGGCGGCATTTATGAAACGCTGGACGCCTATGCCTCCGTCGATTCTCTGACGGGCGGGCTCGTGCTCAACGGGAACAAGTATTTCGGCGGCGCCTATTCGGGCGGCGTGTATTGGAAAAACGGCAAGCCCTTCATCGTGCCGCGCGATTCGCTGTGGAGCACGACCCCCGCGTACATTGCGGCGAGGATCAATATGTACGCCGCCACGGATACGGGGCACGATCCTACGAACATCGACGCTTATTCCGTCATCAACGTGCACCCTTGGTCGCACAATTATAACGATATCCGCACCATCGTGGATATGCTTTCGGACAACGTGGAAGTCGTTTCGCTTGACCGCATCGTGAACATGATGTGCGCCAACGTCACCGATCAGGATGATTCGGACGCCTTCGAGCGCCCCGCCAGCGGCGACGGCACGACCATCACCGAGGAGCAGCTGCAGGCGAACCCTTCGCTGATCCCCGTCGATCCGCTGTATAACGACTTCCTGCTTTGGACGGAGGACTGGTCCGGTGACGTAACGTATTACAACAGCGACCCCGCGACCAGCGACGTGTATCCTTCCTTTAAAACGAACATGGGCGTTTCGGCGCACGGCACGGCGAGCAAGGAAGAGTTTACGCTGCCTTCTGTGGACGATGTCTGGGTCAGCTTCTATGCCCGCGCCGACAGCACGAACGCATCCGATGCGACTTCTTTCACCATGCGCATGACGGTGGGCGGAGAGGAAAAGACGGTGCTTTCCTCCGTCTCGCTCCGCGGCGTGTCTTCTTCGGGTTCGGGGGCGGAAGTCGTGATCTCCGGCGACGGGTGGCAGGCGTTCGCTTTCCCGCTCGCGCAGTATTTCCCCGATTATAACGGAAAGGACGCGAGCGTGGAGATCGAGGTCACGGGCAATATCGGCATCAAGCTCGATGCGTTCTCCGTGACGGACCGCTTCATTGTCGAGGGCGATACCACGGTCTGCGAAGACCCGTTCTCCAACGAATTCGAAGACGGCAGCACCGAAGACTGGATGCTCGGCGATCAGTGGCAGACGAGCCAGTACTACCATTGGGCGGCGATCGACCGTGAAACGCAGCAGCCCGGCGGCGCGCTGCAGGTCGATGCCTCCGACGGCGGCGGCGCGGAAAAGCGCAACGGCAATACGAACGTTTGGTTCGCCAAGCAGATCGTGCTGCCGGATACGGAGGACGCGCTCACGCTGGATATGTCGGTATACGGCAAGGCAAAGTGCAAGCTCGCCCTGTATGTGGACGGCTACTACATCGTGTTGCAGGATTGGGCGTCTTCGGGCACCGTCGGCGAAGTTTCCGTCGACCTGACGGCGGCGTACCAAGCCGTGGCAGGCAGCGGCGCGAGCCTTGCCGGCAAACAGGTCACGTTCGTGTTCGAAGTGCGCGATAACGCGAATGCCGATAACGGCGTCGGGCAGGACTATAACCTCGATTATTTCCGTATAAATTGGGCGGGAAAGAGCGCCGCCTAAACAAATGGCAGGGGGCACGGCGCACCTGCGCCGTGCCCTCCGCTTTTTTCATGGAAAGGAGTACCGCCAAATGAAAAAATTGATGAAGCGGGGCGTGCCGCTGCTTGCCTGCATGCTCTCCGCTGTATTGTTTTTTGCAGCCTGCACGCCGGGCGATTCCGGAGACGGGCACACGCATACGTATGAAAACGGATACTGCACCGTTTGCGGCGAGCCGGATCCCGACTACGAAGGCGGCTCGGGCGACGCCGAGCCGGAAGGGTATTACAACACCTTTACGATGACGGAGGGGGATCTGCTCGTCTACGGCAAAGCAGAGGGGCTGAACACGGCACAGCAATTCTTCGCCGAGTCCGTACAGGGTTTGTTTGCGCAGAAGGGCGAATCCAAGTATTACCACCACGTATCCGGGCAGTACGAGACGTGGCTGCACGAGATCGAAACGGAATACGGGAAGGGCAGCCGCAACGTGACCGTCGCCGAAATGCTGGAGGATTACAAAGCGAACATCGGTACGGGATATGTGTTGTACGATGCCGCCGACGCCGAGTCCGTCAATTGCGCCCGTACGGTCGCGGGGGCGGAGGGCGTCGCCATGGTCGACCTTTCGCTGAAAGGCTGGGCGGAGGAGAACGGGCTGGAGCAGTTTGCCGACGCCACGCAGATGAGCGCGGAAGATTGCTTCGATGCGTACAAGGATAAGCTCGATCCTTCCGGGCTCGTGCAGCAGCGCGGTTCGCTCATCCAGCTTACGGATTGGGCGATCGCCAACAAGTACTATTGCTATTTTATCGAAGGGATGGGCGTGCCCGATCTGCAGCTGCGCGGCAGGGTGCAGGAGTGGTGCGCGGGCTGCGCCGTATACGGGTGGTGCCCCGTCGACGAAGGGACGGACGTCGGTTTCAGTTCCGGGTACGGCAGCTTTACGCTCGCATCCGACTATTGCTACAACATGACCGTCTATTCCTGCACGGCGTTTTTCGGGGAAGAGCAGTTCACACAGCCCAACAAAACGGATGCCGACGTCTCCGGTTATGCCACGGATAAACACTATGTGACGATCGTCAACAGCGACGGCGACAATTTGCAGTGCTGGTACGGCGGTACTTTCGAACAGGAAAAATACATGGGCGCGGCGCGCGGCGATTTTGCGTTCGGCTGGTCGGTCAGCCCGACGCTGTACAGCCTCGGTCCCAACATCCTGGCGCGTACTTACCGCAACGCGCAGGCGGGGGATGCCTTCGTCTGCAGTGTTTCGGGGTTGGGGTATACGTATCCGCAGCGCTATTCGGTCGAGCAGTTGGAGCGCTATTGCGCCGTGCTCGATACGTACCTTGCGGCAACGGATCTGTCCGTCGTCAAGATCTTGGACAGCGGCTTGCCCGAAAAGACGATCGAAGCGTATGCGCAGATGGAGAACGCGGAGGGCTTCCTCTTCTGCACGTATGCGAACAAGTATGTGGACGAACACGGTTCCGTGTATTGGTCCGAAAACGGCAAACCGTTCGTTTCCTGTCGCGCTACGCTCTGGGATACGACCGCGCAAGACGTTGCCGAGCAGATCAACGCCTATCCCGCGGATGCGACGAGCATCGAAGGGTATACCTATGTGAACCTGCATGTCTGGTCCATGGATTATACGGACGTTGCCGAAATGGCGCGGCTTTTGGACGACGACGTCGTCATCGTCGATCCCGAAACGTTCATCCGCCTGATCAAGCAAAACGTTCCGCACGAGGACGTCAAATTGTCCGCCTGAGCACGCGGGCGCAAAAAAAGGAGACCGAGGTCTCCTTTTTTTGCATGGATCGGTTTTTTCCGGCATAAGATACGTGCGTCAGTCCACGCATTTGAGGGCGAACTTCGTATAGTCCCCGCAGATGCTGAACACGCAGTTCTCCGTTTCAAATTGCAGCAGGCGCACGTTCGCCTTTTCGCCGCGCAGATAGATCTCTCCGCGGTAAAACTCCACTTTGCGCCAAAGGGCGGCAAGTTGGTCGCCGAGGTATTTGATGTAGCTCTCCCGCGCCGTCCAGTGCCGGTAAAAATCGTGCACGGAGTGGATCTCGCCGCGTTCCCGTTCGGAAAATTTTGCCAAAACGGCGGGGCGCGCCTTTCCGGATAGATTTTCGCAATCGAACCCGACCTCCGTCTTACCGACGGCGATCGCCGTCAGCCCTTTGCTGTGCGTGAGGTTGAAGCAGATTTTGCTGTTTAACAGATAAGGCTTTCCGTGAATCGCTTTACAAATCTGCGGGTTTGGTATATTATAGTAGGAAGAAAGGATCCGCGCTATAAAGGCATCCGAGGAAACGGGCCGTTTTGTATAAAAGATCTCTAACATGATTTCATTATACCATGTTCTGGCGGGAATGCAAGCGGATTTTGAAATTCCTGCCGCCGAATTTCGCAAAAGGATGTTTATGAACAGGGCAGAAAGGGCAAAACAGAATTTTATGGAGGGCTGCAATTGCGCGCAGTCGGTCGTGCTCGCGTTTGCCGACCTTACGGACCTGAGCCGCGAACAGCTTTTGCGCGTTTCCGCGCCGCTCGGCGGCGGGGTGGGGCGCATGCGTGAGATCTGCGGCGCGATCACGGGCATGTGCACCGTGCTCGGGCTTTTGACGTACGACGCAAACCACGTCACGCTGGAAGAAAAGTCTGCCCTCTATGCGCGCGAGCAGGAGGTCGCCTCCCGCTTTTATAAGAAGTTCGGCAGCATGCTCTGCCGCGAATTGCTTGCCGGTACGGGCGCCACAAGTTCGCCGCAGGCGGAGGCGCGCACGGAAGAATACTATCAAAAGCGTCCCTGCCCCGCGCTCTGCGCCGCCGCGGCGCAGATGCTGGAAGCGTATCTGCAGGAGCTGCAAGAGGAGCGGAACGCGCGATAAACATCGCTGCGATACGGAGTTTTTATGATCTATACGCTTACCTGTAACCCGGCGCTCGACTACGTCGTTCGCCCGGATAAATTCAAAGAAGGCGCGACCAACCGTTTCTATGGGGAGAGCATTGCCCCCGGCGGAAAGGGGATCAATGTTTCGATCATGCTCAAGCGCCTCGGCATCCCCACGCTGGCAATGGGCGTCGCCGCCGGGTTCACGGGGGATATGCTCCTGCAAATGCTCAAAGAAGCGGGGATCCGCACCGATTTTATCCGAGTGGAGGGATTCACCCGCATCAATGTAAAGATCAAAGCGGGCAGGGAGACGGAGATCAACGGCAAGGGTCCGTGCCTTACGCCGCAGGCGGAGGAAGAGCTCGTAAAAAAGGTCGTCGCTCTTCCGAAAGATGCCTGCCTCGTGCTGGCGGGCAGCGTGCCCGAATACCAGTCCGGCGATTTTTACGCGCGGCTTTTGGGGGCGGCGGACAGGCGCGACCTACGCGTGGTCGTGGATGCGTCGGGCGCGCTCCTTGTCAACGTGCTGCAATACCGCCCTTGGCTGATCAAGCCCAATCTGGAAGAGCTCGGCGAGATCTTCGGGGTGCGCTTTACGGCGCGCCAGCAGGTGGAGCGGTATGCGCGCCGCCTGTGCGAGATGGGCGCGCGCAACGTGATCGTCAGTCTCGGCAGCAGCGGCGCCATGATGATCAACGAGGCGGGCGAAGAAATGTCCGTCCCTGCGTTCATCGGCGACGCGGTGGATACCGTCGGGGCGGGCGACGCCCTTGTGGCGGCATTCGTCGCCGCCAAGGAAAAGGGGAGGACGGACCTGGAGGCGCTGCGCCGCGGCGTTGCGGCGGGGTGCGCCACGGCTTTCAAAGAGGGGCTTGCCGAACGAACGGAGATCGATGCGCTCCTGCGGCACGCATGATCGTGCGCGCGGGGCGGAAGGAGTGAACGATATGGCTAAATTGAAGGTAGGAAAAGAGGAGAAAAAGATGTTTGCGGCAGCGATCGTGCTGCTCATCGTCGGTGTCATCCTCTGTGTGGCAACGAACGCCGTCACGTACGCGATCAGCATCGTGCTCGGCGTGCTACTCGTGGTGGTCGGGGCGCTGCTGGTCATCAGCTCCGTCTTGGAAGAGAAGCGCGTGCTCACCGCGGCGGGCGTCATCGGCGCGGTCGTCATGGCGATCGGCGTTGCGTTCATGGTCAACGACTACGTCGCCGTTTTGCTCGGGCTGGTGCCGTACGCCATGATCGGCATCGGCGCGATCTTGCTCGCCGATCTTATCGTGCGCTGTGTGCGCAAGCAGGGCGGCAGCCCCGCCGCGCTGGCGGTCGAAGGCATTGTGGCGGCGGTGCTCATCGCCGTCGGTATCTGCCTTCTCACGGTGCCCGGGTTCGTGCGCGCGGCATACCTCATCATCGGGATCTTGCTGATCCTGTGCGCGGTGCTGCTCACGTTCATGGCTTTGTACAAAGGCGGCGCGTTCGCCTCCCAAAAGAAACCCGCCTCCGAAAAGAAGGCAAAAAAGGCGCTCCCCGCAGGGAAAGGGGATGCCGAAAAGCCTTCCCAAAAGGAGGGTGAGGAAAAGCCCGCCGAAAAAGCGGATGAGGAAAAGCCCGCCGAAAAAGCGGACGAGGCAAAGCCCGCCGAGGAGAAAAAGGAAGAGGGTGCATCGGCGTCCGATAAAAAGGACGGAGAAGAGGCGGAAGGCAAAAAGTAAGCGAGACCGTAGGATCGGTTTTCGTCGGGGCGGCGCGGCAGCGCCGCCTTTTTGCGCGGCGTTGTAAAATTTTTCGGGAAAGTTTTTTCGTCCGTCCGTTGACTAAGAAAAATTTGTGTGTTAGAATGAAAGAGACGGAAAATCAATAAGGAGAATCATAGTATGGTCAGCTACACGCTTGATAAAAACAAGCAGGGCATCGAAGTCAGCAAACACCTGTACGGGTTGTTCTTTGAGGACATCAACCAGTCTGCGGACGGCGGGTTGAATGCGGAGATGGTCATCAACAATTCGTTTGAGTTTGAGTACTTTGCGTATGATAACTTCAACGTGACCGCGCCGATCGCGCTGCGCAAGCAAAAGCTCGCATATTGGGATATTTCCGGTGCGGGTCCGCATTATATCAGCACGGAGGGCGGCATCGCGCCTTCCAACCCTTCGTACCTCACGCTGTGCGTGGGGGGCATCTACCGCCTCGAAAACCCCGGCTACACCGTCAAGGCGTGGAATTATTACGGGATGGCGTTGGATAAGGGGGAGACCTATAATTTCAGCATGTGGGTGAAAAAGCTCGGCTTTAAGGGCAAGGTCGAGGTGTACATCCGCGGCGCGCGTTCGGTGCTCACCACCAAATCGGAGATCGAGCTTTCGGGCGACGGCGGCGAATGGGTCAAGGTGAACTGTTCGGTCAAGGCGCTGGAAACGGAGATGGGGCGCCTGGTCATGATCTTTAAGGGCAACGGGCACATCGGCGTCGATTATGTTTCGCTGCTGCCCGCCACTGTTTGGGGCGACCCGGATAAATACCGCAACGGCAAGCTCTCGCCGCGCATCGTGCGCGCTTTGAAGGAGTGCAATCCCTCCTTCCTGCGCTTCCCCGGCGGCTGCGTCGTGGAAGGGGACGATGTGTTTGAAAACCAGTACCGCTGGCGCAATACGGTCGGCCCGCTGGAAACGCGCAAGCAGATCGCCAACACGTGGGGCTACCTGCAATCGTACGCCATCGGTTTTTACGAGTACTTCTGCCTGTGCGAAGATCTGAAAATGGCGCCGCTGCCCGTTCTGCATTGCGGGCTGCTCTGTCAGATCCGCGTCGGTACGCAGCGCGGCGAAAACTTCCGCCGCATCATGCCGGGTACGCGCATGTTCAAAGAAGAGGTCATCGACAACGTTGCGGACCTGCTCTTCTTTGCCAAAGGCAGCGTCGATTCCGAGGACGCCAACGAGGCGTACTGGGCGAAGGTGCGCGCGGATATGGGGCACCCCGCGCCGTTCGAGCTCGAATACGTCGGCATCGGCAACGAGAACTGGGGCGACGTCTATTTCGAAAATTTTGCCGCCTGTCTGATGGGCGTGCGCCAATACGAGTATGCGGGCAGGCAGACCGACCTCATCGAAAAATTCGGCGTGACCATTGTGACCACGGCGGGCGTGGATATCCGCCCGCAGGATTCCAGCGACAACTGGAAGGTCATCAACAAATACCACCGCGATACCATCGTGGACGAGCATGTGTACAACTCTTACCAGTGGTTCATCGACAACACCAAGCGCTACGATTCGTACGACAGGACGGGCGCCAAAGTGTTCATGGGCGAGTACGCCATGCACACGATGAGCGACGGCAGGGGCAGGCTGAACGGGGAAAACAACTTGCGTTCCGCCATCGCGGAAGCTGCGTTTTTGACGGGCTGCGAACGCAACAGCGACGTCGTCAAACTGACCTGCTACGCGCCGCTGTTCGCCTCTACGGCGAACTATAAGTGGACGCCCAATCTCATCTGGTTCAACCCGCGCGACGTGATGTATACGCCGAACTATTTCGTGCAGCAGATGTTTGCGGGCAACACGGGCAAGTACATCCTCAACGAGGTCGAAAAGACGGATCCGAACAATGCGGGCGGGCTGCTCATCGGTGCGCATGCCACATCCGTAAAGGTGTTCGAGGTCCGCGTCAAAGACTTGGCGACGGGCGAGCTTCTCTACAAGCATAACTTTAAGGACGGCATGGGCGGTTGGAAGCTCTATCCGCGCTGCGTCGGCGGCGAATTGAAGGACGGCGCGCTGTGCATCGGCGTGGCGGACGCCTTCAACGGGTATTACCTGGACGGCGACTTTGCAAATTGCGAAGTGGAAGTGGACATGAAGCGCCTCGGCGGGGCGTACAGCTTCATCGCGGGCGTCGGCGTCAAGGACGTGGAGGACCGCGGCACGATGGACTGCAACGGCTTCTCCATCAGCTGCCAGTACGGCAAACACCACAAGGGGTATGACGTTTCCTTTGATAAGCGCGTCGATTTCATGCGCACGGCTTGCGAGTTGATGGGCAAGGATAAATTCGTCGGCTATTCGGCGGAGGGCAACACGCTGCGCCTGCGCTACACGCAGGATAAACTTGTCTGCCATTTCCTCAAAGACGGCGAGTGGCACTTCCTCTTCGATAAGAACGTGTGGCGCGTCAACGAGCGCATCTTCCAGTCCGCCACGGTGGACGGCGAAAAGATCTATCTGAAAGTCGTCAACGCCAGCGGCGAGCCGCAGCGCCTGCGCGCCGAGCTGAAAAACTTCGGCAAAAAGAAGTCCGCGCACGTTCTTACCCTCTCCGATGACGATGAGAACGTGATCAACACCATCGGCACCAACAGCGGCTGCACGCACAACATCGTGCCCGTTGAATCCGATGCAGCGATCCATGACAACGTGCTCGAATATTCGCTGGATAAGAACAGCGTCACCATCTTTGTCATCGAATAAACGCTCTCGGCAAGGCTTGGGCGGCTCCGCATCGGCGGAGCCGCCCTTTTTTGCCGCGGCGGCATATCACCGCCGCGGCGCGCATAGCATATAGGGCTATGCGCTATCGCTACGCTTCGGCGGGGTACCGTTACAAGCGGTACAAAAAACGGCGCTTCCGTAAGCGCTATATCGTCTTGGCGGTGATTTTCGCCGTGCTGATCGTTTTGGTCGTCCGTCTGCAGAGCAACGTTTCGGGCATTTTGTATTCGATCAGCTATGCCACCGTGCGGGCGGAGGCGGAGGCGGCGGTCAACGACGCCGTTGCCGAAACGCTTTCCTGGAACGGCGCCGCGTACGAAGATCTCGTCACGATCGTGCGCGACGCGGAGGGAAACGTGCAGAGCATCGAGGCGAACGCGGTGCACGCCAACCTCA
Source organism: uncultured Clostridia bacterium (assembly GCA_944376145.1). GTDB lineage: Bacteria > Bacillota > Clostridia > Christensenellales > Borkfalkiaceae > Borkfalkia. The sequence goes on along the minus strand of CALWBR010000051.1, from coordinate 3,893 downwards.
TCGCCAGGCAGGCGGTCACGCTCACGGCGGCAAAGCTGAACGAGCGCTGCGCGGGCGGCGTGCAGGTGCCCGTCGGCGCGTTCACGGGCATCGAATGGCTGGCGGGCGCGGGACCGCGCGTCACCTTCCGCATCATTCCCGTGAGCCGCGTTTCCTGCGCGTTCCGCTCCGTTTTCGAGCAGGCGGGCGTCAACCAGACGCTGCATTCCGTCTCCATCCTTTTAACGGCGACGGTGAGCGTCGTCATGCCCTATTCCACGGAGGAGATCGCGGCGAGCACGCGCATCCTGCTGTGCGAGCACGTCATTGTCGGCAGCGTGCCGGATGCCTATCTGGGCGGCGATCTGTTTGGCGGCATCGGCGCATGATTTTTGCAAGGCTGCCCGTATTTCCGTTGACATTTTTGCGTTTTTGCGGTATTATATCCGCAATAGAAAGCGATGAGAAAGACAGACGGAACGCCGTTCCTTGCCAAGAGAGGGTGCGCCCGAAGGCTGCAAGGCTGCCCCGAGGAATGTTCCGGTATTCCCTTTTGAGCTTCCGTGCCGAACCCGCTCGGGCAGTAGGCGCGGGCGTGCGCCGCGCGTTAAGCGGGCAATGAGGCGGGCTTTTTTGCCCGCGAACATAGGTGGTACCGCGCTTTTTGCGCCCTGTGGCTTTTTGCCGCGGGGCGTATTTTTTCGGGCGGCACCCAAGCGGAGGTAACATGAAGGAGAAGACACAAGCGATCAAGACCGAGCTCGAACAGCGCTTTGCGGCGGGCGGCTGCGCCACAAGCAAGGAACTGGCAGAGCTGAAAATGCAGTACCTGGGCAAGGGCGGGAAGATCTCCGAGCTCTCCAAGGGGATGCGCGAAGTCCCCGCCGAGCAGCGCCCCGAGGCGGGCAGGCTGCTGAGCGAGCTGCGCGCCTGGGCGGAAGAGGCGTTTGCCGCGCGCGAGGCGGAGCTCAAGCGCGCAGAGCTTGCCGCAAAAGTGGCGAGCGAACGGATCGACGTGACCATGCCCGCCAAATATTTCCGCGGCGGGTCGGTGCACCCCGTCACGCTCGTGCGCCGCGAGCTGGAAGAGATCTTTTCGGGTATGGGGTTCCATATTTACGAAGGTCCCGAGATCGAGCGCGATTATTACAACTTTCAGGCGCTGAATATTCCCGCCGATCATCCCGCGCGCGACATGCAGGATACCTTTTTCGTGGGCGGGGAGTTCTTGCTGCGTTCGCAGACGTCGAGCGGGCAGATCCGCGTCATGGAAAAACAGAAGCCGCCCATCAAAGTGCTGAGCCCGGGCAGGGTGTACCGCTCCGATTCGGACGCGACGCATTCGCCCATGTTCCACCAAATGGAGGGGCTGGTCGTCGATAAGGGCATCACGCTGTGCGACCTCAAGGGCATATTAGATGAGTTTGCGCGGCGTATGTTCACGGCGGAGACGAAGACGCGCTTCCGCCCGTCCTACTTTCCGTTCACGGAGCCGAGCGTGGAGGTGGACCTTTCCTGCAAAAACTGCGGCGGCAAGGGCTGCCGTATCTGCAAAGGGACGGGCTGGATCGAAGTGCTCGGGGCGGGCATCGTGAACCGCCGCGTGCTGGAAAATTGCGGCATCGACCCGGATGTGTACACGGGCTTTGCCTTCGGCATCGGGCTGGAGCGCATCGCCATGATCAAATACGGCATCGGCGATATCCGTCTGTTGTTTGAAAACGACGTGCGCTTTTTGCGGCAGTTCGGGGATTGAGGAGGAACAGACAATGAAAGTGCCTTTGAGTTGGCTGAAAGATTATGTGGAAGTGGATATCCCCGTGGAGGAGCTGGCGCAAAAGCTCTTTTCCTGCGGGCTGGAAGTGGAGGAGCTCGTCTACGTCGGGCAGGAGATCGACCGCTGCGTCGTGGGCAGGATCGAGCGGATCGTGCCGCATCCGGACTCCGACCATTTGCAGATCTGCACGCTGAACTGCGGCAGCTTCGGCGAAGCTGTTCAGATCGTCACGGGCGCACATAACATCGCCGAGGGCGACCTTGTGCCCGTCGCGTTGGACGGCTCGTCTTTGCACGGCGGGGTGAAGATCAAAAAGGGGAAGTTGCGCGGCGTGGAATCCTGCGGGATGCTCTGCTCGGGCGAAGAGCTCGGCATCACGGACGATTGGTACGAGGGCGCCGAGGTGAACGGCATCCTCATCCTGCACGGCGATCTTGCCCTCGGCAGCGACATCAAAGCGGTCGTCGGGCTGGATGACTGGGTGCTGGATATCGCCGTTACGGCAAACCGTCCGGACTGTCAGAGCGTTTACGGTATCGCGCGCGAAGTTGCGGCGCTTTTGGGCAAGCCCGTGCGGCAGCTCGCGCTCGACTATACGCCGTCCGCCTATTCAACGGCGGCGCAGGTCACCGTCACGGTCGAAGCGCCCGACCTGTGCCCGCGGTATATCGCACACTATGTGGCGGAACTCAATGACGCGCCCACGCCGCTGTGGATGCGCCGCAGGCTGGCTCTGTGCGGGCTGCGCTCCATCCGCAACGTGGTGGATATCACCAACTTTGTCTTGCTCGAGCTCGGGCAGCCCATGCACGCGTTTGACATTTCGCATTTGGCGGGCAGGCAGATCGTCGTGCGCCGCGCCAAGGAAGGGGAAAAGATCGTCACTCTTGACGAAAAAGAATTTACCCTTCATCCGCAAAATCTTGCCATCTGCGACGCAGAAAAGCCCGTCGCGCTCGCCGGTATCATGGGCGGGCTGAACAGCGAGATTGAGGCGGATACCCCCGCCGTGCTCTTCGAGTGCGCCAAGTTCGAGAGGGCGAACATTCGCCGCACGTCGCGTGCGCTGGGGCAGAAGAGCGACTCTTCCGCCCGCTACGAAAAGGGCGTGGATTCGTACACGACGGGCATTGCGATCAACCGTGCGCTGCACCTTGTGGAGGAGCTCGGCTGCGGCAAGGTCGCCTGCGACCGTTTTGACGTGAACGCGGAGGAGGCGAAGCCCATCGTGGTGGAGACGAGCGTCTCCGCGATCAATGCGCTGCTCGGGATCGAGGTTCCGCGCGAGGAGATCGTACGCATCCTGACCGCGCTCAATTTCAGCGTGACGTGCAGCAAGGACGCGCTGACCGTCACGGCGCCCGCCTACCGTGAAGACATCGAAGGCTATCCGGACATCGCGGAAGAGGTCATCCGCATGTACGGCTACGACCGCATCCGAGGTACGTTTTTGCAGAACGCCTCCGGAACGATGGGCGGGTTGACGGACGCGCAAAAGCTGGAAGCGCGCGCGGGCAAGGCGCTGCGCGGGCAGGGCTTTGCCGAAGCGATCACGTACTCCTTTATCTCTCCCAAAGAGTATGCTTTTTTGCGTCTTGAAGAGGAAGGGCGGCGGGCGATCCGCATCGTCAACCCCATCGGCGAGGACATGAGCCTCATGCGTACGACGCTGATCCCTTCGCTGCTGGACGCGGCTGTGCGCAACGTGCGCCGCGGCAACGACGCGGGCAGGCTGTACGAGCTTGCCAACGTGTATCGCGCCAAGGCGCAGCCGCTTACGGAAATGCCCGAAGAGCGCAAAACGCTCGGCATCGCCGTCTGGGGCGGCAAAGAAGACTTTTTTACGGCAAAGGGCGCGTTTGAAGCGCTCGCTGCGGAACTGGGCGTGACGCTGCGCTGCGTCGCGGCGGAAAAGCCGTTCCTGCATCCCGGTAAATCCGCTGCTGTTTTGTTGGACGGAGAGCAAGTCGGCTTCCTCGGCGAACTGGCTCCCGATCTTGCGGAGCAGCTCTCGGTAGAGGTGCCGCTGTATCTGGGCGAGCTCGACTATGCCGCCGTCGCCGCAAAGGCAAACGTGGCGGTGCAATACAGACCGCTCCCCGCGTTCCCCGAAGTGCGGCGGGATATCGCCCTGCTT
>CALWBR010000050.1 GCA_944376145.1 uncultured Clostridia bacterium | reverse complement strand
CAAAAATCACACTTTTTGCAAGCGCCCCCGATTTGCCGAAAACGTTCGGCTTAGGGAAAGGGGTGAAGCCGCGGCATTTTGATAACGGTGTGCCCTAAAAGATGCCGCGGCAAGGGGAAAAACGTTGCCGAGCATTGCCCTGCAATGCGAACAACGGTTGTCCCCTGAAACTCACGGAAAATTTTTTCATCAGCTTGAAAAAATTTTCGTGAATACTTACAGGTGCAGCACCCTTGCCTTGATCTCCTTGGTCTTGCCGAGATTCCAAAAATTTTCGCCCAGATACCCGCAAGTGCGGCGGGTGACGTTCATCTTTTTGTGATCTTTGTTGTGGCAGTTAGGGCACTCCCACTCGTTGTCGTCGTTGATGAGGATCTCTCCGTCCCACCCGCAGACGTGGCAATAATCGCTTTTTGTGTTGAACTCGGCGTACTGGATGTTGTCATAAATGAACTTGACGACTTCCTCCATCGCTTCCAGGTTGTTCTGCATGTTCGGGATCTCGACATACGCGATGCACCCGCCCGAAGAGATCTTTTGGAACTGCGCCTCGAAGGAGAATTTGGAAAAGGCGTCGATGTGCTCGCGTACGTCCACATGGTACGAATTGGTGTAATAGCCCTTATCCGTCACGTCCTCCACGGTGCCGTACTTCTCTTTATCGATGCGCGCAAAGCGGTAACACAGCGATTCGGCGGGCGTGCCGTACAGCGCAAAGCCCAGCCCCGTCTCCTTTTTCCAACGGTCGGTCGCGTCGCGCATGTGCTGCATGACGCGCGTGGCAAACTCCTCGCCCTTCGGCTCGGTCTGCGGCACGCCGCGCATGAGCTTGGTCACCTCGTACAGCCCGATGTACCCGAGCGAAAGGGTGGAATACCCGTTCATGAGCAGCGGATCGATGACTTCGCCCTTCTCCAGCCGCGCGATGGCGCCGTACTGCCAGTGGATGGGCGACACGTCCGATTTGGTGCCGAGCAGCGCGCGGTGGCGGCACATGAGCGCCTCGCGGCACAGCTCCAGCCGTTCGTCGAACAGCTCCCAGAATTTTTCCTCGCTGCCTTTGGCGGCAAGGGCGATCTGCGGCAGGTTGATGGAAACGACGCCCTGGTTGAACCTGCCTTCGAATTTATAATTGCCGTTTTCGTCCTTCCACGGGGAGAGGAAGGAGCGGCAGCCCATGGGGCTGAACACGTTGCCTTCGTACACTTCGCGCATCTTTTTGGCGGAGATGTAGTCGGGGTACAGCCGTTTTGCCGAACATTTTACGGCGAACCTGGTGATGTGGTCGTATTTGCCGCCTTTGAGGCAGTTGATCTCATCCAGCACGTACACGAGCTTGGGGAAGGCGGGCGTGACGTACACGCCCTTCTCGTTTTTGATCCCCTCGTAGCGCTGGCGCAGGATCTCCATGACGATCTGCGCGTTCTCTTCAAGGTACTCGTCGTCCTTGTCCAAATACAAAAACAGAGTGACGAAGGGGCTCTGTCCGTTGGTCGTCATCAGCGTGTTGATCTGGTACTGGATGGTCTGCACACCGCTTTTGAGCTCGTCTTTCAGGCGGTCCTCGACCAGCTTTTGCACTTCCTCTTCCGAAAGTTCGGGGCAGGTCTCGCGGAAATGCCGTTCGAACTTGTTGCGGCTGACGCGCAGGTATTTGCCGAGATGGCGGATATCCACGGACTGCCCGCCGTATTGCGAACACGCCACCGCCGCGATGATCTGCGTGACGACGGTGCAAGCGACCTGAAAACTTTTCGGACTTTCGATGAGCTTCCCGTTCATGACCGTGCCGTTATCGAGCATGTCGCCGATGTTGATGAGGCAGCAGTTGAAGATGGGCTGGATAAAATAATCCGCGTCATGGAAGTGCAGCACGCCCTCTTCGTGCGCGCGGCTGATCTTTTCGGGCAGCAGGATGCGCTTGGTGAGGTCTTTGGAAACTTCGCCCGCGATGAGGTCGCGCTGGGTCGCCGCGGCGAGAGCGTTTTTGTTGGAGTTCTCCTCCATCACGTCTTTGTTCGCGTTGGAAATGAGACTCAAGATCGCCTCGTCCGTCGTGTTCGCTTTGCGGACCAGCGCACGGTTGTAGCGGTAGAGGATATACGATTTGGCAAGCGCGTAATGCCCCTGCTCCATCAGCTTTTCTTCAATGATGTCCTGTATATCCTCGACGAGCATGCGCTTCTTCTTTTTGGATTCGATAAACGCGAGGATCGCCTCGATCTCCTCTCCCGAAGCGCGCTCGGCGGGCTCCGCCTCCGCATTTGCCTTGCCGATCGCGATTGCGATCTTTGCTCGGTCGTATTCGGCTACGGCGCCGTCCCTTTTGATGACCAGCACGATCACACCCTCCCTGTTCTGCCTTACGTTTGCTTTGGCATTTATTATACCATACACGACAAAAAAAACTGTAGCATTTGCAACAGTTTTTTAAAAACGTACAAGATATAGTGGATTGACTTGAAAGAAACTTCCAAATATCGTGACACGGCATATCCGACGGGGCTATCCGAGCACGCCGAAGGGTTTGGCACGCTCCGCCTGTGCGCGTACGGTGATGCGCAGCGTTTTTCCGCGCTCGATCGCCACTTGCGGCGGGGCGGAGAGTTCGAAATACGCGCCGAGCACCCGCGCAAGCTCTGCCGCCAGCAAGCGCTCGCAAGCGGGCGGGAGCGGCGCGTTTTCCCGCTCCAGCAGCCGGCGGGCGCGCGCGGCGCTATCGGTAACTTTCTGCATGCTCCCCTCCTTTTCAGACATTGCGGCGCAGGCTGCGCCGTATGCTGCCGAAAAACCCGCTGTACCTGCCCGCGGGGTCATACAGCTTGCGCGTCCCTTTGACAAGGTTCGCCGCCAGCATGCGGAAGGCGCGCTGCCCTTCGGAAGATCTTCGCCGCTCCCCCAAAAACACACCGTCCTCCTGCGGCAGTACGCCCAAAAGCGGTACTTTCAAAAGCTCGGCAATCTCTTTGGGGGAGAGCACTTCCCCTTCCGCGACCATATCCCCGCGCACCATGTTTACGACCAGTTCCACGTTTTTGAGGCGATAACTTTTCAGCACCGAAACGACTTTATCCGCATCGCGCAGCGACGAAATGTGCGGCGTGGTGACGACGAGCGCCTCGTCCGCGGCGGCACAGGCACGGTGGAACCCGCCTTCGATCCCCGCGGGAGAATCGATAAGGATATAATCGAAGCGGGGCGCGAGCTGATCCAAGACCAACCGCACCGCCTGCGGCGAGAGCGGGCGCTCGTACCGCCTGCCCGCCGCAAGCAGGAAAAAATTCGCGCTCCCTTCCAGCGGGAGCAGCGCCTGCCGCGCGCGGCAGCGCCCCTCGATGACGTCCGTCATGCCGTACAGGACGCGCTCCTCCGCGCCGCAGACCACGTCCGCATTGTTCAGCCCGAAATCGGTATCGGCGATGACGGTGCGTTCGCCCATCGCCGCCAGGCACCGCCCGAGGTTGACGGCGATGGTCGTTTTGCCCACGCCGCCTTTGCCCGATGTTATCACGATCTTGCGCGCCACGCCTCTCCCCCGCACTTTTTTTACAGTATACACGCAAACGGTATGACAAAATTTATCTCGTTTTCGCGAAAAAGCGCGGATCGCACCGAAACCGCAGACGCGCAACGCGCCGCGCAAGGCAGATCCTTGCGCGGCGCGCGGTCGCTCTTTTATACGATCTTTTCGCCGAGCGACTTGCCGCCGAGCAGATGGATGTGCAGGTGGTGCACCGTCTGCCCCGCGTCCTCGCCCTGGTTGACGATGAGCCGGTATCCGCCCGAAAGCCCCAGCCCCGCCGCGATCCGCGGGATGGTCTGCAGGGCGTGTTTGACGAGCTCCGCCCCTTCTTCGTCCATTTCGGCAAGGGTCGCAAAATGCGCCTTGGGCACGACGAGCACGTGCACGGGCGCCTGCGGATTCAGGTCTTTGAACGCGACGATCTTCTCGTCCTCATACACCTTGTTCGACGGGATCTGCCCCGCCGCGATCTTGCAAAAAATGCAGTTCTCATCCGATTTCATGGTCCACCTCACAAATTTTCAACGGGCGTACACAGCAGCCCGTCTTTGTACCGTTCTTCCGCGCGCACGCGCGTTTTTTTGGCGACGCCGCCCCGCACATACAGGCGGATGTAATTTTCGGAGTACCCCTCGGTAAAGCCGCCGCGCTCCTCTTCGGGCACGAGTTCCAGCGTTTTGCCGACAAACCCCGCCTCGTACGCGCCGCGCAGCTGCGCGGCGAGCTCCAAAAGCCTGCCCAACCGTTCCTTTTTGACCTGCGGCGCAAGGTCGGCAAGTTTCGCCGCCGCCGTACCCGCCCGCCTGCTGTACGCAAAACAATGGATCTGCGAAAACCGCGCCTGCCGGCAAAGCGCGAGCGTCCGTTCAAAGTCTTCCTCCCGCTCGGTGGGGAAGCCGACGATGACGTCCGTGGTGATCGCCGCCTGCGGGAACGCCGCACGCACGAGCCCGACCTTTTGCAAAAACTCTTCGCCCGTATACTTGCGGTTCATCGAACGCAGCACCGCGTCCGACCCGCTCTGCAGCGAGAGATGAAAGTGCGGCGCAAAATCCCTGACGCCCGCCGCCGCCTCCAAAAGCCGCGGCGTGACCGCGTGCGCTTCCAACGACCCGAGACGGATGCGCGCGGGCGCGTCCTTCACCGCCGAAAGCAGGTCCGCAAGATCCCGCCCGCCGTCGTTATACGAAGAGAGATCGATGCCCGTAATGACGACTTCTTCCGCGGGGCAAGCCGAAATTTCCGCCGCGGCGCTCTCCAACGCGCGCGAGCGCGACCGCCCGCGCAGGTACGGGATGATGCAATACGCACAAAAATTGTTGCACCCGTCCTGTACTTTTACGTACGCACGCGTCTGCAAAAAGCGCGGAGAAGGCAGCTCTTCGAACGCGCTCTCCGCGGGCGCGACGCGCACGCCCTCTTCCTCCAAACATTCGAGCAGCCTGCCCTTTTGCATCGTGCCCGTGACCAGCCGCACGCCCTCTTTCCCCCAAAACTGTGCGGGGGAACGCTCTGCCGCGCAGCCGCACACGAGGATGCGCGCCTGCGGCGCAACGGCGCGGATGCGCGCGACCGCCTGCCGGCTCTTTTTTTCCGCTTCCGCCGTCACGGCACAGGTGTTGAGGATGTACAGGTCTGCGGGAACGAGCGCATCCGAGACCTCCCAGCCGCGCTCTTCCAGCCCGCGCAAAAGAGACGCACTCTCGCAGCCGTTGACCTTGCACCCGAGGGTGAACACGACCGCCTTCATGCCCATTCCCCCAAGCAAAACAAGACGACGGAAGCAAACGCGATCGCCGCCGTTTCCGCACGCAAAATGCGCTTGCCGAGCGTCACCCCCGCAAAGCCCGCCGCCCGCGCGGCAGCAAACTCCTCGGGCGAAAAGCCGCCCTCGCTGCCCACGACGAGCGCGCAGCTGCCTTGCAGCGCGCGCAGCTCCGTATCGCTTTTTTGCGCGAATTCGCAGGCGAACAGCTTGTTTTCATACCCCTCCGCCGCGGCGAACACTTCCTGCAGGCTGCCGTAAAAACGCACGGCGGGCACAGTGGCGCGCAGGCACTGCTGCGCCGCCTCGCGGGCGACTTTGCAAAGCCGCGCCAGCTTGTTCTCGTTCATGTACGCGCTGCAATAGCGGCTTTCGAACACGCCGATCTCCCGCACGCCCAGCTCCGTCGCCTTCTGTACGACGAGCTCCGTTTTATCCCCTTTGAGCGCGCCGCAAAAGAGGGCGACGGGCGTTTTGCACT
>CALWBR010000049.1 GCA_944376145.1 uncultured Clostridia bacterium | reverse complement strand
CGATCTCCTTATGGTTGCCCGAATAGACGAGGTTGAACCCGTACACCTCGCTGCCTTCCAACAAAAACAGCGGGTTGCGGTCGTGCGAAGAAGCGCCGTTCTTGGAATCGTTGATAAAAATGCCGCGCTCGATCGCGCGCTGCGTTTTATGCCGCTCCCGCGCCCACATGCCGTTGAAGGTGACGATGTCGTACCCGGTGCCCGCAAGGTCGCATTGCAGGCTCATCAAACGGCGGACATGCACGGGCTTTTTGGAAGCGTTTACAAGGCGCGAGGACACGGCAATCACGTCGCTATCCGCAAAGACCGTATACGTTATGAACAAGTTGATCCGCGAAACGGGGTCGGTATACTTGAGTTCGAGCGTCTTCCCCTCCCCGTACGAAGAAGGAAGGTCGGGCAGAACAGGCTTTTCGGCATACGTCTTCGCCCGTGAAAAAACAAAGTTCGACGCAAAGCTGCCGTCCGCATGTTCGAGCAAAACGCTACACTCGGTGTAATCATTGGTGCCGGGCGCGGAAAAAAGGCGCCGCCCGAGCGGTGCCACCGCCGCAAAATCATCCCCGGCGGGCAGCTTTTTGCCATAGTACAAAAGCTGCGCCGTATCCGCCTGCAACACAAGAGTGGTCCTCGGCGTATTCAAGCGATACACAGTTCCGTTCTTTTTGATCATAGAAAGCCTCCGTTTTTTTGCTTGGAACGTTCATCCTGTACGAGCCGCGCCTGCCGTGCCGCACGCAGCTCTTTTTCATTATACCATGGTTTTTAAAAAAAGTACAGCAAATCGGCAAAAAACATGCCGTACCTCTTGCAAACGCCGCGGGCAAAAGCGCCCTTGCACGCGCACTTTGCCCCGAAATTTTCCCCGCACCGTTGACATGCGTGCGATTTTCCGCTATACTTTTGGCAAAGGAAAGCGCGTATGAAAACATTGGAACAATTTTGGGATGCGATCGGTATGGACGAGACGGTGCGCCGCGCGGCTGCCGCCGCGGAGCGCGAAACCGATGCGGCAAAGGTGCAGCCCGCCTGCGAGCTGCTTTTGCATGAAGGCACCGCAAAAGAGGGCTACCGGCGGCTGCGGGAAGCGCTGGGAGACGACCCGGACGGCATGAAGATGCTCGCCTGCATGGCACGCTGCGCGCTCCGCACGTGGGAGGCGTACGAAACGCGCGGCATCCCGCTGCATATTTTTTCGGAGACGATGCGGTTTTTGACGCGCTTTACCCGAGCGGACAGCGCAAAATGCGGGCGCCCCGTGTTCCGCTGGGGATGGTGGTTTTACCGCCAACTCAGCCTTTGCGAATCCCGCATCGGCGCGCTCGAATACGAAATGGCGCAGACGGAGGAATTCGGGCGCTGCCTCTTTTTTCATATACCTGCGGGGGCGGACCTTTCCCTCCCCTCTCTCCGCGCTTCCGTACGCGAGGCGCACACGTTTTTTGCGGCGCACTTCCCCGCCTATGCGGACGCGGAGATGTACTGCGAATCGTGGATGCTCTCCCCGCAGCTGGACGCCCTGCTGCCGGAGGGGGCAGCCATCCTGCGCTTCAAAAACTGTTTTACGACGCTGCGGCACGATGCCGACAGCCGCGCCGCGCTCGACTGGATCTTCCCCGACGGGAGCGTGCCGACAGAGGATCTGCCCGAAACCACTTCGCTGCAAAGGCGGGTCAAGGTGCTGCTGCTGGCGGGCGGTTCCGTCGGCTGGACGCTCGGAAAGCTGAAAAAAGACGCCCTCTTCTCTTAAATGCACACGAAGCGGGCGGCGCGCCAAAGGCGCGCCGCCCGCTTCGTATTTTGCCGAACGCAAACATCAGTTGCCGCATTCCACCGAGATCGCATTGAAGAGCGCCAACAAATCGTCCACCCGTTTTTGCGCCTTTTCCTCCCCCGCCGCGTCGAGCACGACCTGCCCCTTATCGAACATGCACAGCCGCGTGCCGTACTGTTCGGCAAAGCGAAGGTTGTGCGTGACCATCAGCGTCGTGATCTTTTTTTCGCGCACGATGCGGTCGGTAAGTTCCATGGTCTGCTCCGCCGTTTTCGGGTCGAGCGCGGCGGTGTGCTCGTCTAAAAGCAGGACGTCTATGGGCGTCATGGTCGCGACAAGCAGCGTCAAAAGCTGCCGCTGCCCGCCCGAAAGGGCGCCGACGGGCACATTCATGCGCATTTCGAGCCCCAGCCCGAGCGGACGCAAAAGCTCCCGGTATGCCTCCACGCGCCGTTTGTTCAGCCCCGCCGAAAGCCCGTAGGCGCGCCCCTTGTTTTCGGCGATCGCAAGATTTTCGGCAACGGTCATGTTGTTCGCCATGCCGCCGGCGGGGTCCTGAAACACCCTGCCGATGCGCCGTGCGCGCACGAATTCGCGTTGGGCGGTGATATCCTGCCCGCGCAAAAGGATCTTGCCCGCCTCCGGCTGCACCGTGCCACTGATCAGGTTGAGAAGCGTCGTTTTGCCCGAACCGTTGGAACCGACGATGGAGACGAACTCCCCTTCCTCCACGGTAAAATCAAACCCGTCAAAGAGCACATTTTCATCGGGCGTGCCCTTGTTGAAGACTTTGCGGATCCCTTTAAGTTCGAGCATCGCCGCCCTCCTTTTTCCTTCGGCGGAAGAGTTTTTTCACCGTTCTACCGATCAGCCCCGTATCGAAAAGCAGCACCACGACAAAGAGCACCGCCACGATCAGGCGCGTGTAATCGCTGCCGAGGAGCAGCATGGCGACGGAGAGGATCGCATAGTAAATGAGCGCCCCGATGACGACGCCCGTCGTGTTTGCCATCGGGCGGATGTGCTTGGCGATGACACAGCCGATGATAACGCACGCAAGCGCGATGACCACCGTGCCCGTACCCATATTCGCGTTATACGACGCGCTGTACTGGCAATACAGGCTGCCCGCCAGCGCCACGATGCCGTTGGCGAGGGAGAGCCCGATCATTTTGTATGTATCCGTGTTTTTGCCCATTTGCGTAACGAGCTGCGGATTGTCGCCCGTAGCGCGCAGCAAAAAGCCCGCCTTCGTCTTTAAAAACAGATCGAGCAGAACTTTGCACAGCACGACCAGCAGCAGGATGAAAAACACCTGCATGTAATTTGCCGCAACGCGGGGCAGCCCGTCCAAAAAACCGTTGCTCAAAAGGGTATCGCTCTGCGCAAACGAGACCTGCGGTCCGCCCGCGATCAGGTAATTGACGGAGACGAGCGCCGTCATGGTGATGATGCCCGCGAGCAGCCCGTTGATGCGGAGCTTTACATGCAAAAGCCCCGTGGCGAGCCCCGCCGCCGCGCCCGCAAAAAAGGAGACGAGCATGGCGACCGGCCACGGACAGCCCGCTACGAGCAGCACCGAAAACACGACGCCGCCGAGGGGGAACGTACCGTCCACCGAAAGATCGGGAAAGTCTAAGATCTTATAGGTAATGAACACGCCCAACCCGACAATGGCATAGATAAAACCGAGCTGCAGGATGGTGCTCATTTGGTTCAGGAAAAACATGCGCCGCCTCCGCTCAGCCTTCCGCGGTATCGTTCGCGTCCGTATAGACGTCGCCCGCGGGAAGCGTGAAACCGAGCTCCTCCAAAACGGCGGAATTGTAATCGACCGTATAGCCGTCCGCTATATACAGAAATTCGATCTCGTCCGGGTCCCTTCCTTCCAAGATATCCGCGATCATTTGCCCCGTCTGCCTGCCCAGCTCCACATAGTCGAGCGAGCAGCTGGCGATGCAGCCGCGCTCCACCTGTTCGACCTCGCTGCCGAAAACGGGGATCCCCGCGTCGTCCGTACGGTTGAGCAGCGTGGTAAGGTTCTGCACCACCGTATTGTCCGTAAGGTTGTTGAAGCAGTCCGCACCCTGCCCGATCAGCGCGTCGACGGCGGCGGAAAGCTCCGTTGCGTCGTTGATGCCGCGGGAGAGGATGCGGATATCATACTGCGCCGCCTGCGCTTCGAACTGCGCCACGTGCGAAAGGGAATTTGCCTCCGTGAGCGTATACACGATCGCGACCGTGACCTGCCCTTCCTGCCCCTTTGCATCAAAAAAGTCGCGGATGAGCTGCAGCTGGCGGGAGACGGGGAGCTGATCGGAAGAGCCCGTCACGTTTTCAAACAGCGAAAAGTTCGCCGTTTCAGCCTCCGGATCGGAGACGGCGGTGAACACCACGGGCACATCCCCGTTTGCCGCCGTTGCGAGCGCGTACGCAGAGGGCGTTGCGATGCCCACGGCAACGTCGGGCATCGAATTGATGATGGTATGCGCGGCGGTCGTGTTGTCGGAGTCGTTGCCGCGCGCGTTGTGGAGGGAAATGCTCATATTCTCCTCCGTATAGCCGCGTTCGGCAAGCCCCGCGACGATCCCGTCGTAACAGTTGTCCAGCGAGCCGTGCTCGGCATATTGCAGCACGCTCACCTGCATGCGGCCGTCGTCACAGGCGGAAAACAATACGGCGCCCGCGGCAAGCATACACGCGGACAAAAAAACGGCGAATAACTTTTTCATGATCGGTCTCCTCTTTTTCCCTTTCCGCCGCGAAAAGCCGCGGCAACGCACGCTCCTTAACGGAAGCGGTCAAAGAGCTGCCGCTCAAATTCGCGGCGCTCATCCTTTCCTTTGATGCGGTGCGCCATGCGCTCCGCCCCTTCGCGGCGCAGTTCCTCCGCCTCTTCCGCCGTGAGCGCGCCGTTCGCTTCCAGCCAGGCAATGTATCCCGTTTCGGCACACTCCCCATAAGGGCGGGCGGGGTCGTCCCCGCGCAGACGGTGCGCAAGTTTTGCGACGAAGAAGGAGATATCGCGGAACAAGTTCGGGCGGGAAGCGTAGAGCGCGTCCTCCTCGAACATGTCCGGATACGTCAATTTGCTGCCGCCGTACCGCTCGAGCGAGCTGACCAGCCCCGGGCGAACGGCAAAGCGCGCCCTGCCCTCTTCGCTGAGAGCGCCGGCATCCGCAACGGACATCGGGCACGGCCCGACAAAGCTCAGCCTGCCCGCAAAGACCGCCGCAAGAGCAGGATAATACTTCATGCCGCAGGCAGCGAGCAGCCTGCCCATCGGCGTCCTGCGTTCACGCACGGGCAGCAGGGCGCCCGCTTCGTCATGCACGGTGCGTTCGGTCACAAACACGGTGTACGAAACGACTTTCCCCTTTTTGCCCATACAGTATTCTTTGGCAAACAGAGAGGGATAGGCGTTGGTCGCACGGACGTACAGCGCGTCCGCCAACAGCGCGAACAAAAAAAAGACAAAGAATACGGCAAGGAACAGGAAGGAAAAGAGCAGATCGAGCACGCGCTTGAACAGCCACTTGTAATTGAGCGCCATGATGAGCACGAGCACGATACAATCCGCGACCACAAAGATCGCCATTCCCCAACCCGTTGCCAAAAATTCGGAAAAATCCATGCAGCCTACCCCGAAAGTTTATAACGATATTTGATTATACCACACCGCCCGCAAAAAAACAACCTTTTCCGCGGCGAAAGTACACAAAAGCGCCGCCCGCGCAAACTTGCGCGGGCGGCGCGAAACACGGTCGGTCACGCTTCTTCGCCGTCCCGTGAACGGCGGGCGCAGACTTCTTCGGCAAGGGCGAGCACGGCATCCCGCCCGATCCCTTCTTCGGCGGAGGTGACGATGACGTTCCCCTCCCCCGTTCTCAACGCGGCGGCGAGCGCGCGCGCCGCGGGCAGGCGCCGCGTTTTGGCGAGTTTGTCCGCCTTCGTCGCTATGATGGTAAAGGGCGTGCGCGTGCTGTATAAATAGTCCACCATGAGCCGGTCGTCCGCCGACGGGGCATGGCGGATATCCGCCAGGGCAAAGACGTGCGCCACGCAGCCCGTCCCGAAAAAGTCATCCAGCAAGCGCGCCCATTTTGCCTTTTCCGCCTGCGAAACGCGCGCATACCCGTAGCCGGGCAGATCGGCAAGCACGAACGCGCCGAAGTCAAAGTAATTCACAAGGCGCGTGCGCCCCGGTTCCGCCGAGGTGCGCGCCAGCTTTTTTTGCGCGGCGAGCATGTTGATAAACGAGCTTTTGCCGACGTTGGAGCGCCCGCTCACCGCAATGATCGGCTTATCGGTCTGCAAAAACCCCTTTTTATCGGCTGCCGAAGTGAGAAAGCGCGGCTGTTCCATCCTCTCTTTCCTCTCAAAGCCCTTCGATGGCGCTGCGGAAGACGGTATCCACGTCTGCCGCGGGGATAAAGTTGATCTCCTTGCGCACGTTTTCGGGCAGCTCTTCCTCGTCCTTGACGTTTTCCGCCGGGATGATCACGTTGCGGATCCCCGCGCGGTGAGCGGCAAGCGCCTTCTCCTTCAACCCGCCGATGGGCAGCACTTTGCCGCGCAGCGTGATCTCGCCGGTCATTGCCACGTCCTTGCGGACGGGCTTATGCGTGAACGCGGAGAGGATCGCCGTCGCCATCGTGATGCCCGCGCTCGGTCCGTCCTTCGGGGTCGCTCCCTCGGGCACGTGCACATGGATATCCGTATCGCCGAAGGCGGAGGGCGCGATGCCGTACCCGTCCGCATGGGCGCGGATATAGCTGATGGCGGCGCGGGCGGATTCCTTCATCACGTCGCCGAGCTTGCCCGTCAACAGAATTTCTCCTTTTCCGGGCATGGCGGAGACTTCGATGGTGAGCGTGGTACCGCCGACGCTCGTCCAGGCGAGCCCCGTTGCCGCGCCGACCTCGTCCCCTTCCAGATGCGCGGCGTCGCGGCTGTACTTTTTAACGCCGAGCAGCTCTTCCACGTCCGCCGCCTCCACGACCTGCGCGCCGATGCTCTTATCCTGCGCATAGCGCACGGCGATCTTGCGGCAGACGGCGTCGATCTGGCGTTCAAGATTGCGCACGCCCGCCTCCATCGTATACCCTTCGATGACGGCGACGATCGCCTCGTCCGTGAGCGTGAGGAACCCCTCCTCCATGCCGTTGGCTTTGACGCGCTTGGGCACGAGATAGCGTTTTGCGATCTCCCGCTTTTCGTCCAGCGTATACCCGTTGAGCTCGATCAGCTCCATGCGGTCCAACAGCGGGGCGGGAATGGTCTCCACCGTGTTCGCCGTGGTGATGAACAGCACTTTGGAAAGATCGTACGGGACCTCCAAAAAGCGGTCGCGGAAAGTGGTGTTCTGCTCAGGGTCGAGCACCTCCAAAAGGGCGCTGGCGGGGTCGCCGCGCATATCGGAAGAGACCTTGTCGATCTCGTCCAGCAAAAAGACGGGGTTGATGCTGCCCACCTGCTTCATGGCATAGATGATGCGCCCGGGCATGGCGCCGACATAGGTACG
>CALWBR010000048.1 GCA_944376145.1 uncultured Clostridia bacterium | reverse complement strand
CTCCGCCTCCTCTTGCTTTTTACAAACAAACGTTTACTTTCCTGTGCATGTATTATAGCGCAAAACGGGCGCCTTGTCAATTGTTCGCGCGCGGCAGTGCAAAAGCGGCAAACGCCGCGCCCCGCCGCCGCGGCGGCGGGGCGCGGATGCACTTTCTAAAAAAATTTTTCGGGAAACATAAAAAAAGCGCTTTATTATTCTCGCTTTTTGTGGTAAAATAGTTCGAGATTATGTTTTTCGCCCGTTGCCGGGCAAAGGGATGCTTTTACTTATGAATCTGCTGGATCGGTATACAAACGCACTTTCGTTTCGCGATTACGATGATTTTTACAGGCATTTTAAGTTAAACGTACCGAAAAACTTTAACTTCGCTTACGACGTTGTCGACGAATACGCGCGGCTGGATCCCGAAAAGCGCGCCATGGTCTGGTGCGACGACCTCGGCGAAGAGCACATTTTTACCTTCGCCGATATCCGCGACCTCTCCAACCGGGCGGCAAACTACTTCCTTTCCCTCGGCATTAAAAAGGGCGACAGGGTGCTCGTCATCCTGCAGCGCCGCTACGAATACTGGACGACGCTGATGGCGCTTGCCAAGATCGGCGCGATCGCCATCCCCGCCACGCACATGCTGATGGAAAAGGACATCTCCTACCGCATGCAGAAAGCGGGCGTGAAGATGGTCGTTGCGGTCAACGAACCCGAACTTTGCGACAATATTTTGAAAGCGGCAAAAAGCGTGCCGTGCGTCGAGCACCTTGCCTCCGTCGGTACGTACGAAGGCTTCCTTGACTTCAACGCCGAAGTCGCCGCCTTCCCCGCGGAATTGGCAGACATCCCCTACAAGACCGAGCGCAATGTGGAGGACATCATGCTCATTTACTTCACCTCCGGTACGACCGGTATGCCCAAAATGGTCTGCCTGAGCCAGCGCTATACGCTCGGGCATATCGTGACGGCGCGTTTTTGGCACAACTGCGAGGACGGCGGGCTGCACTTCACCCTCGCCGAAACGGGCTGGGCGAAGGCAAGCTGGGGCAAGCTGTTCGGGCAATGGGCTTGCGGCTCGGCGCTGTTCGTTTACGACTTCCACGGTAAATTCGAGCCGGACGATCTGCTCAACCACATTGCAAAATACAAGATCACGACTTTTTGCGCGCCGCCCACGGTATACCGCTTCATGATCAAGACGGATCTTTCCAAGTATGACCTTTCGAGCATCCGCTACATGATGACGGCGGGCGAAGCGCTCAACCCCGAGATCTACCGTCAGATCGTGCAAAAGACGGGGCACAAGATCTACGAAGGGTTCGGGCAGACGGAAACGACCGTCGTGTGCGCGACCTTCCCGGGGTTGGTGGACATCCGCCCCGGTTCGATGGGCAAGCCCTCTCCCCTGTACGACGTACAGCTCTTGGATGACAACGGAATGCCCGTCGAGATGGGCGCCGGAGAGATCTGCATCCGCTTGCGCGAAGAACAGCAGGGATTGTTTAGCGGTTATTACAACGACCCGGACCTGACGGACACCGTAAAATACGACGGCTATTACCACCTCGGCGACCTTGCCTACCGCGATACGGACGGGTACTATTGGTTCGTCGGCAGGAAGGACGACATCATCAAAAGCTCCGGCTACCGCATCGGACCTTTCGAAGTGGAGAGCGCGCTCATGGAGCACCCCGCCGTACTCGAATGCGCGATCACGGGCGTTCCGGATACGGAAGGCGTGCGCGGACAGCTCGTCAAAGCGACGATCGTGCTTGCCAAAGGATACGAACCGAGCGACGCACTCGTCAAAGAGCTGCAAAACCACGTGAAAAAGACGACCGCGCCCTACAAATACCCGCGCGTCGTAGAGTTCGTGCCCGAACTCCCCAAGACGATCAGCGGCAAGATCCGCCGCGTGGAGATCCGCCACGGCGACGAACAAAAACATTAAAAAGCATCGCAAAGCAGCGGGCGGAGCGCCGAATGGCGCTCCGCCCGTATTCTTTGACCGTTATTCGGTTATCCCCCGCAAAGGAATTTCGTCAGCCGATGCAGACGACGTCGCGCATCTCTTCGTTGCCGACCGTCCTGCCGCCGCCGACCACGACCGCCATTTGCGGTTCGTCCGCAAGGTTGACGTCCACCTGCAGCGCATGCGAAAAATAATCGTCCATGCCGATGATGAGCGCCGTACCGCCCGAAAGACTGATGCCGTTGTGCCAGATCGCGGCGGAGACCTCCGCCGGAAGTTTTGCGATCACCATGCTTGCGTATTCGATGACTTTATCCGCAAACACACGGATGCAATCGTAAATGTCGGCGGAAGTGACCGCAACGGAGCGCGGACGCCCGCTCGCAATATCCCTGCCGTTGACGATCATGCTCTCGTTGTCGTTGGCATACAGGCTGCCGATCGTCATTTTCAGTTTTTCGCTCGTCTGCAGACCGATCTTCAGCCCGAACGTTTCGGCAATGCAGTCGATGATCTGGCTGTCGATGTTGCCGCCGCCGATGTTCAGCCCGATGCCGGCGATGATCCCGTCCAGCGAAAACGCGGCGATGTTGGTGCTGCCGCCGCCCATGTCCACGACAAACGCCGGCTCCGTTTCGCTCAGCGGGATATCCTGCCCCAACGCGGAGAGGAACGGCACCTCCACAAAATACACGGACGCAAGCCCGCACGCGGCGGCGAGCCTGCGATACTTTTGCAACAGTTCTTCGCGAACGCCGCAGGGCACGGAAAAGAGCGCCTCCGCCTTGCGCGCACGGGAGCGGGTGACGCCGATCTTGCTCAGGAAGTAACCGAGCATGACGGCAGCCATCTCCTCGTTGACGATATCCGCCTCAAAGACGGGAAAAACGATGGTCGTGAATTCCGCCGTCTTCCCGATCAGGCGCTTTGCCTCCTCCCCGATCGCCTTGACGGCGGAGGTGGAAGCGGAAACGGCGACGCAGCTCGGCTCCGTGAGCACGACGCCGCTGCCGATCTTGAAAATTTTTGTGACCGATGAGCCCAAATCGATGGCAAGTTTTATCATTGCAGTATCCCGATCTCTTTTAACGCTTGCGCGATCTCTTCTTCCGGCAGCTCGACGACGTTCGTATAGCTGCCGCTGTAACCGGCAACGGGCGAAGGTTCGTCCTGAATGCCGTAGCTGCCCGCCTTATCCAGCGGAGCGCCGCTCGCGACGTACGCCGCGATAAACGCATCGCTCAAAGGCTTGAAAGTTACATCCGTCCTGCATACGCCGCGGCAAACGCCCTGCGGCGAAAGGAGGCACCACCCCGTATACACGGCATGCCGTCGCCCCGAAAGCCTGCGCAGCGTCCGGGCGGCTGCGGCGGCGTCCGCCGGTTTACCCAACGCCGCGCCCTCGAACCAGACGACGGTATCAGCGGCAAGCACCGCCGCTTCCGGATTGCGGGAAAACACGTCTTCCGCCTTGCGGGAGGCAAGCGTTTCGACGAGCCGTGCGGGCGACCCGATCCCCTCCGCGTGTTCGTCGCACCGCGCCGCCTCTACCGTGAACGCGGGCAAAAGACGCGCAAGGATCTCGCGCCTGCGCGGCGATGCGCTGGCAAGTATCACATGCATATGCTTATCCGATAAGATAGCCGCAAAACGCTTGCGGCTACCTTGCTTTACAATATCTCCAAATTTTTACGGAAGGATTTGCGGAACTCCGTGTTCGCCGTCATGGCGTCGCGGATCTCCAGCGTGGCATCGCCTTCCACCTCCGTCTTCATGATGACGGAATCGCCGAGCACGTCGCAGTTGATCCCCTTGACCGTTCCCGCACAGCCGCGGTCGAGGCTTTCGGCGATGCGGAGCATCACCCCCAGCTTTTTCACGGCTTCCAGATCCTCTTCCAAAACGATGTCCTTGTATTTTACCCATTCGGAGAGGGCAACATCCTCCTTTTTGTGGCAGCCCGCCACAAACGCCGCCAAAACGACTTCCCGATGGGTGATGCCGTACAGCGTGGAATTGAGGATCATATAACAGCTGTGCTTTTGATGGTTGTAGAATTTGATGCGGTTGCCGCAGTCATGCAGCGTCGCCGCGACCTTTAAAATTTTCAGGTACTGGCGGGGGAACTTGTGCAGCACGCGCAGCTGCTTGAAAAGCTGCACGGACAAGCTGACGACGTGTTCCACGTGCTTTTCGTCACACTCGTAATAGCGAACCAACCCGTTCAGGCTGTACCCGAGGATATCGGAAATGGGCTTTTCGAGCGTGACGGGCATTGCCTGGTTGAACATGATGCCCTCGCGCAAGCCCATGCCGCTCACGGTGAAGCCGTCAAACTTCATGAACCGCGTAAACGCCTTTACCACGGCGAGCGCCGCGGGCAGGATATCCGCACGCGCGGAAGAGATGCCCTTGATCTTCTTTTTGCGGTCGAGATCGAGCACTTTGATCATGTCATAGATGGAATCGAAGTCCTCGACGGGGATGTTGTAGTTATGCACCGTATCCAACGGATACTTGCGCACCATCTTGCTGATCTTGAAGATGTTGCGGAACGAGCCGCCCACGCCGATCATCTGCGCGTCGGGATCCACGTCTTTGAGCCACTCGATAGCGGAGAGCTGCTCGGTGAAAAATTCTTCGATCTTTTCCGCCTGCGCTTCGGGGCTGAGCCCGTCGTTTTTGAAAAGGTCGGTGAGCGTGACGGCGCCGAACGGCAGCGTGATGCAGCCGAGCATGTTCCTGCGGTTGTAATAAATGATCTTGGTGCTGCCGCCGCCGATCTCCAGGATCACCCCTTTGGGGATATCCATCGAATTGATGACGCCGCGATAGACGAGGGTCGCTTCCTCTTCCTCGCTGAGAACTTTGACTTTGATGCCGCAAGTCGCCTGGATCTCATCCAAAAAGCTGCGCTGGTTTTTGGCGCGGCGGACCGCCGCCGTCGCCACGGCGATGATCCTGTCTACCTTGCTCGCGTCGCAAAGTTTTTTGAACATTTTTAACGTTTTGATCGTCTCGGCAACGCGCTGCGGCTTCAAAAAACCGTCTCGCTCCATATCCTGCCCGAGACGCACGCTCTCTTTTAATTCGTCGACGACCATGAAATGCCCTTCGCCGAACAGCTCCACGATAACGAGCCGCGCCGAATTTGAACCAAGGTCGATGATGCCGATTTTTTCCACTGTGCCACCTCAGCTGTCCATTATGAATTGTGTAACCCTTTGGCCCTGTCTGTTTGATGCTTTTTTTCAAAAAACATACTATGACCCAAATTAACCATGTCCATTATATCATTGAATTTTCTGTTTGTATAGAGCTTTTTTGAAAATTTGTGCAAAAATTTTTTGTTATTTCCGCCCGAACGGGCTATTTGTTCCGATACAACACATGTTTTGTAAATTATTCACTGTTTTTATATTTTTATGCACAAAAAATGACCAAAAAAACAAAAAACAGGGTGTGCAAAGTGCACAACCCTGTCTTCTTTTTTACCGAACGTATAGCAAAAAAGGCTCACATTTCCTTGATGCATTTGCGCGGACAAACCGCTGCGCATTTGCCGCAGCCGATGCATTTTGCGTAGTCGATCACGGGCAGCGCGTCCTGCATGGCGATGGCGCTTTCCGGGCAGTTTTTGGCGCACAGCCCGCACCCGATGCAGCCGTGGCTGCACAGCTCCATGACCTCCTTCCCCTTGCCGTGATTGGAACAGGCGATGTATACCTTCGCCCTGCGCGGCACCCGCCCGATGATCTTTTTCGGACAGTTGGTGATGCACGCCCCGCAGGAAGTGCATGCCTGCTTGTCGACGACGGCATACCCGCCGTCGCGCACGTCGATCGCACCGAACGCGCATACGTCGGCGCACGTCTTTTTGCCGATGCACCCGACGGGGCACGCCTTTACGCCGCCCGCGAGCATTTCGCAGGCGGAACAGTTGCCGTACCCTTGGTAATCGTATTTGTTGTAACAGGCGTTGCCGCCGTTGCAATGCACGACGGCCACGGTGTCCTCCCCCGCATCGCCGCCGCCCAAGCGCGCGGCGATCTGCTGTTTGTTCGCCGCAGGCGTCGCTTTGCAATCGGAAAGTTTTGCCTCGCCCTTTAAAAGCGCGGCGGCAAACTGCGCGCAGCCCGCATGCCCGCACCCGCCGCAGTTGGAATTTGCAAGTAACTTTTCCACCTGCTCGGCGCGTTCATCCTTTTTTACGGCAAGCGCATTCGAAACGACGACGAGAACGACGCCGAACACAACGGCGAGCGCGACCATGATTCCGCCCGCAAGCAAGACCGATGCTACCGTACTCATACCTCACCCCGCCAAAATGCCGGCAAAGCCCGCAAACGCCATCGCCATGATCGCCGCCGCGACCAGCGTGATCGGAAAGCCCTTGAAGCAATTCGGGATATCCGCTTTATCCGTTTTAAGACGCACCCCCGCAAGCAGGACGATGGCAAGCAAAAACCCGACGCCCGTTGCCAAAGAAAAGCCGAACGTATACAAAAAATCGTAACTTTGGTAGACGATCGCGCTATTCGCCGCACCGAGGATGGCGCAGTTCGTCGTGATCAGCGGAAGGTAGATACCGAGCGCGCTGTACAGCGTGGGCGAAAAGCGCTTGAGAACGATCTCCAATACCTGCACGAGGCTGGCGATGACGAGGATGAACGCCATGGTGTACAAAAAGTCCAGTTCGAGCGGCAGCAGGATGTAATTGTAGACCAGCCAACAGAACACCGAAGAGATCGCCAAAACAAAGATGACGGCAAACCCCATCCCCGCCGCGTTCGACAGTTTTTTGGAGACGCCGAGGAAGGGACAGATGCCCTGGTACTGCGACAAAACGATGTTGTTGGAAATGACGGCGGCGAACATCACCGTGATGACAGAGACGCTTGCGCCCGCCGCGCCGAGCTCGACTAACATGCCGCACCTCCCGTTTCCGCGCCCTCCCGCGCAAGGGGCAGCGCTTTTTCCGCCCTTGCCGCCCGCGCGTTCCACTTTTGCACGAGGAAGTTGAACAGCGCCATCAGGCACCCGAACACGATAAAGCCGAACATGTTCGACGCCGCCGCGTCCATGACGGGGAACCCGGGGATCGCGATCCCCGCAAAGGAACCGCCCGCCAAAAACTCGCGCACGATGCCGATCATGCACAGCGCACAGATAAAGCCGACGCCCATGGAGACGCCGTCAAGCATGCTGTAAAGCGGCTTGTTGCAGGACGCATAGCTCTCCGCCCGCGCCAAAATGATGCAGTTGACGACGATCAGGTCGATAAAGGTGCCGATGGACGAATACAGATCGGGCAAAAAGCGCTTCATGACCATTTGCACGATGATGACAAAGGTGGAAATGATCACGATATAGCAGGGAATGCGCACCCTGTCCGGTATGACGCGCCGCAAAAGGCTGATGAACAGATTGGAAAAGATGAGCACGAACATCGTGGCGACGCCCATCGCAAAGGCGTTGAACAGACTCGTCGTCGTGGCGATGGTCGGGCAGGTACCGAGCACGAGCACGAACGTCGGGTTGTTGCGCAAAAGCCCGCCGAGCGCCGTCTCTCTTACTTTCGCCTTATCCATTTGCGCCCTCCGTAAGATAGACTTCGTAGTATTTGACTGCCGCGCCGATCGCGGCGGTCACGGCGTTGGAGCTGCGGGTGGCGCCCGAAACATGGTCGACGCCCGTCCCCTGCAACAACTGTTCCACCGGTACGTTCAAAAACTGCGCGTAAAAGGAAGCGCTCCCCTCCAACCTGTCCATGAACGTTTCCGAATTTTCTCCCGCGACGATCTGCACGATGGCGCCGCCGGAAATGTAGACGTACATCTGCACGTCGCCGCCGTAACCGCCCGAACCGACCGCGCAAAACGCATGCGTGGTGCCGTCGTCGGACAGGGCGTAATACTCCACGCGCGCCGTCATCACCCGCGAACCGACGGTGACGGTATACTCCGTCTCCCGATCCGCGCCGAGGTCGTCTTCGGGAAGGGTGAACGCTTTCCCCGTGTCCGCCGCGAACTTTGCGTACGCTTCCGTCCGCGGATCCACCCACGTGAAGGCGTTGACCGCCCCGAGCAGCAAGCCGCACACGAGCGCGATGGCGGCAAGCACGCCCACGCTCTGCAAAACCGCTCTTCTCTTTGCCCTATCCATTGCCCGCCTCCGCGCGATCCATCACTTCAAAGCACTCGAGCACCATCTCCTTCAGCGCGGCATTCGTACGCGTTGCCGAAGTCGTCGCGTCCGTCGAAAGATCGGTCAGCCCTTCGATCTGCGCGCGCGTTCTCCCGATAAAGAAGGCGAGCTCTGCCGTGTACCCCATCGTACTCTGTTTTACGGGCTCGATCTTTGTGACCG
>CALWBR010000047.1 GCA_944376145.1 uncultured Clostridia bacterium | reverse complement strand
CGGCGAAGCTGGGCGTCAAGTTCAAAAAAAAAGAGTGCGAGGCATCCGTCGCCGAAGCCAATCTCGGCGGGGAAAAGGTCATCCTCGCCCGCCCGATGACGTACATGAACGCGAGCGGAAGGGCGGTCAAACAGCTGCTCGCAAAGTACAAATGCGACCTGTCGCAGCTGCTGGTCATCTATGACGATTACGATCTGCCGAAAGGGAAGATCCGCATCCGTGCAAGCGGCAGCGCGGGCACGCACAACGGCATGCGCAGCATCCTTGCCGAAACGGGCAGCGGAGACTTTGCCCGTATCCGCATCGGGATCCGCGATCCGGAAGTGAATATCCCCATCATCCACTATGTGTTGGCAAACATCCGGCAGGAGGATCATCCGCTCTTTGCGGACGCCTGTTCTTCCGCCGCCGATGCCGCCATCGAATTTGCCAAAAGCGGAGACATCGAGCAGGTGATGACCCGTTTTAACCCCGCGCACGAAGCCAAATGATGCTTTTTGCCGCAAAAAAGAAGTGACCGATCTCTATGCCCAAGAACTTTTTTACAGCGCATAATCTCGGTGGGGATTGCCTCGCCTTGGAAAACGATCTCCGCCTCGGCACGCCGACGGCGGTTTTCGGCGTTTCGGATGCCTACAAGGCGCTGCTGGCGGCGACGTGCGCGCCGGGGCGGGTGGTCTACGTGACGGACAGCGCCGTGAACGCCGCGCGCATGGCTGCCGAGATCTCCGCTTTTGCGGGGGAAGAGGCGGTGCTCCTGTGTGCGAAAGACGAGGTGCTGCTGTACAAAGAGGCGGTCTCCAAAGACGCGCTGTTCCGTCGGCTCACCGCCCTGCGCAAGATCAAAGAAGGCGCGCGGCTGATCGTGGCGGATCTTGAAAGCCTGCTGCAGATCTTTCCCGAAGACGTGCCCGCGCTCGTGCTGCGCGAAGGAGAGGAGGCGGATTTTTCCGCCTTGCCCCGCCTGCTCGTCGGGATGGGGTATTCCCGTGTGAGCACGGTGGAAGCGCCGGGGATGTTCGCGCTGCGCGGGGATATCCTCGATATCTTCCCCGTCGGGGCGGAAAATCCCGTGCGCGTGGATTTTTTCGGCGACACGGTGGAAAAGATCAAGCCGTATAACTTCGTCACGGGCGAGCGCCTGCCGCTGGTTTCATCGCTTGCGTTGCCCGCCGCCACGGATGTCCGCATCGACGAGGACGAGGTCGGTGCGGTCAAAGACGCGCTCTTCGGCGAGCTTACTTCCTTTCGGGAAGTCGCCGCTTACGAGCGTGCGCAGACGATCGCCGGGGAGCTCGCCGCCCGTCTGGACGGGGGCGAAGCGTTTGCGGGGGCGTCCTTCCTGCTGCCGCTGTTGCGGCACACGGCGGATTTCGCCGCCTTTTTCGGGGATTGCCTGTACCTGTTTGACGAGTGCAAACCGCTGTGGGATCGCTTGGATGCGCTCACGCGCGAGCATGCGGAGCGCTTTGCGGCGCTGCGGCGGGGCGGGGAGGTGTTCTCCTTTTCGCGCCGGCAGCTGATGGATAAGGAGAGCTTTCTTGCGCGCATCGCGGGCGCGCGGGTTGCGGCGGTACAGGCGTTCGCGTCGGCGCTGCATCTGTTCGATCCGCTGCGCATTTACAATCTGCATGCCACGCCCTGCGGCAGGTATCTCAACAGCTTTCAGACCTTGGTCTCCGACCTGAAAAATTGGCTTACGGGCGGGTACCGCGTCATGCTGTGGTGCGGCACGGAAGCGCGCGCGCAGCGAATGAAAGATATGCTGTCCGACGAAGCGCTGCCGTTTTCGGATTGCCCTCCCACGCTGGAAAAATTGAAGGGCATCGCCGTGCTGGCGGAGGAGCTGGAGCGCGGCGTCATCCTGCACGAACAGAAGGTCGCCATCGTCGGCACGGGCGATCTGTATGTCAAATCTGCCGTCAAAAAGCGCATCCGCCGCCGCAGGAACGATCTGTTCACGTCGCCCGAGGTGGGCGATTATGCCGTACACGAAACGCACGGCGTGGGCAGGATCACGGGAACGCGCAAGATCTCCACGACGGACGGGACAAAGGAATACGTCGCCCTCGAATACCGGGGCGGCGACGTGCTGTACGTTCCCGTCGAGCAGATGGATATCCTTTCCCGCTACATGGGCGAGGAGACGCCCGCGCTGAGCAAGTTGGGCGGCGCCGAGTTTGAAAAGGTCAAAAGCCGCGTCAAAGCCTCTTTGAAGGAGATGGCGTTCGATCTGAAAAAGCTGTACGCCGAACGGGCGGAAAAGCACGGGTTCGCCTGCAACGCCTATCCCGAACAGATGGAGGAGTTCGAGGCGGCTTTCCCGTACGAAGAGACGCCCGACCAGCTCTCTTCCGCCGCCGAGATCAAAGCAGATATGTGTTCGCCGAAGGTAATGGACCGTCTGCTCGTCGGCGACGTCGGCTACGGCAAAACGGGGGTCGCCGTCCGCGCGGCGTGTCTTGCCTTCCTCAACGGCAAACAGGCGGCTCTTCTGTGCCCGAACACCGTTCTGTGCCGCCAGCACCATGAGACGGCGAAGGCTCGGTTTGCTCCTTTCGGGGTCCGCGTGGAGGCGCTCAACCGTTTCAAGACCCCGCGCGAGCAGGAGCAGATCCTTGCTTCGCTCGCAAAAGGGGAGATCGATCTCATCGTCGGCACGCACAGGCTGCTTTCAAAGGACGTGCGCTTCCGCGACCTCGGTCTGCTCGTTTTGGACGAGGAACAGCGCTTTGGCGTCGAACACAAAGAATCGCTGAAAAACATCAAGCGCGACGTGGATTGCCTGACCATGACGGCGACGCCCATCCCGCGGACGCTGCATATGTCGTTGGCGGGCATCCGCGATATTTCCACCATCGAAACGGCGCCCGCCAGCCGCCTGCCCGTACAGACGTACGTGGTGGAGGAGACGGAGACGCTCATCCGCGACGCCTGCGTGCGCGAGCTTGCGCGCGGCGGGCAGGTGTTCATCCTGTACAACCGTGTGGAGAGCCTGCATACGTTTGCGGCAAAGATCCGCCAGATCGTGCCCGAAGGGAAGCTGTGCGTCGCCCACGGCAGGATGGAAAAGGAAGCGCTCGAAAACGGTATCCTCGGGTTTTATGAGGGAAAAACGAACATCCTCGTCTCCACGACGATCATTGAAAACGGCATCGACCTGCCCCGTGCGAACACGCTCATCGTCATCGATGCGGACCGCCTCGGCATTTCGCAGCTGTACCAGCTGCGCGGCAGGGTGGGGCGCGGCTCCGTGCTCGCGCACGCCTATTTCACGTATAAGCCCGAAAAGGTCATGACGCAGACGGCGATCGAGCGGCTGAAAGCCATCATGGAATTCACCGAGCTCGGCTCCGGGTTCAAGATCGCCGCGCGCGATCTGGAGATCCGCGGCGCAGGGAACGTGCTCGGCAGGCAGCAGCATGGGCATATGGACAAAGTGGGCTACGAACTGTATTCGAAGCTGTTGAAGGAGGAGCTGACGGGCGAGGAACAGACCGTCGCCGACCTCGATATCCGCGCCGACGCTTTCATCCCCGAGGCTTACATCGAAGCGAGCGCCTCCAGGCTGGATTGCTACAAGCAGATCGCCGAGATCCGGTCCGTCGACGGTTACCAGCGCGTGTGCAATTCGCTGGAAGAGACGTACGGCAAACTCCCGCAGGAAGTGCTGAACCTGCTCGTCATCGCCGTA
>CALWBR010000046.1 GCA_944376145.1 uncultured Clostridia bacterium | reverse complement strand
GTGAGTTTGAGGGAGCAACCGCCGTTCGCGGCACAGCTGCTCGGCGGCGTTTTCTCCCTCGCCGCGGCATGCTTTGGGGCACACCGTTATCAAAATGCCGCGGCTTCACCCTCTTCCGTCACGCCGCCCGCGCGGCGCAAGGTGCAAAAGCAAAAAGCGCGGTTTTTGCTTTTGCAAAAATTATATCCATACAAGCCTTCCCCCTGGAGGGGAAGGCGTATGAGGACGCTCTTTTTTATGAAGCAGGGCGGTGCGGCGGCGCGCACCGCTCTTTTGTTTGACAGCTTTGCACAAAACTGGTATAATCACTCTGTTTAAAGCAGGCAGTGCAAACTGCCGAACTTTACGCAGTAAAAAAGGAGCTTTTTTGCAATGAATGCACGCAAAAAAATTTTTCTGCCGCTTCTTGTAGCGGTGCTCGCTCTTGTGGCGTTCGCCTTTGCCGCCTGCAACAACGGGCAGCAGGACGAGACGGACCCGGCAGAGGTCGTTTCATCCGTGGCGCTCGATAAAACTTCCGCCTTTTTAGAGGTCGGCGAGGAAAATGCGTCCGTCACGCTCACGGCAAGCCTGACCGTTTCGGAGGAGGGCGCGGATGTCGAAGTCACGTGGACCTCTTCAAATGCCTCCGTTGCTTCCGTCAGCGGCAGCACTTCTACGGCAGGGGAGGGGGACGACGCCGTCACCGTCTACACGGGTACCGTTACGGCGGCGGCAAACGGCTTTACGGTCATCACCGCGTCCGCAGGGAACAAGAGCGCAACGTGCGTCGTTGCCGTCGCGGATGCGATCGTTTCGGATACGCAGCAGCTCACGGAGGCAGCCGCATCCGTACAGGAAGGCGGGGTGATCGCCCTGCAGGCGGGCACGTACGAGGCGGAACTTTCCGTCGCGGCGCGCAGCGTTTCGCTGGTCGGCGCAGGGGAGGAGAGCGTCACCCTCAACGGCTCCGTTGCGTTTAGCGGCGGCAGCTGTTTCGTCTCGGGCATGACGGTCTCCGCGACGGAAGAAGCGAGCGCGGTTTCGGTCGCGGGCGACGATGCGCAGCTCACGCTGCGCCGCGTGTCGATCGTCGGCGGCAGGTACGGTGCGGATCTGGGCGCCCCCGCGGAAGGGCGGGGCACGTCGCTGTCCGTCTACGACTGCACGTTCCGCGGCGTTTGGTGCGCCATACGTGCGGATACGCTTGCGTCGTTGCTGCGCGTCTCGTTTCAAGATGTGACGTACCAGTTCTGCGACGCGGCGGGGTACTATACGGCGATCGGCGGTTCGGCGGTCACGCCGTCCGCATGACCCTTGCAGGGAGCGCTTTGCGCCCGCAAGAGGAGGAAACATGAAAGTTGTTGTCGGCATGAGCGGCGGGGTAGACAGCTCCGTCGCCGCTTTCCTTTTAAAGCAGCAAGGGCATGACGTGGTCGGGCTGTTCATGGTCAACTGGGAAGAAGAGAGCGATGCCTGCACCGCCGAAGCGGACTACGAGGACGTGAAGCGCGTGTGCAACCGGCTGGGCGTCCCGTATTATACCGTGAACTTTGCCAAGGAATACCGCGAGCGCGTGTTCGCGCATTTTTTGGCGGAGTACGAAGCGGGCAGAACGCCCAACCCGGACGTTTTGTGCAACCGCGAGATCAAGTTCGGTCCCTTCCGCGAGTATGCCGCAAAACTGGGCGCGGACTGCATTGCCACGGGGCACTATTGCGGCATCGAACACACCGAAGAGGGGCACCTGCTTTTAAAGGCGGCGGACGCGGGCAAGGATCAGACGTACTTTTTGAACCAGGTGACGCAGCCGCAGCTGGCGAACGTGCTCTTTCCTCTCGGCGGGCTGCAAAAAAGCGAGGTGCGCGCGATCGCCGCGCGCGAGGGGCTCTCCACCGCCCAAAAAAAGGATAGCACGGGCGTTTGCTTTATCGGCGAACGCAACTTCCGCAAATTTTTGCAGGAATACCTGCCCGCGCGCCCCGGGCGCATCCTCTCCACGGACGGGCGGGAGCTCGGGCGGCACATCGGGCTGATGTACTACACCCTCGGGCAGCGCCGCGGGCTGGATATCGGCGGGCAAAAGGGGGATGAAGGCGGGCGCTGGTTCGTCATTGAAAAGGATCTGAAAAACAACATCCTCTACGTTGCGCACGGCGACGAGAGCGCGCTGTACGCGCGCGGCTGCACCGTTTCGGGCATGAACTGGATCCCCGCGCCGCCGAAAGAGGAGCGGTTTGCGTGCACGGCGAAGTTCCGTTACCGCCAAAGCGAACAGGCGGTCACCGTAACGCGCACGGGCGAAAACACGTTGGAAGTGCTTGCCGACGAGCCGCAGCGCGCCGTAACGCCCGGGCAGTACGCCGTGTTGTACCACGGGCAGCGCTGCATCGGCGGCGGCGTGATCGAAACCATCCTCCGCTGAACGCGGCTTTCTCGGCGCGCCCGTTTCGGGGCGGCAGCGAAACGTTCCCATAATTTTTGTTTATCACTTGCTTTTTTGTGTTGCGGATGGTATAATGATAAAAAATACCTGTATGGAGGAAGTGGTATGGCAAAAAAGAAAGATGTGCGCATCCGCATCGTCGGCGGTGTGGCGTGCGTGCTCGGCATCGTTGCCTTCTGTTTGATGTTTGCAACGGCTGTCAACTTCAACGGCTCGCTCTCCGGGGCGTTGGCGTTGCTCGATCTTGAATCGTTCACGGGTTCGGAGCTCGTGTTCGGGAGCTCGCTTGGGGAGATCGAGATCCTGCAATTCAACTTTGTGGCGCTGTTGGCGTTCCTGCTGCCGCTCGTCGGCGGGGTGCTGGCGCTGCTGTTCAAAAACGGGCTGATCACGAAGATCGTGACGACGGGCTGCTTCGTGGCGGGCGCGGTGCTGCTGTTCTGCCTCACCACCTACATGAGCGTCGGGTTCCTTTCGCCGGAAGGAGCGGACGGGACGTTTTTGGAAGATCTGTATGACGAGATCAGCGGGCAGTTCGCTCTCAGCGGCGGCGCGATCGCCGCGGGCGTCATTTCGATCGTCGGGGCAGTCCTCTGCTTCTTTAAGGGGACGATCGCAAAATTGTTTGCAAAGTAAATGGCAATGTGTCGGAGAGCGGAGGGGGCAACCCCTCCGCTCTTGCCTTTGGTGCGAGGGGACGGGATGCAAAAGGAAGAGATCTTCGCATGCGCGCAGGCGCTTGCGGGAAGGCGGGAGGACTACCCGTTCAAGGACGATTTTGAAACGGCGGTCTTCCGCCATGCGGATACGCGCAAGTGGTTCGGCATTTGGCTCGCCGTGCCGCGGCGGCATTTTGCGGCGTGCGGAAAGAGTGCGGAACAGGCGCAGGGGGCGGAGTTCTGCCTCAACGTCAAATGCCCGCCCGACCTCGTTCCGCTCTTGGCGGAGCAGGAGAGGGGCGTATACCCCGCCTATCACATGAATCGGCGGCACTGGGTCACCGTCCGCCCCTCCGAATGCGCGTCGGATACCGCCGTGCGCCTGCTCGAACTCAGCTTTGCGCTCACCGTGCGCGGCGCGAAAAGGTGAACGGCGGGGCGTTTCCGTTTGCATAAGCGCGGAAAATGTGCTATAATGATGTGAAGACTACTTACAACGAGGCAAATGTATGTATTGGGCAGATAAGCTGGCGGAAGAGATCATCCGCAGAAAACCGGATAAAGAAGTATACGTCTGTGCGGCGGGCATTTCGCCTTCGGGGTCGGTGCACATCGGCAACTTCCGTGACATCGCAACGAGCTATTTCGTTGTCAAGGCATTGCAGCGCGCGGGAAAAAAGGCGAAGCTGCTCTTTTCCTGGGACGAGTATGACCGTCTGCGCAAAGTGCCGAAGAACGTGCGCGAACGCGTCGGCGACGATTTTGAAAAGTACATCGGCTGCCCGTATGCCGACATCCCCGATCCGTTCGGCGAAGAAGCAAGCTACGCCGCGCACTTTGAAAAGGAGTTCATGGCGTCCGTCGAAAAATTCGGCATCGAAATGGAGTACCGCTACCAGGCGCAGGAGTACCGTTCGGGCAGGTATGTTCCGTATATCCTGCACGCTTTAAAAGAGCGCGGCAAGATCTTCGACATCCTCGATAAGCACCGCACGCAGGACGCGCAGGAAGGGGAGCGCGAGCGCTATTACCCCGTTTCCATCTTTTGCCCGCATTGCGGGAAGGACGCGACGACGATCACCTCTCTTTCAGAGGACTGCACCAAGGCGCACTACGTGTGCGAATGCGGGCACGAAGCGGATTTCGACTTCACCAAAGACTTCAACTGCAAGCTGCAGTGGAAGGTCGATTGGCCCATGCGCTGGAAGGCGGAGGGTGTCGACTTCGAGCCGGGCGGCAAGGACCACGCCTCCCGCAACGGCAGCTATGATACGGCAAAGGATATCTCCCGCGAGGTGTTCGGCTACGAAGCGCCCCTCTTCCAGGGGTACGAGTTC
The DNA here is from genome assembly GCA_944376145.1 of uncultured Clostridia bacterium. GTDB lineage: Bacteria > Bacillota > Clostridia > Christensenellales > Borkfalkiaceae > Borkfalkia. Next base: position 8,647 of record CALWBR010000046.1, on the reverse strand, counting down.
ATCGGCATCAAGGGCGGCGTGGGCAAGATGAGCAGCTCTTCGGGGCTGAACATGACGCCCGATTTCTTGCTGCGGCTGTACCTTCCCGAGATCATTTTGTGGCTGTATGCCAAAAACGAACCGCTCAAAGCCTTCGATTTTTGCCTCTCCGACGAGATCTTGCGGCAGTATTTTGAATTCGGCAAAATGCTCAAAGCCTATCTGGACGGCACCGCGGACGAGAACACGAAGCGCATCATGGAGAATTGCCTCATCAAAGGGCACAAGCTCGTCACCGTTCCCATGAGCCAGCTTGTCGAGTTGGGCAGCGTCGTCGACTTCAACCCGGACCTCATGGAGAAGTTGTTTGAAAAGATCGGCACGCCTTTCAAAAAGGAGGATTTTGCCGAGCTGTTCGAAAAGGCAAAGTTTTGGCTGCGCACCTGCTCTCCCGAAAGCGAGTATATCATTTTAAAGCGGCGCAACTGGGCGTATTGGAAGACGATGAGCGAGCCCGAGCAGGCGTGCGTGCGCGCGCTTGAAGCGTATCTGCGCGCGGGCGGGTTTACGCTCGATTCGCTGCAAGCGGAGCTGTACGCCATCCCCAAGCGGGTCTATCCCGACAAGGCGGAGGATAAAAACGCCCTCAAAGAGGTGCAGAGCAAGTTCTTCAAGGACGTGTACAACCTCATTTTGGGGCGCGACCGCGGTCCGCGTTTGTATCTGTACCTGTTCGCCGTCGACCCCGCGCGCTATCTTTTCTTGCTCGATTTTTCGGGCGAAGAGGAGCAGGAGCTCCCCGTCGAGGAGGAGCCCGCCGCGGCTGCGCCCGTTCCGGCGGAAGACGTGTATTTTAAAGATCCCGCGCCCTTCGGGCAGGAAGTGGAGCTTGCCGCCTTTTCGCAGCTGGATCTGCGCGTGTGCAAGGTGCTTGCGGCAAAGCCCATGCGCAAAACGAACAAATTGATGAAGCTGACCTTGCAGGACGGCGCCGGCGAGCGCGTCATCGTCTCTTCCATTGCCGACCAATACGAGCCCGAGCAGCTCGTCGGCAGGAAGATCGTCGTGCTCGTCAACTTAAAGCCGCACAAGTTCGGCAACGAATATTCGAACGGCATGCTGCTTGCCGCAAGCGCCTCCGACGGCACCTGCCGCGTGCTCTTTGCCGACGAGTGCGAGATCGGAGCGCCCATCCATTGATCCGTTCCGCCTCCCCCCTTCGGCGGGGGAGGCGGCAGCTTGCCGCCGCCGCGGCAATTTGTGCGCGAAAAATTCAGAAACGGCGCATTTTTTATTGACAAACCTGTTTGAAAATGGTATAGTAATCAAGCGCGCGGAGGTGTAGCTCAGTTGGTTAGAGCGCATGCTTGACATGCATGAGGTCATAGGTTCGAGCCCTACCATCTCCACCAGCAAAACGGGACAGGTCAAAAGACCTGTCCTTTTTGCTGTGCCGATTTTATGAAAGGGCGGATCGCCGCGGCGGTCCCATATTCGTGGGCGGCAAACAGTTTTGCGGCGGCAGCCGCAAGCGCTGCCGTTTCCGCCATAGTAAAAAGTACTCCGCCCCGTGCGGGGTGCTTTTTTGTGCACGCGCAAACAAGTCAGCGGCAGGGCAGGCTCCGTATTTCCTTTTCGGCGGGGGGATAGGGGTGCCAAATGCGCCGATAAAACAAATTTTGAAAAAAATTTCAACAAATTATCGATTCCCTATTGACAAACCGCGGGGGGGGGGTGGTATACTTATCTTGTAAAATCGGTTTTTTAGCCGAAAAGGTTTTTTGTTTTTTCAGAAAACCGTTTTTTATCGGGGTTCAGAAAACCGATATTCTGAGAAGCGCTTCCCCCTGCGCGCGCGGCAGGGGGTGCAAATAAACAAGAGAGGTGGAAGATGGCAAAAGCAAAAAAGTGGCTGAGTCTGCTGTTGCTGCTTGTGATGGTGATCACTTGCGCTGCCGGTCTTTTGACCGGTATCGCGCCGCGCATCACGGCGCATGCAAACGCGGCGGTAGACAGCCCCGAAGATGATTCGATCGATTACATGCGCATCAAAAACCACACCGGACCTTCCGGTGTGGCGCTCGGTGCGCTCGGCGGCGGATACTATGAGATCGACCCGTACGGGCGCGTTTCGCGTACCTGCGTCAACAACATCCACAAAGAGTTCATCAATTACCCGAACGGCATGATCGTCGCCGCCCGCGACGAAAACAACGCCGTCCGCCTGCAACGCGGGGACAATTCGAGTTCCTACTCCATCTCCGGGTATGCCGACAGCTATTACACGGGGCTTTGGCCGCGGGTCGAGCTGGAGTTTGAAGGCGGCGACGCGGGCAACCGTCTGGGCAGCCAGGCGTTCAGCGCGTATTCGGGCGTTGTCGCGCAAGACGTGCAAAAGTCTTCGCTGACGGCGGTCTATTACACGGTCGAACTCTCCAACCACGACGCGCAGGCGAAGGAAATGAGCGCCATGGTCTCCTGGGGGGATATCATCGGGCGCGGCATCCGCGATACGAACAAAAAATACGACAACGGCAACGGCGGGCTGAACCTTGCGGGCGACGGATCGGACTGGTATTTCATGGATTCGCCCCAAACGTATGCCGAAGGCGTGACGGTCGAGGCGGGCGGCGTTACGTATAAGGGCGTCAAACAGTATACCGAAAGCAAGATCCTGCCCAAAAAGGTCACTTTCCAAAATTACAACGATTCCTTTATGCTGCTTGCGGAAGAGGGCGCCGACGCACAGGTCAGCATCCTCAAAAATTTCAACGTTTCCGAATCGAACCCGTTTTCGGCGTTTGTGAACAACGGCGCGTTTTCGGATGACGACGGCAAAGTTGCGCTCAGCGCTCCCATGAGCAGCGCGTCCGCGCCCACCAACGGCAGCGCGGTCGCCGTCACGACGAGTGTGGAGGCGAATTCCACCAAACAGGTCAAATTCCTGATCGCGTGGTATATGCCCGCCTTCACCGAGCAGGAAGTGAGCGCGATGGATCACTTCGAAAACTGCGACTACAACAAATACTACACCACGTATGCGGACAACATCGAAGAGCTTGCGCAGTACGCGATCTCCGTGCGCGACGAGGTGTACGACGGCATCATGGAGTGGCAGCAGCCCATTTTGGACAGCAGCATGCCCGACTGGCTGAAATTCAAAGAGATCAACAGCGGGTATACGCTGTACACGAACGGCGTGCTCAACAGCCGTAAAAATTTCTCCACGCTCGAAGGCGAGATGGGCGGCTACGGCGGAACGATGGACCAGAAGATGAGTTCGCATCCCTTCTACGAAAAATTGTTCCCCGAACTCAACCGCAACGAAAACATGCAGTTCGCCAACGTGACGGGCGCCGACGGCGAGATCCAGCACTTTGACCTGCATTATTACCACGGCATCAGCAGCTTCGACCCTGCCGACAGCGCGTACAACCCCACGCCCGCGGGCAGCATGCTCGATAACAGCGGCGCGTGGATGGTGCAGATGTACAACGACTATTTGCAGACGGGCAGCGACGAATACCTGCGCATGTATGCAGACGTGATGGAAACGTCTATGGCGTTCATTCAGTCAAAGTGCCCGGAGGGGACGAACATCCCGAACTACAACACGACGTACGACGATTACAGCCATCCCGAGATCCTCATCTTCTCCGGTACGGTCTATCTGAACATGTTGGAGATCGCGGAAAACTGGAGCGCGCTTTTAGGCGACAGCGCGGCGGCGCAGGCGTATGCGGCGCAGTATGAAAAGACGTACGCCGACGTGCAGAAGCTGTATATAGAGGACAACGACATCGGCGGCTCCGCCAAGAGCTATTATTCCTTCGGCTCCACGGCGGACTATATCAGCTCGGGAGGGACGAGCGGCACCATCGAGGAGACGACGATGTTCTCCGGCGCGATGGCGGGGCAGTTCATCAGCCGTTACAGCGGGTTGGGGGACGTCGTTCCCTTTGACCGCTTCGTCGAGCACATGAAGACGTTCATCACGACCTCCGTACAGGGCGCGAACGACTATTATGCAGCCAAAGTGTACAACATGCGCACGCAGCAGGCGCTGGACAATGCGGGGTCGCGCTGTTGGCCCTTCTACCTTGACAGCTACGGCGGCATGGCGGCGATCCAGGCGGGGTATGTCGAGGACGGGCTCGAGATCTTGCAGCACACGCAGCTGGTCAACTTCCGCAACGGCTGGACGTGGTCGCAGAACCTGTGGAACCCCAGTTACTCCACGTACATGACCGCGCCCGTCGTCTGGTTCCTCAACGACGTTTTGGCGGGGTCTTCCATCGACGTGCCCGGCAAGACGCTGACCTTCGGACCGACCTGTATCGCAAGCGAGGGCATCGGCACCTCCGACTCGTTGGAGATCACGCTGTACTATCCCAAATATTGGGCGACGCTGCATTACGATAAGGCGACCGGGGAAATGACGTACGAGATCATCAAGACCTTCTATGAGGAGGGAGAGGCTCCCATCGTCTTCGACACCGTGCGGGCGCAGCCTGCGGGCGTGGCGACGGACGAAGCGGAAGAGTTCTCCATTCCCGCGTTTTCCGTGCAGGAGGGCGCCGTGCTCGACCTGAGCGCGCACATCGACGCCTTCGAAGGCAACACGCTGGAAAAGAATTTGCAGCCCGTCAACAAATACGATGCATCCAACACCGAAAAGATCGCCGACGGTACGGGGCTGCGTGCCGATTATTACGACACCGTCGACTGGGAGAACGCGCAGCCCGTGTTCACCGAAACGGAGACCATGCTCGAGCACCGCTATGATGCGGACACGCCGCCGTACGAGGGCGCGGGGGAGGAGTATACCATCGTGTATACGGGCAGCCTCATGCCGCGTTACAGCCAAAAGTACAACCTGATCTTTGAAACGATCCACGGCGATCTGACTGTCATTTTGGACGGGCAGACGTATACGGGCAGCGACTTTACGGACGTTGTCGAGTCCGAGCAGTTCACGCCCTGGACGGATGACGGCGTGCAGCTGCAGGTCATCGAAAAGGAGCTCACGGCAGGAAAACTGCACCCCGTCACGATCATTTACGAACACGCCGCGGGCGAAGAGACGGGCGGCATGCGCGTACAGTGGTGGAGCACCACGCAGACGCTGGGAACGATCATCACCGAGCGCATGTATCCGCCGACGGAGGCGCAGGAGTGGATGGACGCGATCGACTACGCCGATAAATCCGGCAACGTGCAGCCCGAAGGCGACCATCTTGGCTATGTCGAAAAGAACAACTGGGTGCGCTATACCGCCGTCGATTTCGGCAACGACGGGTACCAGCTCGGTTCCTTCATCGTAGAAGCGGCGGCGCCCGCGAGCAGCGACAGTTCGGGCGGCACGCTCGAGGTATATCTCGACGAAATGAGTGGGGATCCCGTCGCCGTTTTGCAGATCGAGCCGACGGGCAGCTGGACGGATTGGAAGCTCTTCGAGCAAGAATTCACGCTGGACGAGCCCGTTACGGGTCTGCACGACGTGTACCTGTACTTCCGCCCCGATTCGAATTACCTTTGCAACATTTTGCGCTTCCGCTTCGGCGTCTCCTATGCGCCGGAAGATCACCCGACCAAGATCACGTTCGCTACCGCCGAAGAGACGGTCTACTACTCCGACGGCACCTATAAAAACGAGATCACGATCGATAAGGGCGAGCTCGATGCGGTGCGCTATACCCTCACCGACCTTGACGGCAACAACACGGGCATCGCCGCCGTTGCCGAGGACGGCACGGTGACTTTCTACGGCGTGGGCGACGTGCGCGTCACGGCGAGCAGCCTGCACACCGAAGCGTCGTATATCTTGCACATCGACGAGCGCGAGACGCTGCGCTACATCAGCGACTTCACCCAAGACGCCGACGGCTGGACGATCGGCAACGGCGGAAAGGAATACGACCGTTCCGAAGTCAAGGACGGGCGCATCGAACTGGAAGGCTCCGACCTCGGCATTTCCGACCAGTCCGCCAACTCCTGGATGTACAAGATCTTCCGTCTGCGCGGCGATTGCAGCTATGAGCTCATCATCGGTTACAACACGCCCGATTCGGGCGCGGCGACAATGATGCGCGTCTATGTCGAAAAGGACGGCGTGCGCACGGTGCTGCGCGATTGGACGCGGATCGTGAACACGTCCGAAATGCAGTCCGTCCGCTTCGACCTGAGCGAGTACAGTGGTTCGGTCATCACGATCGGTATCGAGCAAAACGACAAGGGCACGGGTTCGGGCGAGATCCTCTGCATTCAGGAAGTGGGCGTGATCGGCACCGAAAACGGCGGCGAGCCTTCTCCCGACGAGACGTTCACCCTCTCCGGCACGACGCTCGGCGGGGCGCGCGTGGAACTGCGCGGGGCGGACGGCTCCGTCATCGAGGCGGTGGTCGCCACGGAGAACGGTTCCTTCTCCTTTGCCGACCTTGCGGCGGGCGAGTACACGCTCGCGGTGCGCGCCGAAGGGTACGCGGAGACGACCGTGCATGTCACGCTGGACGGGGATAAGGCGGTCGGCGAGATCGCGCTGACCGAGGGCGAAGCGCCCGAGGGCGGCACGCCGAATTACGGGCTGATCTTCGGCTGCATCGGCGGCGCGCTCGCGGTCGCTGCCGTCATCGCCGTGCTCCTCGTGCTGCGCGCAAAAAAGAAAAAAAATTCCGATAAGGGGGAATAACCAATGAAAAAGTTTGGTGTTTGGCTCACGGTGCTGTGCCTGCTCCTTGCTTTTGCGGTCGGCTTTGCGGCGTGCGCGCCGCAAGAGCCTGCCGAAACGGCGGAGTACACGGTCACCTTTGACAGCGTCGGCGGTTCCGCCGTCGCGTCGCAGACGCTCGGCGAGGGCGAAAAAGTCGCAAAGCCGACCGACCCCGAAAAAGAGGGCAGCATCTTTGCCGGATGGTGGAAGGATGCCGGGTACACGGCGGAGTGGGATTTCCGCGAAGATACCGTGACGGGCAACATCACGCTGTACGCAAAGTGGGACGCCATACGGTATACCGTGACGTATGAAACGGACAACGGCACCTATCTTGCGCCCGAGCAGCTCCCGCAGGGCTCCTCCGTCACCGCCGTGCCCGAAAAAAACGGGTATGACTTTGCCGGCTGGTTCACCGACGCAGACCGCACCGACGCATGGTCGGGCACGGTGCAGGGCGATACGACGCTGTACGCAAAATGGGAGCGTTCCGCGCCGCGCGCCGTCAACGTCGTCAAGGAATTCGATATCAACAACAGTGCGGAAGTGCAGCTCAAAAACGGGCTGACGATCTTCGGCGACGCCGTAGACGGCTTCAACAACAACCCCTCCGGCGTGATCGAACTGATCGTCAATTTGGAAGAGGGCGGCGCATACGCGCTCGTGGCGGAAGCCTCCAAGGAGTGGATGGATAACCCGACCACGCAGTTCACGGTCACCGTAAACGGCGTGCAGCTCGATCAGCGCATGATCTGCACGGGCACGGGGAACTGGGATACCTACCGTGCGGTCGCGCCCGTCAACGTGGAGCTCAAAGCGGGCGCGAACACGATCGCGATCGGCGCCGACCCCGCCCTCGACAACGACGCGAGCGTGGCAAGGCTGCGCAGCTTCAAATTGCTGGATGACTCTCTCCGCTACACCTATCTGCCCACGCCCGTCTATTACGGCGATTTCGAGCTCGAAGGGGCGCAGATCTCTGACGAGGAGGGCAAGAATTATTATGCGGGCGATTTTTCTGCCGAAGGCAGCTCGTTCGCATTCCCCGTCTCTGTGTTGGAAGAGACGGAAGTCGACCTTACCGTGTACGCTTCGCATCCCTCCGGCGAACCGTTCAGCTTCGACATTTTCGTAGACGGCGAGGCGGCGGCGTCGGTCTCCGTTCCGCAGACGGTCGTCAGCGGGCGCGACGGCGGCTTCCGCGCCACCGAACCCGCGCGACTGCGCCTTGCCGCGGGCGAACATACCGTCCGCCTGCAAAAGAGCGCCGCTTCCGCGGGCGAGACGAACGTGCAGTTCGTTATTCTCTCCGCGGCGGTGGGTGAAGCGCCCGATCCCGAGCAAACGTACATCGTTCGCTTTGACAGCTTGGGCGGCAGCACCGTCTCTGCGCAGCAGGTCGAAGAGGGCGGGCTCGTGCAGGAACCTGCCGCGCCCGTCAAGGACGGGAACGTGTTCGGTGGCTGGTTTAAAGATCCCGCCTGCACGCAGGCATGGGATTTTGCAGCGGATACCGTCACGGAAGATACCACGCTGTACGCAAAATGGACGGAGTCCGTCACCCCGCCCGATCCCGAAGAAAAAGTGACCGTCACCTTTGACAGCATGGGCGGCAGCGCCGTCCCTTCGCAGCAGGTAGAGGCGGGCGCGCTTTTGCAGATCCCCGCGCAGCCGACCAAAGCGGGCAACGTGTTCGGCGGCTGGTTTAAAGATCCCGCCTGCACGCAGGCATGGAACTTTTTTGAAGATACCGTTGCCGAAAGCATGACGCTGTATGCGAAATGGGAGTCCGAAAGCGCGGAAGAGCCCGAAGGTCCCGAAGAAGTGGGCGTTTACAAGACTTTCGATGTCGGGAACACGGAAGAAGTGGAGCTCTCGGGTTCGCTTTCGCAGAACGGTACGGAGATCGACGGGTTTGCGAATGGTGATGCGGGCGTGGTCACGCTGCATGTGACGGTG
>CALWBR010000045.1 GCA_944376145.1 uncultured Clostridia bacterium | reverse complement strand
GGAGATAGACGCGGCGTCCAACAACGGCGTCAACGAAATGCGCGACCTGCGCGAAAAGGTGCAGTACCCGCCCGTCGCCTGCCGCTATAAGGTGTACATCGTGGACGAAGTGCACATGCTCTCCGATTCCGCGTTCAACGCCCTTTTAAAGACGCTCGAAGAGCCGCCCAAGCACGCGGTGTTCATCCTCGCCACGACCGAGCCGCACAAACTTCCCGCGACCATCCTCTCCCGCTGCATGCGCTTCGATTTCAAGCTCATCCCGCAGCAGGACATCGAACAGCATTTGAAGACGGTGCTCAAAGCGGTGGGGAAGGAGTATGAAGACGAAGCCGTTGCCGCGATCGCCCGTGCGGGCGCGGGCAGCTTGCGCGACAGTCTTTCGGTTGCCGATATGTGCCTGTCTTACAGCCTCGGCAAGCTGACGTATGCAGACGTGAACGAGGTGCTCGGCAGCGCCGATTTTTACGAGATCGCCAAACTCGGCGAGGCGATCCTCTCCGAAGACGCCTCCGCCGCGCTCACCGAAACGGAAAAGGTGCTCGCCTCCGGCAAGGGGGCGGCGGTGCTTGCGCGCGACCTTCTTGCCTTTTTCAACCGCTGCACCGTGGCGAAGACGTGTAAAAACGGGAACGCGCTTTTGCAGCTTCCCGAAGAAATGTATGCGGAAACGGCGCGCATCGCCGCCGCGGCGGACGGGCGCACGCTGCTGCGCGTCGCCGAGATCTTTGCGACGGTGGAGACGGAACTGCGTTACAGCGTCTCTCCGCGCGTCGTGCTGGAGACCGCCGTCGTCAAGGCGAGCCTTCCCGAAACGGACGAAAGCCCGCTCGCGCTCGAGCGGCGCATCGCGAAGCTGGAGGAGCGTCTTTCCGCCGCACAGGCGGCGCCCGTGCCGCCCGTGCGGCGACAGGCAGAGGAGCCGCTTCCCGCGGCGGCGGAGATAAGCGAGGACGCGTTTTCCGTTCCCCCGCCCGAGCCGCCCCCCGAGGAGGAGAGCCCGTTCGCCGCGCCGCCGCAGGCGGCGGTGCCGAACAAGCGGGCGGAGAGCGGCGTGAACGCGTTGGAAGCGGATAAACGCAAGTCCGCGTTCGCCTATTTTTTACGGGCGCTGCGGCGGGGCGCGAAAAACGGCGTCCTGTTCACGATGTGCCAGGACCTGGACAGCGCGTTCGAAGGGGACACCTTCGTGCTCCTCTCCGATTCGGAGGCGATCTGCCGTTCCCTGCGGCGCGAGGATCACATGCAGGCGATCGCCGCCGCGCTGGAACAGATCGGCATTTCTTCGTTCGACGTGCGTTTGAAAGGCGCTGCGGCGGATCCCGTTGCGGAGAGCATCGAAAAACTGCGGCGGGATTTTGCCGATACGGATATCAGGATCAAATAAAAAGGAGGAGCGTGACATGGCAGGGTTCAAAGGCGGCGCCGGGATGGGCGGCAACATGCAGAACTTGATGAAGCAGGCGCAAAAACTGCAGCAGGAGATGCAGGAGACGGAAAAGCTGTTGGACGATTGGGAGATCGTCGGCACCAGCGGCGGAGAAGCCGTCGTCGTGTACATGAACGCCAAAAAGATCATCGACGGCATCGAACTGGACGAACGGGTCGTGGATCCGGAGGACGTGGAGATGCTCGAAGATCTCATTCTTGCGGCGATCAACGACGGGTATAAAAAGGCGGACGAAGTATATAAGGAGAAGATGGCGCCGTTCGCGGGGCTGGGCGGGGGATTGCTGTAAGCGTCCCTTTCCGTTTCGGGAGCTGCATAAGCCCGCACGGCAAAGCCGGCGGCGGCAGAGAGTTGTTTATGGAAGTTTTTATCGAGCCGATCGGGCGGCTCATCAACGAATTTTCAAAGCTGCCCGGCGTGGGGAAAAAGACGGCGCAGCGCTATGCGTACCGTATCATCAACATGACCGACAGCGAGGCGCAGGCGTTTGCCGCCGCCATCGTCAATGCCAAAAAAAAGGTGCGTTACTGCAAAGTGTGCGGCAACTTCACCGAAGAGGACGAGTGCGATATCTGCCGCACCCGCGATAAGCGTACCATTTGCGTCGTCAAAGAGCCGAAGGACGTCATCGCTCTGGAAAAATTGCACGAATACAAGGGCGTGTACCACGTGCTGCACGGCGTCATCAACCCCATGGAAGGGGTGGGTCCCAACGATATCCGCATCCGCGAATTGCTCGCCCGCATCGCCGAAGGGGGCGTGGAGGAGGTCGTGCTCGCCACCAACCCCGATGTCGAAGGGGATGCGACCGCTCTCTATATCGCCAAGCTCGTCAAACCACTCGGGATCCGCTGCACCCGCCTTTCCCGCGGCATCCCCGTCGGGTCGGAGATCGAATATACCGACGATGTGACGTTGGCAAGGGCGTTTTTGGAGCGGAAAGAGATATAAAGGGAGCCTCGCGGATCTCTCGCCGAGCTGACGGCTGCGAGATCCTGCGATCTGAGGGCGACACCGCCGTTCGCGGCAATAGCCGCTCGGCAGCGGTTTCTCCCTCGTTGTGGCATTGTTCGGGGCACGCCGTTATAAAAATGCCGCAACTTCACCCTCTTCCGCGGCACCGCCCGCGCGGTGTAAGGGGAAAAAGGCAAAAGCGTGGTTTCGCCTTTTTCGAGAGGGGGGAGCTCGCGGATCTCTCGCCGAGCTGACGGCTGCGAGATCCTGCGATCTGAGGACAACCCCGCGGGCACGCGGCATTCGCCGTTGATCGCGGAGGTTCTCCTCTGCGCCGCACCTTTGAGGGCGCGCCGTTATAGAAGTGCGGCGCATTCATCGGCAAAGCGTTGCCGAACAATGAAAAAACAAAGAGGAAAAACGCATGGCACTTTCGTTGAAGTTTTTTTCCGAATTCAAAAAGATCTCCGTGCTCGGGTGCGGCAGGTGGGGCTCGTTCATTGCCTGGTACCTTGCCGTCAAAAAGGGGAAGCACGTCTTTTCCTGGGGTCCTGCCGGGGACTATTCGTACGAAATTTTAAAGGCGTCCGGTAAAAACGAGTACCTGACGCTGGATAAGAGCATCACGCTCACGTGCGACCTTGCCGCCGCGCTCGCGCATGCGGAGGCGATCGTCATCTCCATCAGCTCGCAGGGGCTGCGCGGCTTTATCCGCACCATCCGCAAAACGGGCGACGTATCCGATAAAATTTTCGTGCTGTGCATGAAGGGTATCGAGCTGGATTCGGGCAAGCGCCTTTCCGAAGTGCTCATCGAAGAGGGCATCGCCGCGGACCGCATCGCCGTTTGGGTGGGTCCCGGGCACATCCAGGATTTCACGGCGGGCATCCCCAACTGCATGGTCATCGACGGGTATGACGATTCTTTAAAAAAGAAGCTCGCCGACGACTTTAAAAGCGACCTCATCCGTTTTTATTACGGGCGCGACGTGATCGGCACCGAGATCGGCGCGGCGGCAAAAAACGTGATGGGCATTGCCGCGGGCGTTTTGGACGGCGGCGGCGTTTCCACCCTCAAAGGCCCGCTCATGGCGCGCGGCGCGCGCGAAGTGGCGCGGCTGAGCGAAGCGCTGGGCGGCAACCCGCTCTCCGCCTACGGGCTGGCGCACTTGGGCGACTACGAAACGACGCTCTTTTCCCGCCATTCGCACAACCGCATGTACGGGGAGATGCTCGCCAAAGGGCAGCGCTTTGAAAAACTTGCCGAGGGCGTGCCCACCGCCGCGGCAATGAAAAAGCTCGGCAAAGAGCGGGACGTTGAGTTGCCCATCACCGACGCCGTTTACGACGTGTGTTACGGCAAGCAGCCCAAAGAATTGGGAGACGGGCGCAAATTGTGCATGAACATGATCGCGGAATTGTTTTCGCGGGATACAAAATTTGAATTCTGATCGTCGGCAGCCGCGCAAATGTTTGCGCGGCTGTTTTGTTGCTTTGCAAAAATAAGAAATTACATAAAACAGGAGATCGTATCCGTAAATCGCTTGACTTCGGGGGGGTAACGGTGTATACTGCTATTTAGAATAATGTACCCTTTTCCGTTTTGGAAAGGGGGGGAGGAGGGAAGAGGATGCGATGTGCAAAGTGCGGGCAGGAATTCGAAGGGAATTTCTGCCCGAATTGCGGTACGCCCGTGCCGCGGCAGGAGCACTGCCCGCAGTGCGGCAAGCCGCGTGCCGAAGGAGAGCGGTTTTGTTCCGCCTGCGGGCATAAGTACGAGACGGCGCCCGCCTCGGCTGCGGAGCCGAAGGACGGGGCGGCTGCGGCGGCTGCCGCTCCTTCGGCGGAAGAGCCGCAAAGGGCGGCGCAGACCGATGCAAAGCCCTGCGCCGCGCTTGCGTTTTTAGACGGCTCGAAGGAGAAGGTATATCCGCTGCTGCAATACCTGCCCGCCTGCGCGTTTGCGCTGTTTGCGGTGCTGCTGTTCGCCTTTTTCGCCGCGCCCTTGGCGGCGGTGCCCTTTTTCGGGGGGATGGGCAGCGTGTACACTTTCGGGGCGGAGTTGCCGGAGCTTGCGGGCACGTCTGTGGCGCTGCTCGTTTTTGCCGTATTGGCGCTCGGGCTTGCCGCGTGCATGCTTGTGCAAGTGTTCCTGCCTACATACCGCTTGCGCGCCGTCGCGCTGTTCGGGCGCACGTTTTTGCTCGGTACGGTGCTCGCCGCCGCGGCGGGAGTATTCCTGTTTTTGTTCTTTTTGCTCGGCTGCATCGCCTGCGGCATCGCCGCGGGGCAGGGGCTTTCCGCGGGCGCCTGTTCGGTGCTGTTGATCCTCTTTTCCATTTTGTTCGCCATCCCCGTGGCGGCGCCGCTGCTGCGCTTCTTTTTGGCGAAGCGGCACCCGGATCTTGCCGCGGCGGAGCGCGCCGCGCTTGCAGAGGCGGGGCAGAAGGCAAAGCGGCAAAAGGAGCCTTCCGCTGCGCTTGCCGCCTTTTTGCAGAGCGAGCCGGTGCTGCCGCCGCCCGTTCCGAAGCCGCAAAAGCCGCCCTATCCGCAGGACGGACCCGTGCGCGACGTGAATGCGTGTATGCACCAAAAGCGGCGCATCGCCTTCTTTTTTCTCATGACCTTCGTCGGTCTTCTTTCTTTGCTCGAGCTTGTTGTTATAGGGATGATCGGAGTGTAAGGAGGGGGAAAGATGGTTATTGTTTCGGTCGTTTCGGTGGTTTGGCTCGTTGCATTGATCCTGGGGCTCGTGCTGCTTTCGCGGCATCGGGTAGGGGCGTGGGACGAGCGTAAAAGTTTGAAAAACGGCGGCATGATCGCCTGCGCCGTCATCAGCGGCATCTTCGGGGTCTTCGGCTTGGGGTTGGCGGTATACGCCGGGATCCTTATGATCGTGCATCCGCACGTCGGCGGTATGGTAGCCCCTTTGGTTTTGTCGTTGATAGCAACTGCCGTCCTTTTCGGGGTGTTCGGCGCCGCGATCGGCGCGATCCGCAAAAACAAAAAATTGGCGCGCTTCTTTTTCGGCAGCACGAAGCCGATGCCCGGCGCGATGCCGCTGTATTCCTTCGCCGCCATGAATGCGGATCAGCTCCGCTACCTTTCCTGGCGCAAGGCTTACCGCGATCGCCGCAAAAAAGAGAAGACGCTCGCATACGAAAAGCGCTGCTTCGCCAAAAAGAAGCTGCCTTCCAAACCGGTGCTTTGGCTGATCGTCAACCGCGTATGGCTGAGCGTCGCGGCGGCGCTTTTGGTCGTCGCGATCGTGCTCGTGTGCGTGCTCGTGCCCGTGCTCGGCAACAAATTCCGCGTCGAAGTCGTGAAAAGGATCGAGCTCGGCAACAACGGGCGGTACACGGCGGAGCAGGTGCTCGGCGAGCCCGACGAGCAGAGCGAAACGCGGTATGTCTGGTACGACGATGCGTACAAGTCGCTCCGCCGCGAAGCGGAGGAGATCGCCGCCCGCCTCATGCAGGCGGAGGATCTTTCCGAGATCGAACGCCTTTCCAAAGAGGCGGAGGCGGTGCAGGAGCGGCTGGATGCGCTCGTCTATTCCGCCATTACCGTCGAATTTGAAGGGAACAGGGCGGTCTGCATCCGTTTGGACGCCGACGCCGGTTCCGGCGCGCAAAAAGAGCTTGCCTCCGTCACCGTTACGGAGGGGGCGATGGAGCGCTACATGACCGTCGCGACGATCGAGTATGAAGCGACGTTTGCGGACGGCAGCTTCCTGCGCGCCGAGGCGGAAGCCGTCACCGAGACCGCTCCCGTTTCGGAGACGAGCGTGCCCGTCACCTGGGGCGATCTTTGGTGCGACGCATACGAGGCGGATATCCCCGTGACGGAAAACGAGAGAGGATATTACATAGACGGGACGACGCTGCACATCCTCTCCGATAACGGCGTCTACGCGGCGGAAGCCTTGGACGAGGCGCAAAAGGCGGAGATCGCGGCGCTCGTCGTCGAAGAGGGCGTCACGGAGATCGGGCGCTATTCGTTCGACGGGTATGCGGCGTTGGCGCAGATCTCCCTGCCCGAATCGCTGCGTTTCCTCGGTTCGCATGTGTTTGACGAAACGGCGTATTACAACGATCCCGCAAATTGGAGCGACTCGGCGCTGTATATCGGCGATTGCCTGATCGAGGCGGATCCCTCGGGTCCGTTCGCCATTGCCGAAGGGACCCGCCTGCTCGCCGAGTCTGCGTTTTGGTGTGCGTACGATCTGACGGACGTCACCATCCCGGAGGGCGTGCAGTATATCGGGGATTCGGCATTCGGCTCTTGTGACAGCCTGCGCGCCGTACAGCTCCCCGCAAGCGTTGTCGGCATCGCGCCCGGCGCGTTTAGCGGTTGTGCGTCTTTGGAAAGTTTGTCGGTGCGCGAGGGCAATGCCGTTTACCACAGCGCGGGCGATTGCGTGATCGAAACAGCCACGGGCACGCTCCTGTTCGGCTGCAACAACAGCGTGATCCCGCAGGACGGCAGCATTCGGCGCATCGGCGCGGGAGCGTTCTACGGCTGCAGCGGGCTCACCGAGGCGACGATCCCCGCTTCGGTGGAGAGCGTCGGCGAATCCGCCTTCGAAGACAGCGGCATCTACCTCGATGCGGACAATTGGGAGGTCGACGAAACGATGGGGACCAGCGCTCTGTATCTCGACGGTTGCCTTTTGTGTGTCGTTTGCGAGGGGGACGGATCGGCATCCTTTGCCGTGCGCGAAGGGACGCGGCTGATCGCCGATCGGGCTTTTCGGGAGGTGTGGCGGCTGGAAGAAGTTACGCTGCCCGCGAGCCTGCGCACGATCGGGGAGGACGTGTTCCTGGATGGCGGCGACTATTTGCAGCGCGTCGTCTTTGCCGAGACGGATGGCTGGTCGGTCACCGGGATCGATTGGAACGAAGAAGAGGAAGTCCGCTTGTCCCTGTCGGCGGAGGATCTATCCGACCCCGAACGGGCTGCGTATATGCTTTCGTACGGGTATTACCCGAAGGATGAGCCCGACGATGACGACGGGTTTGTGATGCGGGGCGAGATCGAATTGTACGGCGCCGTTTGGCGGCGCGGGTAACGGCGCGTGCGGGCGTGTCCGTACATGCACGGCGCGGGCGCGGAAACTTTCCGCGCCCGCGTTTTTCGGGGCGGCGGCAAAGCGGCAGGTTTTTGCATTCGTTTGCGCGCGCCCCTCTGTTTTGATTGACAGCGCCGCGCGGATACGGTATAATGAACCTACAAACGCAGTTTTTTCGCGGGGGAAGGATCATGAACGGAGCCGACGGTAGCATAGCCGGCCCAAGTAGCAAAAACCCGATAAGCACAGGAAAACAGGCATAACCGAGCGGGCGCATACCCGCACGGCTATGTCTTTTTGCGTTTCAAAGATTTTTTTAGGAGGACTGTTCCGAAAACATGGAAGAGGAACGATCGAAGCAGGCGGCAAAGCCGCCGCAAGGGGAGCATAAGCCCTGGCATTCGCTCTCGGTAGAGGAGACGGCGGCATTGCTCCAAACGAGCGAGGAGGGGCTTTCCGACGCGGAGGCGGCGGCGCGCCTTGCCAAGTACGGCAAAAACAACCTGCGGCAAAAAAAGCCGAAGAGCGTCTGGCGCATGATCTGGGAGGAACTGACCGACGTGATGGTCATCATCCTGTTCATCGCCGCGGCGTTTTCGCTGGTGATGTACTTTGTCAACCCGGGCGGCGGCGAGCCGGAGGGGCTGGCGGAATGCATCGTCATCCTCGTCGTCATCGCGCTCAACGCGACCGTCGGCGTGGTGCAGGAGAAGAAGGCGGCAAACGCGCTCGAAGCGCTCAAAAACATGACCGCCCCGACCGCGCGCGTTTTGCGCGAAGGGGAGGAGAGCATCGTCCCCGCGAGCGAGCTGGTGCCGGGCGATCTCATTTATCTGGAAGACGGCGCGATCGTGCCCGCCGATATCCGCATCATCGAAGACAACAACATGAAGGTGCAGGAGGCGGCGCTCACCGGTGAAAGCGTGCCTTCCGAAAAGGACGGCCCGACCGTTCTGCCCGAAGACGCGCCTTTGGGCGACCGCGTGAACATGGCGTACAGTTCGTCCATCGTGATGTACGGCAACGCGCGCGGGTACGTCGTCGGCACGGGCATGGATACCGAAGTCGGCAAGATCGCCGACCTTTTGGACGAGCAGGACGACTTCGATACCCCCATCAAACGCAAGCTCAACTCCGTCGGCAAAACGCTCAGCCTCGTCGGGCTGATCGTGTGCGTGCTGGTGCTGGGCATCAGCCTCATCCGCGATTGGACGCAGTGGGTGTCCATGATCATGACGGCGATCTCGCTGGCGATCTCCATCATTCCCGAGGGGCTGCCCGCCACGAGCACCATCATCATGGCGCTGGGTGTGCAGCGCATGGCAAAAAAGAACGCGCTCGTCAAAAGCCTGCCGTCCGTGGAAACGCTCGGCTCCGCTTCCGTCGTCTGCTGCGACAAGACGGGCACGCTCACCCTCAATAAAATGACGGTGACCTGCGTTGCCGTCGGCGACGATTTTGCCGCGGGGCGTGAAACGCCCGCCGAAGCGCTGGCGGGCAAGTACGGGCAGGAGGTCTATCGCGACCTGTTGGACGGCTGCGCGCTGTGCGTCAACGCAAAGCTCGACCCCGATACGCCCGGAAACGTGCTCGGCGACCCGACGGAGGGCGCGCTGGTGCTCTTTGCGCAGGGCATGGGCATCGACCCCGACGAATACGAAGAGACGCACGAACGCCTGTTCGAGCAGCCCTTCGACAGCGACCGCAAGCGCATGAGCGTCGTCAACGACATGGGCGGAAAGCCGATCGCCTATACAAAGGGCGCGGTAGACGAGATGCTGCCCCTTTGCACGCACATCCGCACGGCGGCAGGCGTGCGCGCCATCACCGAAGAGGACAAAGCGCAAGTCCTTTCTCTCGTCAATTCCATGAGCGAAAAGGCGCTGCGCGTGCTCGGGTTCGCCGTGCGCGAGCTCGCCGCCGCTCCCGAAGACGAGAGCGCCAACGTCGAAGAGCAGCTCACCTTCGTCGGCGTAACGGGCATGATCGACCCGCCCCGCAAGGAGGTCATCCAAGCGGTGGAGGCTTGCCACACGGCGGGCATCCGCGTCGTCATGATCACGGGCGACCACAAGATCACCGCCATGGCGATCGCGCGCGAATTGCATATCTTCCGTGAGGGGAACACCGTCATTTCGGGCGCGGAGCTCAACGCCATGACCGACGAGCAGCTCGAAGAGGCGGTCAAAAACTGCGTCGTGTTCGCGCGCGTTTCGCCCTCCGATAAGCTGCGCATCATCCGCGCCATCCGCGCGGGCGGCGAAGTCGCCGCCATGACGGGCGACGGCGTCAACGATTCGCCCGCCCTCAAAGAGGCGGATATCGGCGTCGCCATGGGCATCACGGGTACCGACGTCGCCAAGGACGCGGCGGACATGATCCTTTTGGACGACAACTTTGCGACCATCGAAAGCGCCATCCGCGAGGGGCGCAGGGTGTACCGCAACATCCAAAAAGTCATCCAGTTCCTCGTGGCGGGCAACATTGCCGAGATCCTCATCCTGTTCATCGCCGTGTGCATCGGCTTGCCCGAAATGCCCATCGAGGCGGTGCACATCCTGCTCATCAACCTGGCGACCGATTCGCTGCCCGCCGTGGCGCTGGGCGTGGACCCTGCCAGCGCGAACATCATGAAGCACCCGCCCGTCAAGAGCGGCACCTTGTTCGAACGCGGCATGGTCGTGCGGATCGCCGTGCACGGGCTGTTCATTTCGGCGGCGGCGTGGGCGGCGTATCTGATCGGCACGTATGCCTTTGCGCACGACCATGTGCAGGCGATGACCATGACCTTTATCGTGCTCTCCGTTTCGCAGCTGGCGCACGCGCTCAACCAGCGTTCGAATACCGATGCCATTTTCACACGCGGGCTGTGGCACATTCCCCTCCTGTGGGGGGCGCTGGGCGTATCCCTCGCCATCGTGGCGCTGGTCGTGTTCGTCCCGCCGCTGCA
>CALWBR010000044.1 GCA_944376145.1 uncultured Clostridia bacterium | reverse complement strand
GCAAAATCGGAGACGTCGCATTGATAATAGCGCGCCGACACGCCGAGCGCGGCGAGAGCGCTCATGGTCTCTTCCGCGGCGGACGCGTCGCTGTAATCGACGACGGCGATATCGCATTTGTCCTGCGCGAGCGTCTTTGCGATGCACGCGCCGATCCCCCTGCCGGCGCCCGTTACGAGCGCCACTCTGTTTTCCGACATACGTTCCCTCTCTTCGGCACGGCGTTCAGCCGCGCTGCACAAGACCCGTGAGTACGTTTCCGGGTCCGACTTCGATAAATTCGTCTACGCCGGCGGCGCGCATGTTCGCGACCGTGGCGGTAAAACGCACGGGCGAGCGCATCTGCATGGCGAGAATATGGGCGGGATCGCCCGCATACGGCTGCGCCGTAAGGTTGGCATACACGGGCAGGCGCGGCTCCTTCCAGGCGAGCGTGCGCAAAAACGCTTCGAACGCCTCCGCCTCGGGCGCGAGCTCGGGGCAGTGGAACATGCCCGACACGCGCAGCTTCATCGCTCTGCCGCCCGCCGCCTTGACTTTGGCGGTAAATTCTTCCTCCGCCTCCGCGCGGCAGGCGACGACCGTCTGCAACGCGCCGTTGTAATTGGCGGGATGGGTGTTCGCGCCGTCGCACAGCTCTTCCACCGCAGCGGCGGGCAATTTGACGACGGCAAGCATGCAGCCCTGCACGCGCTGCGTATAGGCTTCCATCAGCTCCGCGCGCTTTACGATGGCGCGGAACGCATCCTCTTCGGAGAGCGCGCCGGCAAAACAGAGCGCGGGGAGCTCCCCGACGGAGAACCCGCACACGCACGCGGGCGTGCCCTGCTCCTTTTCCCGCACGTACGCGTACGCGAGGTCGGCAAGGAACATGGTCGGCTGCGTCAAGAGGGTCCTGTTCAGCTCCTCCTGCGTGCCGCAGAGCATTTTATCGACGATGCCGGGGGCGATGCCCTCGGCAATGCCGAACAAATTTTTTACGGCGGGGTCGTCCTTAACGTCGGACGCCATGCCGGGCACCTGCGCGCCCTGCCCCGCAAACAGGAAGGCTACCGATCCCACTTTACGCCCTCCATCATCGCCTCCGCCTGTTCCATGACTTCCCGGATGATCGCGGCGGCGGGCTGGCGTTTGTTGACCATGCCGGCGATCTGCCCGGCGAGGAAGCAGCCCTCTTCCGCGTTGCCGTCCTTGGCGGCTTTACGCAAAGAGCCCGCGCCGAACGCTTCGAGCTTCTCTTCGGGATAGTTGGAATCCGCCTCGAGCTTGGCATAGGCGTTCATGTACGCCGTTTTGATGGCGCGCACGGGATGCCCGAGCCGCCTGCCCGTGACGGTGGTGGAAATATCCTTGGCGGCAAGCACTTTTTGCTTATACGTTTCGCTGACCGTGCATTCGTCGGCGACGAGGAAGCGCGTGCCCATCTGTACGCCGCACGCGCCGAGCGCGAACGCGGCGACCACGCCGCGCCCGTCCCCGATGCCGCCCGCCGCGACGACGGGGATGCCGACCGCATCCACGACCTGCGGAACGAGCGCCATGGTGGTGAGATCCCCGACGTGCCCGCCGCTTTCGCCGCCCTCGGCGATCACGGCGTCGGCGCCGGCGCGCTCGACCATGCGCGCCAAAGCGGTGGACGCGACGACGGGCAGAATCTTGACGCCCGCCTCCTTCCACATTTTGACAAAGCGCGAAGGATTGCCCGCGCCCGTGGTGACGACGGAGACCTTTTCCTCCGCGACCATCTGCGCGACCTCTTCCGCATACGGGCTCATCAGCATGATGTTCACGCCGAAGGGCTGCTCCGTCGTGGAGCGGCGTTTGCGGATCTCTTCGCGCACCCGCTCTGCATTCGCGTTCATGGCGGAAATGATGCCCAGCCCGCCGCCGTTGGAGACGGCGGACGCCAAAGACGCGTCGGCGATCCACGCCATGCCGCCCTGTATGATCGGGTATTCGACCCCGAGTAATCTCGTCAGCTTCGTCTGCATTGTTTCAGCCTGTTTGCCTTACTTTGCCGCGACGGCTTCGTCGATCTTCTGGATAAGTTCGCCGACGGTGGAGAGCTGCAGATTGTCGCCCAGCGTGATGCCGTACGCGTCCTCGATCTGCATGACGATGTCCACTTTGTCGAGCGAGTCAAAATTCAGCTCCTCAAACGTCGTTTCGGGGGTGACTTCGATGTCCTCGCCCTTGCACTCCGCCAAGATCTCCTTCAACTTTTCCAACGTTTCCATGCTACTTTGATCTCCTTTTGTTTTTTGATTTTGATAAAGATCTATCCTCTCGGCGCGCACGCGCCGCAAAGATGCGCTTTTGCTCAGCCCTGCTTTTTCCACTCCAACAGCACGGCGCCGCTCGTGAGCCCCGCCCCGAAGGCGACGAACAGGAGCTTGTCTCCCTCTTTGAAGGTGCCGCGGCGGGCGTATTCGTCCAAGAGCACGGAGATGGACGTCGCGCTCATGTTCCCGTATTCGGAAATGTTGACGAGCACCTTTTCTTTGCCGATCTTGAACTTGCGCAGGCTGGCGTCGATGATGCGGATGTTCGCCTGGTGGGGCAGATACCAATCCACCTCGGCGGGCGCGATGCCCGCGAGGCGGCACACCTGTTCGATGTTGCGCCCCATGGCGTTGACCGCGAATTTGTAGACTTCGCCGCCGTCCATGTGCATGGCGAGCGGCTGCTGCCCGTTTTGGTTGTACGGGCTGTTCATGCCCTCGATGTTGGGCATGCGGATGACGTGCGAATCGGGATCGGTGGAGAGCACGCCCGCCAGCCTGCCCGCGCCCTTTTTGAGCACGAGCGCCCCCGACCCGTCGCCGAAGAGCACGCAGGTGGAGCGGTCCTCCCAGTTCAGCAGTTTGCTCATTGCCTCCGCCGAGACGATGAGCGCCGTTTCCGCCTTACCCGCGGCGAAAAAGGAATCCGCGACCTCCATGGCGTAGAGCACGCCCACGCAGGCGGCGTTGAGGTCGAACGCGGGCGCGTGCGAACCGATCGCCTCCGCAACGGAGCAGGCGAGCGAGGGCGTGACCGTATCCCCGCGCATCGTGGCGCAGAGGATGAGGTCGACCTCGTTCCCCGCAACGCGCGCATCCTCCAGCGCGCGGCGCGCCGAAAGGATGGCGAGATCGTTCAGCGTCTCTCCCGTGAGCACGCGGCGGCGGCGGATGCCCGTCCGCGTAAAGATCCACTCGTCCGAGGTGTCAAGAAAAGTCGCAAGATCCTCATTGCTGACGATTTTTTCGGGAAGGGCGCTGCCCGTCCCCGCGATATAAAAAGACATCCCTGTACCTCGATCCGTTCCCCGTTTCCCCGCCCGAACGGCGGAAGGGGCTGTAACACTATGTATATGAATTATAGAGGATTTACTACTTTAAGTCAAGCGCAATTTCCCTTTTGCGCACATTTCACACGGGTGCGCCGCAAACCATGCCGTTTTTGCGGCTTTTCCGCCCCCTGCCCCGCCAAACAAAGCGGCTCACTCCTGCTTGGGCAGCAGCGCAAAGGAGAACTCTGCCGAGGTGCAGAGCTTTTCGCCCGCGCACAGTTTGCCCTTGGCAAAACAGAACACGCCGCGGCGGTTGGTCAGCGCGACGGTCATGACCGCCGTATCGCCCGGCAGCAGCGGGTTTTTGAATTTGACGTTGTTTAGCCCCGTATACAGCGGCGTTTTGCCCTTGCAGTCCGGCAAGAGCGCGACGGCGGTCTGGGCGATCATTTCGCATTGGATGACGCCCGGCACGATGGGGTGCCCGGGGAAGTGCCCCTGCAAAAAGAACTCGTCTCCCCGCACGGTATATTTGCCGACCGCCTCGCCCGTTTCGGCGTTCACTTCCACTTCGTCTAAGAGCAGCATCGGCTCG
Source organism: uncultured Clostridia bacterium (assembly GCA_944376145.1). Classification (GTDB taxonomy): domain Bacteria; phylum Bacillota; class Clostridia; order Christensenellales; family Borkfalkiaceae; genus Borkfalkia. Next base: position 3,435 of record CALWBR010000044.1, on the reverse strand, counting down.
CGGTGCGGCAAAAACTCCTTGATCTGGTCTCTGTTCACGGCGTCACCTCTCAGCTGAAATATTCGTCCTCGAGCTTGCGGTCCTCGGGGAAGAGCGCACCCGCCACGACGGGCAGCACGACGGGCGTGCTGAGCGCCGTGCTCGTGAGGCTGGTCACCGCGGCGCGCAGGTACGGGAAGAGAAGGTCGGTGCACTCCACAACGGCAAAGCGCTTCTCCTCCTCCGTGGCAGCATCCGACTCAAAGATGCCCGTCATGGAGACGAGCAGGTCAAAGGGCTTGGGGCTCTCCGCCGTGCCCGCGATCTGCACCGAGAGGGTGACAAAGCTGACGCGCTCGTTTTCTACCGTGCGGCGCACTTTGCGGGAAAAGGTCGGCTTTAAGTCCAGCTTGCCTTCCTGCAAACGCACGCCGTTCAATTTGAAGCTCAATTCATCCGCGCGGATGCCTTTGAGCACGATGTTCGTTTTTTTCATAGACAAAACGTCTCCCTGCTGTATTTGAAAGGGGGACGCGCAAGTCCCCTTCCTTATAATTATAGACCGCCGCGGGTGATTTGTCAACCCGCGGCGGAAAATTTTGCCTAACTTACACGGAAACACCGTTCCCGCCCCGCCGCATCAAAGCGGCAGGCTGCCGCGGTCGGTCTCGCGCACGGCGCGGATCTCGGCGGTGTGCCCCGTGGCGGCGTCTATATAGGCGAAGTAGAGCGTGCCGGCGTATTCGCCGCGCACCTGCCAGCAAAGCAGCTCCCTCCCCCGCTGCGGGATCAGCGCGCGGCGCAGCGAGACGTTTTCGAGCTTTTCCTCCGCATTGGCGCGCACGCGCTGCACGTCAACACACGTTTCCCCGAAGGTGCGCGCGCGGTGATGCAGAAGGTATTTGCCCGCGGCAAGCCCGGTGGCGATGCCCCGCTCGCGGCAGACTTTGACTTTGACAAGGTCCGTATACAGCATCACGTCTTCCTGCACGGGCACAAAGTCTACCGTGCATTCGCCGCCCGCTTCGCTCACCCAAACGGGTTCCATCTCCGTAAAGCCGCAGCCTTCCAAAAAGGTGCGGGCGATGTGCACGCACGTCTGCTCGTCATAGTTCTCCTGCCCGCAGGGCGCAAAGCTCTCCAACAAGGCGAGCCTGCCGCCGCGCACGGTGACCTGCGCATAATACGTTCTGCCGCTGCCGTCCTCCGCCTCGAAGGCGTACGCGGGCAGCCGCCCTTCCTCCTTGCCCGCCGCGCGGACGGAGACGAGCTCCTGCCCCGCCAGACAGGCGCGCAGGCGCTGCTCCGCCTCCTCCTCGCTCACTTCCGCCTCCTCGGCGAGCGCTTCGCGGCGCGGTGCGGGCGCGGGCTGCGGGTGCAGCGATTCGAGCGTGCGGGAAAGTTTGGAAAGCTCCTCCGCGTAAGCGCTGCCCGCGGCGGAGAGCGCGTCTGCCGTGCCCTCCTGCGCCTGCCGCACGAGCGCGGGAGCGGCGGCGCGCACCGCGCCGACCTCTTCGTACAGCTGCGCCAGCCGCGCGCGGCGGGCGGGTGAAAGCGTGCCGCCCTCCGTGACGGTGCGCAGCGCGCCCGCGGCAAACCCGCTTGCGCGGTTGAGGCAGGCGCTCAGCGCGTGCGTCTGCTGCCCGTCCACAGGGAATGTCTCCACGCAGCGTGGCGCCGCTTGGCTCTCCGCATACACCTGCGACAGCAGCCGCGCCAGCTCGCCGCCTTCGGCAATGCGCGCCTTGCCCAGATCCGCGCTCAGTTCCTCCACGGCTTCGGAAAACTCGTACGCGGCGGTGCGGTAGCCGTTTGCCAGCTCTGTTTTGGCGCCGTACAGATCGAAGTACCCGACCGTGACGAGCGCGCCCAGCGCGAGCACCGCCACCGACAGGGAGACGACGGCGGCGAGCCAGCCGCCGAACCCGGGCGTACGAGAGTGCTTGGCGGCGCGTTCGTTTTTGCGCGCCTCGCTCTCCCGCCTCTTTTTTTCCTCCTGCGCCTTTTCGCGCGCCGCCTTCTCTTCGGCGGCGGCGACGCGCATCTGTGCCAGCTGCTGTTCTTTGCAGGCGGCTTGTTCCGCCCGCGTTCCGCCCGATGCGGCGGCGCCCTGCCTTCTGCGGCGGGCTTCTTCGCGGTTGCGGCGGGCGATCTCTTCCACCTTTTCCGCGCCGCCCGAGATCTCGTTTTCGCTCATTCCTTCCCCTCCTTAAATCGCAAAAACATGCTTGCCGATGGTGACCACCGTTTCACGCGTGAAGATCCACGCGCTCGTCGCCGTAACGGGGTTGTAATAGTACAGGCACCCGTACGTCGGATCCCAGCCGTTCATCGCGTCCTTCGCGGCGTTGATCGCCGTTTGGTCGGGCGTGAGATTGATCTGCCCGTCGCTGACGGCGGTAAAGGCGTGTTTTTGGTAGATCACGCCCGCGATCGTATTGGGAAAATCGGGATGCCGCACCCGGTTGAGCACGACCGCGCCGACGGCGACCTGCCCCGTATAGATCTCGCCGCGGGCTTCGGCGTAAATGCACCGCGCCAGCAGATAGGTATCCGAATTGGTGTACCCGTTCGACGTTCCGCCGCCCGACGCGGCGCTCATGCCGAGGGCGCGAAAGGTCTCCTTCCCGACGATGCCGTCCGCTTTGAGCCCGTTTTTGCGCTGGAACCACTCGACCGCCTTTTTGGTGCGGCTGCCGTAGATGCCGTCTACGCCGCCGTCATAATACCCCCAGCGTTTGAGCTTTTGCTGCACCGTTTTTACATCCTCGCCGCGGCTGCCCTGTTTGAGCACGGCGCATTCCGCCGCCTGCGCGAGCGCGGGCGCGTCCTCTGCGGGCGCCGCCTGCACCGCGAACGCCGCGCCGACGGAAAGCAGCGCGGTGAGCGCGAGGGCGAGCACGCCCGCCCGTAAACACTTTTTCATACTCCCTCCTCTATCCGCTCCCGCGGGAGAGAGCAAGCCCTACCCCGCGAAAAACTCGGCTATGATCTCCAGCAGCCGCGAGCGGTAGCGCACCTGCCCGCCGCCCGCCTCCCCCGCAAAGCAAAGGGGCGGATAGACGACGCACCACCAGTTTTGCCCCGCGCCCGCGCCGAGCTCGACGATGAGCGCGTCGTACACGCCCGCCTCGAGCGTCATGCCGTCATAGACGCGCGCGGGGAACGCCTCTTCCCGCAGCTACGCCTTCGCCGTATACGGGAACCCCGCCTTGGCGAGCACGCCGTTTGCGACCTCTTCCAGCGCCGACAGGCGCGCCTCGACCGCCTCCGTCGCCGCCGCTTTGGTCGTGCATTCCGCCGCGACGGGGATGAGATACGCGACGAGCGCATCCTTTACGGCGTACTTGCGGCTGCATGTGCGCGCCAATTCGGATGAGGCGGAAGATCAGTCGGTCAAATACGCGGTCAAAGAGGCGGTCGTCGCCTACCTCGCGCCGCTGGCGGCGGGGTGCG
>CALWBR010000043.1 GCA_944376145.1 uncultured Clostridia bacterium | reverse complement strand
CTGAACAGCACGCCGCCGAAGACCGCGCCCGCCGCGCCGAAACCCTCCGCCGCAAAGGAAGGGATCCACTGGTTCATCGTCGTTTCCGCCCCCGCCCCGAACAGCACGGCGAGAACGGCAAACAGATACGCGGGGCGGAACGCCGCCCGCTTGGGCGCGGCACGTTCGCGCGCGGGCAGACGGGCGCCGAACAAAAAGACGGGCAAAAGCGCGGGGATCACGCAGAGCGGGAAGAGCGCCAAATTCCAATGCGCCTCCCCGCACAGCCGCAAAAAAAGGGAGAGATACACGGCAAGCCCCGCCTGCGCCCAGGCATAGACGGTGTGCTGCAAATACATCCCGCCCGCGGCGGGCGGCAGACCGTCGGCTATGTTGGATAGAACGACTTCGAGCATACCGCCGAAAAAGGCGAACAGCGCCGTTGCGCACAGGATGCCGCCGTAGATCCCTGCGGGCGGAAACAGGTACGGCACGCTCCCGAAAAAGGCGAGCCCAGCCCCGCCGGCAATGCTCGCCGTACAGGCAAGCACCTTCCGTGAGAGGCGGTCGATCAAAAACACGAGCGCCGCGTCCGCCAGCAGCTGCGCGCAAAAGCACACCGCCGTCAAAAGCCCCAGTTGCAGATATGTAAGACCGTACAGGCGCATGAGCGGCACAAACAGAAACGCGCCCGCGTTTGCCGTCACCGCCCTGTTCACCGCGCCGACGCGGCAGGCGCGCGCCGCCCGCGCATAGGAAGCTGCGTTTTTCATCCCCGTCCTTCCGTCGTAAAAACTTCACTCCCATTCTATGCCGGTAAACGGGGACAACGTGCGGGCATCGCTTGACGCGCATGCAAAAATCTGCTACTATGGCGGTATGATCACACAGTTGGAGCATGTGCTCGAAGCGCATGCGTTTTTACCCATCGGGGAACAGAACCCGAAGATCAAACAGCTCAAAGGGATCGTGGCAAACAGCCGCCCCAACCCCGAAAAGCTCTTCCTTGCCGAGGGGATCTGGATGCTCACCCTCTGCGAAAAATTTGCCGCCCCGCTGGACAGCCTGTTCCTCTGCCCCGAGCACATCCGCACGCCCGAAGCGGCGGCGCTGGCAGACAGGCTCGCGGCACGCTGCGAACACCGGTACATCCTCTCGGAAAAGACGTTCGCAAAAGTTTCGGAACGGGGACAGCCGGACGGGCTGATGGCGCTTGCCAAACTGCCCTTCTTCGACCTTGCCGCCTTCCGCCCCGCAAAAAACGCGGTGATCCTGGTGCTGGACGGCATCGAGATCCCCGGCAACGTCGGAACGATGCTGCGCATGGCGGACGGGGCGGGTATCGACGCCGTGTTCTTTTGCAACCGCAAAGCGCGCATGACGCACCCCAAACTCATCAAGGGCAGCCAAGGCGCGGTGCTCTCCGTGCCGCGGTATGAGTTTGCGAGCGTGGAAGAGTGCGCCGCCTGGCTCACCGAACACGGTTTTACGATCTACCTTGCGGACACGAGGGCGGAACGGTACTATTACGACGAGCCGTTCGGCAAAAAGACGGCATTGGTCATGGGCAGCGAGCGTTACGGCATTTCGCGCGAGTGGTACGCCTGCTGCGAGCACACGCTCATCGCCATCCCCATGGAAGGCAGCTGCGACTCGCTGAACGTAGGCGTGGCGGCGACGGTGCTTTGCTACGAAGCCGTAAAAAAGAATAAATTTTTAAGGAACAGACAGACGCCATGACCAGAGCATGCCCCGAAGACGGACGGCTGACCATCCGCCCGTACGATGCCCTGCCGCCGCAAGCCGCCGCGATCCGACGGGCGGTGTTCATGGAAGAGCAGGGATTCACGGCGGAATTTGACGAGACCGACGCGCAGGCAAAACACTTTGTTGCGTATTGGGCAGGCGCCCCCGCGGGCACCTGCCGCCTGTACCCGCTTGCAAACGGCAGTTTTGCCGTAGGCAGGCTCGCCGTATACAAGGCGTTCCGCGGAAAAAAGATCGGCTCCGCCCTGCTGCTCGAAGCCGAGCGCGCCGCGCGAAACGGCGGCGGCACGCGCATGGAACTGCATGCGCGAAGGCAGGCGGAGGCGGTTTACGCCGCGCTCGGCTCTACTCCCTGCGGGGGGCCCGACGAGGAAGAAGGCTGCCCGCACATCCGCATGGAAAAACCGCTTTGAAAGCGACAACGCGCACAAAGAGCGCGCGGCAAGCACTGCCGCGCGCTCTTATTTTTCCGCATCGCCTCCGCGGGAGGCGAACCGTTCGAGAAAGGGATGCCGAACGCCGCCCGATTCGTATTCGATGAGCGTATCCACGCGCACGTTGTACGAACTGCGGAAAATGGAGATATCCACATTCGGGTTTGTCTTTTTCAATTCGGCGATGAGCCGCTTCACTTCGCGCCGCTTCGAATCCTCCTCGTGCGTTTCGCACCGTTCGGTAAAGCGGCAGGCGCAGCGCAAAAAGCGCAGCCCGCAATGATCGCGCCAGCGCTCGATATCCTCTTCGTGCACAAAATAGAGCGGGCGGATGAGCTGCATGCCGGGGTGCCCCGTGCTGTGCAGTTTGGGCGGCATGCCCTGCACTTGCCCGCTGTACAGCACGCCCATCAGAATGGTCTCGATCGCGTCGTCGAAATGATGCCCCAACGCGATCTTGTTGCAACCGAGCTTTTTCGCCTCCTCGTACAAATACCCGCGGCGCATGCGCGCGCAGAGGTAGCACGGGTTCTTTTCCACACCCGCGACGGCGTCGAAGATCTGCGTGCGGAAGATATGCAGAGGCACGCCGAGCCGTTGCGCGTTCGCTTCGAGCAGCGCGCGGTTCTCGGGCGCGTACCCGGGGTCCATGGTCAAAAAATGCAGCCCGAACGGGAACTTTCCGTGCAGCGCAAGCTCCTGCATGCACTTGGCGAGCAGCATGGAATCCTTCCCGCCCGAGAGACAGACGGCGACGCTGTCTCCCTCCTCGATCAACGCGTATTCGCGCACCGCGCGCACAAAACGGCTCCAGATCTTTTTGCGGTAGGTCGTGATGATCGAGCGCTCGGCAAGGGCGCGCACGTCGCGTTCGCCCGTCATTGTTCCGAAACGCCCGCAGGCGGCGCGGCAAAACGGATGCCCGTGCGCCGCTCCCAGGCTTTGAGCGCCGCGGCGGTGCACACGCCCGCGCATTCCTGCGCCCGCTCCAGGGCAAGCAGCCGCGCGCCCGATGCGATCCGTTCGGCGATCGCGGCGGCGCCGCTTGCGATAAAGAAGCAGCCGTCGCGCTCAAAAAACGCCGGTTCGCCCTCTTCCCGCCCGCACGGATACAGCCGCGCAGGGCAGAGCTCGTAGCGGGCAAAGCGCTCGCCCGCGGCAAACAGCGCGTAGTGCGCGGCGATGTGCTCCGCCACCGTTTCGGGGGGAACGAACGACGTATCCACTACATAGTCGTATTGAGAAAGGTCGCGGATGTTGACCCCGTACAATTCCCGATAGCGCACGATCTCGCTCTCCCGACGGGCTCGGATGGCGCGCACCGCTTCCTCCACAGAGGCGAACCGCTCGCTCTCCCGCTCGGCGGCAAGGATGCGCGCCGCCGCGACAAACGGATCCGCCAACATATACACCTTGAACGACGACGGCACAAAATGCCACGCCAAACGGGAATCGATGACAAGATCCCGCTCTTCTCTTTCCAACGCGCGCAGACCGTCATCGATGCGCCGATCGATCTCCGGATGCGTCTCCGCATAGCGGTTGAGCTCCAGCGTCGTCATGCCCATGCCGAGGGCGATTTGCCGCTGGATGGTGCCCGTCGAATATTTTTCCGCGGAAAAGCGTTCGGCAAGCAGCGTGCCCACCGTCGTTTTGCCGCTCCCGAGATCTCCCGCCAGCGAGATCTTCACAAAGTTGCCCATACTCGTTTTCCTGTCCGCCCGTCACGCCGTATCGGCGGCGGGGCGTTCTTCTTTTGGTAAAAACATTATATTGCATTTGCCATGCGATGTCAACGGCTTTGCCCCCGTTCCGCCGCCTCTTCCCTGCGAGCGGGCAAAAAAGCGGGCGTACCGCCCACGGAGAACACGGCGCGCACGCCCTCCTTGCATAGAGCGGCAAGGTCGATGCAGCGCACGCCGCCGTCCGCGTACGTCGACCAATAATAGCGCAGCGAATGCAGCCCCGCCACACAACTGTACACGGTATAGTCGTAGGCGGGCGGCTCTTCCGCCCCGCCCGCACACACCTGCACCATGCCGAGCGGGAATGCGACGTTCCCCAACAGGCGGAACGCATAGGCGACGGCTTCTTCTTCCCCCCTGCCGCGCACGCCCAGCCCGCGCAAAAAACTCAGGCGCACAAAGCGCGACGGCGAGGACCAGTCACCGGGAAGACCCTGCGCGCCGCTGCCCGAAAAGCACATCGCCTGCTCTTCCCCGACGGATACGGCGGCACGGTCCGCCGCGCGGATGCCCGCGTAGTTCAAAAGATTCTGCCTGTGCCAATCGTACGACGGGCTGTTGGTCAAAACGTGCGCCCCGCGAAAGGCGCGCACGCCGCCCCGCGTCGGCTCGATGACGGCGCTCGCCCCGGTGCGGTCGGCAAAGAACCAGTGCAGCGGCGGCACCGCCCCGAGGAGCGGTTCGCCGACCAATGCCGCGCGCTCCGAAAACAGCGCGACCGCCTCCGCGACGTCCGTACAGGAGGCGAGCGCATACGTGAGCGCCAGCCCGGGCTGGACGGGTATCCGCCCCGCCGGCGCGCGGCGGGCATACCGCGCGCGCTCGCGGAAGTACAGCTGCCCGCCCGCAAGCCCGCATTCGTTCAGCCCGTCGTATAAGACCGCGGCGCCGGGCACGGACAGCGTGCCCATGCCCGCGACGGCATACCGCGCCGCCGCATCGCGGCGCTCTTTTGCGGCAAGCGTGCACACCCGTTCCCCGCGCGGCAAAAAGAGCACACGGCTGTTCCCGTCAAAACTGTCAAAATCAAAATTTCTGCCGAAAAGGCGCAAGCCTTCTTCGCTCTCCCAATCAAACGCGCTGCAGCCCGCAAAAAAAGCGGACGCAGCCCTGTACTCCCTGCACCGCATGCATCTCCCTCCGCTGCCGATACCGCCAGTATGCGCCCGCAATAAAAAATTATCCCGCACCGCATGGCGGTACGGGCGGCGCGTTCATTGCTTACGCCTGAAAAGGGGTTTATCTTGCGCGCACAGCCACGCGCCCGCCGCCATCACGGCAAGCGCGATGAAGTATGTGTAGTGCGGCAGCTGCGGAAAGAGCAAAAAGGAAAAGAGCATACCGACGAAGGGAGAAACGGCATAATAGGCGCTCGTCCGCGCCGCGCCGATCCGCCGCTGCGCGTGTACATAGAAAAAGATGCTCAGCCCGTACGCCACGAAACCGACCCCGAGCACGGCAAACACGCTCCACGGCACGGTGACGCGCTCGCCGATGCACAGCCCGACAAGCAGCGAACCGACGCCCGAAAAGATCCCCTTCAGCAGCACGATCTGCAGCGGATCTTTTGAAGAGATCTTGCGCGTGCAGTTGTTTTCTACTCCCCAGCACACGCAGGCGAGCAGGATAAAGAGCGACCCGTACGAAAACTGCAGGCTCGCAACATCCTCAAACGAGAGCAGCAGACAGGCGGCGGTCACGAGAGCGATGCCGCACCAAAGCCGTGCAGAGATCGCCTCCTTGAATGCGACGAGCGCGATGACAGCCGTGGCGACGATCTCGAAATTGTTTAAAAGCGAAGCGTTTGCGGCAGTCGTGCCGCGCAGCCCGAACAGCAAGCAAACGGGTGCGGCGATATCGAGCAGGATCATCGCAACCGTATACGGCAGCTCCGCACGGGTGAGGCGCGCCTCCTGCCGCCCGCTGCGGCACAGCCGCCGCACGCCCGCGACCGCCCCCATCCCGAGCCCTGCGCCGAGGTACAAAAAACCCGCCATGAGCGTGGGGGACATGTGACCGAGCAACAGTTTGGAAAGCGGCGCGTTGATCGCATACAGCGCCGCCGCCAGAACGGCGAGCAAAATGCCGCGTACGGGCGGCTCCTTCCTCTCCTGCTCCGTCATAAAAGTTTGTCGACCGCGCCCATCAGCCGCGCGATCGCCTCCTCGTCTCGCTGTCTGACCGCATCGACGACGCAATGCGCCAAATGATCCTTTAAGATCAGTTTGCTGACGTTCACGATCTCCGCGCGCACCGCCGACAACTGGATCAGCACTTCGGTGCAGTCTCTGCCGTCCTCAAGCATCCCCTTTACGGCGAGCAGATGCCCCGCCGCCCGAGCTACGCGGTTGACCGCCGCGCGCGTGTGTTCATGCTTCTCCATGTATGCACCTCCATATCCCCCCAGGGGGGATATGGGCAGTATAGCACACTTTTCCTCTTGCGTCAATCCTTTGCACGCAAAAGCCGCCGCCCCGGGCATTCGGGGCGGCGGCGTCGTTTTCATGCTTCAGCCAAAGCCGATCACATCTTGTCGATGACCTCGTCGATCTTATTTTCAAGTTTTTCACGCATCCCGGGCATGACTTGGTCCAACCACGCATTTTCCTTTTTGCCGATGGCACGATACCCTGCCAAATACAGAACGGCGAACGCCGCCAAAAACGCGATCGCAACGAGCAGCGAAACGAACTGGAAGGAGAAGGGCAACTCCAACATCACCGTGTTCAGCATGTAGTACTGCACGTTCTCCACAACACATACCCCGAGGGCGACGGCGAACCCCGCCGCCAACGCAAGCAGCCCGAAGAGCATCGCATATTCGCGCCCGCGCGCGGAAGAATCCGCGTTCATATAGGCAGCCGTATGAAGCGTAGAAAAATTGACCATCTCCATGTCCGTTTCCATTCCGTAATACTGTGCCATCGCGGGCAGAGGGTCGATATGGTTGGCGCGCAGCCAATTGCTCATGGATATCTCCGCATAGGTCCCTGCAAACGTGTTCTTGACCATACTAATGGCAATGCAACAGCACGCCACTGCGGCATACGTCTTGACGGAAGAGAGCACACCTTCCGCCTTGAACAGGCTCGCCAGCGCATCCTGGTCGTTTTTCCACCCTATGATCGAAACCATCATGAGCGCCATCATGACGGTCACCAAAATATCGAACACGATGCCGATGGCACGGCTGATCTTAGCGTAATTTTTGCGCAGCGGAGACGAATTCTCCCACATGGCGACATAATTGTCGAAAGCGGTCGCCGACTGCGGCTGCATGACGGGCGGCGCGGGCGCGTACGGCAGCGCATACGGCGGCACAGGCTGTACGGGAACGGCAGGCTGTGCTGCGGCAACGGGCTGCACGGGAAATGCAAACCCGCAGGAAGGGCAATGCGGCGGCTTGCCGACCGTCACGGCTTTGCACTCCGGGCATACGGTGAACGTACAGCCACAGTGCACGCACAGTTTTGCCTCGTCCGAGATCTGCGCCCCGCATTCGGGGCAGGAAATAAGCGCCATTCGAGTTCCTCCTCAGTATTGTTCGTAACGCAGGTCGATGCGGTCAAAATACTCTTTCCGCTTGCGTTCTCTTCTGTCGTTATCAAACTTTACGACGTAATCGATCCCCTTTTCCGCTTTGAGCCAATACTGAAAGCGTTTGAGGACGATCAATCCCTTCCTCCTGCACCTGTACAACAGCACCCGGAAGGTGATGGCACCGACAAGCCCTACCAAAGCCATGACCGCCCCGATCAAAAAGCCTGCGACGACGAGCTCTTCGGAATGGATCATCGTGATATCGAGAAAAAGCCGCATCACTCCGACCGGAAGGAAAAAAAGCACCACCGCCCAAGTCGATAGATCAAACAAACCGCGGTAATCTGCCTCCCGCGCCAACCGTTTGGCATATTTCGGATTTTTGGCATAAAAGGCATCCCACAGCTGCTCCTTCTCCTTGTCGGGCAGGCGGGCAAACGTATTGCCCTGCGCAGCGGGCTGCGGTGCGGGATAGACAGCGGGACGGGGCACCGGCTGCATCGTCGGCTGCATCATAGGCTGCGGCGTCGGTTGTGCCATCGGTTGCGGCGTCGGCTGCGCCATCGGTTGTGCCATCGGCTGTGCCATCGGCTGCGGCGCTTGCATGACGTGCCCGCAGTGGATGCACACGGAACAGGTATCGCTCACTTTCTTTTTGCAATTCGGGCATTCGATCAGAGCCATGTCACACCTCCGCGTCCTTGCGGATCAGATCCAGCGCATCCCCGTCGAACGTCGCCGTCGGGGCAGGGTCGTCCGAACCGAAATACAGATTGGTCGACACATGATTCGCCATGATCCCGCTCTTTTTTCCTTCGTACAGCGTTTCCGAAATCTCTTTCCCTTCGTCGGCGCCGAGCTGATACTGATAATACAGCTTCCCGTCATAAAAAGTGAGCTGATAATAATACGTTGTCGCTTGCCAAACGACGTATACCTCTTCCAGCATCTGCGGATCCTTTTCCTCGGCGGCGGTACGCACGGCGACAACGGCGCCCGTGTAGCCGCGCTGCCCGCGCGTTTCCGCCTCCCACGCGGCAAGCTCGTCGGCGGCGATCTGCTCAGGGCTGCGGAACTCGATGAGCCCGCAGGCGAAGCAGGCGGCATAGCTGAGCAGCAACGCCAAAAACACCGCGAGCCCGACCCAATAGAGAGCTGTGTGTTTCTTCTTTTGCATATTCACTCCCTTTTCAAAAAATTACCATTTTGGTAGTTTCGTTGTTAAGTATACTACCAAAAATGGTAATATGTCAAGCAAACGAGGCAAACAATGCAGATTATCTTGGGACAGCGCCTGAAGGAACTGCGTGAGGAGCAAAGGCTCACACAAAAACAAGTCGCGCAGGCGCTCAACCTGCACACCGTCACCTACCTGCACTACGAAAAGGGGCAGCGGGAACCGCCGCTGTCCGTATTGGCGGATATGGCGCTCTTTTTCGACGTATCCGTCGATTACCTTTTAGGGCTCACCGATTTTTGAAATGCAACGGGCAGCAAAAAAAGCACACCGCGAGGGTGTGCTTTTTTTTGCTTTTTCGGTCTTTTAAAACGTTACGCGTTTTCCTTTTCCCAAGCCTGCGCCTTTGCCTTGGAAACGTTCGTCAGCTTTTCCGCAGGGTACTTGGACTGTTCGCCGCCGTTGGTGTACAAAAAGTACGTGCCGTTCTCGGCAACGTACAGCGTCTCCTCGTATCCGCAAGGATCGCCGAACGCGCCGCTGGTCACCTTTTTCACAACGGTCATGGCTTCGGTATCATACACTTTCCCTTTGACAGTCTTCTGCATTTTACTTGCCTCCTTCATGATTTTTAAATGAAGCAACCGAACCTATGCTGTACAACAAAAGAAATGCCCTTTCGGTCTCACTTCCTTTATTATAACAGACGTACCCGAAAAAAGCAAGGGCTTGCCCAATACAAACAAGCCCTCCGCGCATATGAAATATATTCACTGTTTTTTTTATATACTACCATCCTTACCGCCGCAAAACGCGAACGAGCTCATCGACGGGGGATCGGCAGCCTGTCCTTTTCGGTGATGGGGCGAATGACGCGGCAAGGATTGCCCGCCGCCAATACATTGGCGGGGATATCGCGGGTGACGACGCTCCCCGCGCCGATGACGGTATTGTCGCCGATGGTGACGCCGCCGCAGACAACGACGTTGGAAGCGAGCCAAACATTGTCGCCGATGGTGATGGGCTTGGCATACTCATAATCCATCTTTCCGCCGTCCGGCGTGGAACGCATGATCCTGTCCTCGGCGACCAGCGGGTGCACGGGCGTGACGAGGGAAACGTTCGGTCCGATAAAGCATTGCTTGCCGATGTTCACGGGCGCCACGTCGAGAACGACGAAGTTGAAATTGGAAAAAAAGCAATCGCCGACGTGCGTATGGATGCCGTAGTCGAAGCGCAGCGGCGGTTCGCAATAGATGAACTGCCCGTGCGAACCGAACAGCTCATGCAAAAGTTTTTGCCGCTCCTCCTGCTCGTCCTCGGTGGTGTCGTTGTAGCGTTTGAACAGTTTGCGCGCGCGGGTGCGCAGCGCCACAAGCTCGGGTTCCGAGGGGTTGTACAACTCCCCTGCGATCATTCTGTCGTATTCGCGCATCGGTTTCTCCTCCTTTGTTTCGGAAAGCGCCTGCGCCATGGCGGTAAGCTCTGCTTCGCCCGCTTCTTCGCGCAGCGGCGCGATCCTGCCGTATGCCATTTTGTCGTGATGGATGGTCATTGCCGTTCTCCTCCTTCTGCCGTTTTTCCGGCATGCGCCCGCTCTTGCCGCAGCAAAAGCAGCAGGAACGCGAGCGCGAGCAACGCGAGCGCGACCTGTGAAACGGGCGCGGACAGCCAGATGCCCGTAAGACCCAGCGACGCCGGCAGCGTGAACACCACCGCCGCAACGATCACGGGTTCGCCGTACGTGAGCACGTTTGCAAACAAGTTGCGCTTCTGCGCATAAAAATAGGACATTGCCGTGCGCATGAAGCCGAATGCTGCAAGAGGCAGGATCATGATCAGCAGCGCCTCGGCAAACAGATCTTTCCCCTCTGCCGACAGCCCGAACAGCCCGCTCATCAGCACGCGCGCAAACACGCACAAGAGGGTGACCAACACGGTGATCGCGCCCGTCGCGTACAGCGCGAAGCGCAGGATCGCGTGTTTGGAACGCGCATCCCCGTTCCCCTCGTAAAAGGACAAAAGCGGCTGCGAACCGTCGCCGATGCCCTGGATGAGGCGCATGGCGATAAACGTCACGTACGAAACTGCCGTATACGCCGCCACCGCGACCGTGCCGCCGTTTTGCTCCGCCGCCATGTTGATGAGGATGAGCACAAGGTTCGGCGAAAAGAAAATGCCGAACGGCGACACGCCCACACGCAGCAATTCGCCGAGCTTTTTGAACGCGGCCCCGAAGGCGGGGCGGTACTTTTTTTTGAGGAGCACCGCCGCGCACATCACCGCCGTGACCGCCTGCGCCGCAAAAGTGCCCCACGCCGCGCCCGCGAGCTTTAGATCGAGCGCATAGATGAACAGCCAATCCAAAAATATGTTGGTGGCAAACCCGCAGCACATGGCGAGCATCGTATAGGCGTTGTGCCCGAAGTTGCGCGTGACGGGAACAAGCCCCTGCCCGAAGATCTGGAACAGCGTGCCATACAGGATGATGTCCGTATATTCCTGCGCGTATTCGTATACGATGCCGTCCGCGCCGAAAAAGCGCAGCAGATACGGCGACGTGAAAAAGAGCACGGGAAAGAGCACGGCGCTTGCCGCAAGCATGGCGATATACGTTTGAAAAATGTACTGCTTTTCCGAAAGGGCGTCTCCCCTGCCGCGCGCAAGCGAAATGCAGACGGAACCGCCCATGCCGATGCCGAAGCCGACCGCCTGCACGAACGCCGTGATCGGATAGGCGAAGTTGATCGCCGAAAGCCCGTCGTCAAACACCTTGTTGCCGATGAACAGCCCGTCTACGATTGAAAAGGTGCCCAGCACCACGCTTGTGAGCAGCGCGGGCAGAACACACCGCAAAAACATTTTAAAAAGCGACCGCCGCGCTGCCTGTGCGACGCCCATATCCCACCTCGCTGCATCAAATTTGCCATAGCGGCAACGGCGATCCCCCGTACGCCACTATAGCAAATTTGAAAAGGAAAGTCAACCCGCGTGCAAAAAATAGTTCGGAAATTTTTTGACGGCGGCGGGCGCGCATACGCGCCGCGCACGCAAAAAAGCCCCGGCTGCGCCGAGGCTTTTGGATCTGCTTGAAAACAAGCTTACTTCTTGATCTTGGAAACAACGCCGGAACCGACCGTCCTGCCGCCTTCGCGGATAGCGAAACGCAGACCTTCTTCGACCGCGACGGGCTTGATCAGCGAAACGTCGATCTTGACGTTGTCGCCGGGCATGACCAT
>CALWBR010000042.1 GCA_944376145.1 uncultured Clostridia bacterium | reverse complement strand
GCTATTATAAGTGCGACGTTTCCGACTTCTCCGCCACAAAGGAGACGGTCGACAGGATCGTCAAGGATTTCGGCAAGATCGATATTCTCGTCAACAACGCGGGCGTCACCGCGGATAACTTGCTCATGCGCATGAGCGAGGCGGAGTGGGACCGCGTGCTCTCCATCAATTTGAAGGGCTGCTTCAACATGGTCAAGCACGTCACGCCGTATATGCTGCGCAAGCGCTACGGGCGCATCGTCTCCATCAGCTCGGTCGTCGGGTTGATGGGCAACGCCGGGCAGGCGAATTATGCGGCGAGCAAGGCGGGCATCATCGGGCTCACCAAGTCCGTCGCCAAGGAGCTGGGCAGCCGCAACATCACGGCGAACGCCGTCGCGCCCGGGTTCATCCGCACCGCCATGACGGACGCGCTCACCGAAGAACAAAAACAGGCAATGTACAAACTCATCCCGCTGGGCTCGCTCGGCGAAGTGCAGGATATCGCCAACGCCGTCCGCTTCCTCGTTTCGGAGGACGCCCGCTATATCACGGGCGTGGTGCTCAAAGTGGACGGGGGGATGTATATCTGAGCGGTTCACGAAAAAAGTTTTGAGCTGACAAAACTTTTTTCCGTGAGGGGAGGACAACCCCACCACTCTCTCTTTGTTCGAGATGGCGGAGGTTTTCCTCTGCGCCGCACCTTTTAGGGCACGCCGTTATAGAAGTGCGGCGCATTCACCTTTCCTGCGACAGGCGAATGGTTTCGCCAAATGGGGTGCGCTTAGGCAAAAGCGTGGTTTTGCCACGCGCAATTCGACTGTTTAGATGGCGTTTAGGCAAAAGCGTGATTTGCCACGCGCAATTCGATTGTTTAGATGGGCGTTTAGGCAAAAGCGTGGTTTTGCCACGCGCAATGCAATTCTTTAAAGCGGTCTTAGATCGGCGCGGAAAGTTGTTTAAAAAGCTGTTTTGTTTGCGCAAAACGGAAGCGGGCGGCAGTGCGAAGTCGCCGTAGATCGACATAACACAGGAAAAGCGGAGGGGCTATGGATAAAAGGCGTGTAGTCGTAACAGGTCTCGGGGCGGTGACCCCGCTCGGGAACGATGTGCAGACGACGTGGCAGAACATGAAGGCGGGTATGAACGGCATCGGCACGGTGACCAAGTTTGACGCCTCCGAATACAAGTGCAGCCTGGCGGGCGAGGTGCGCGGGTTCGACCCCACGCTCTATATCCCGCGCGGCGAGGTCCGCAGGACGGACCTGTTTACCCAGTATGCGATCGCTGCGGCGGCGCAGGCGTACGAAGACAGCGGCATGACCGCCGAAAGCATCGCGCCCGACCGCCTCGGCGTGTATATCGGCTCGGGCATCGGCGGCGTGAGCACGCTGATCGAAGAGCATAAAAAGATGATCGAAAAGGGTCCCGGCAGGGTCTCGCCCTTCTTCGTCCCCATGATGATCTCCAACATGGCGAGCGGCATGGTCGCCATCCGTTTCAACGCGCAGGGTCCGAACATCTGCGTCGTCACCGCCTGCGCGACGTCCACCAACAGCATCGGCGAGGCGTACCGCGCCGTCAAGCACGGCTATGCGGACGCGATGCTCGCCGGCGGCAGCGAAGCGGCGATCCTGCCTCTGTGTTTTGCGGGGTTCATCAGCTGCCAGGCGCTTTCCCAGAGCACGGATAAGGACCGCGCCTCCATTCCCTTTGACAGGGAGCGCGGCGGGTTCATCATGGGCGAAGGCGGCGCCGTGCTCATGCTCGAAGGATACGAGCACGCCAAAGCGCGCGGCGCGAACATCTATGCGGAGCTCGTCGGTTACGGCTGCACGAACGACGCATACCACATGACCGCGCCCAACCCCGAAGCGGTCGCCTCCGCGCGCGCCATCGAGCTCGCCGCTAAGGAGGGCGGCATCGTCGCCGGGCGGAACGTGTACGTCAACGCGCATGGCACCGGCACTCCGCTCAACGATAAAACGGAGACGCTCGCGCTCAAAAAGGCGTTCGGGCAGGATGCATACAAACTGCATGTTTCCTCCACCAAGTCCATGACGGGGCATATGCTCGGCGCGGCGGGCGGCATCGAGGCGATCGCCTCCGTGCTCGCGCTGCACGAGGGCGTCGTTCCCCCGACCATCAATTACCGCGAACCCGACCCCGAATGCGACCTCGACGTCACGCCCAACACCGCGCAGGACGCCGCGCTCGAATATGCGCTGTCCACGTCGCTGGGCTTCGGCGGGCACAACGGGTGCATCGCCTTCAAGAAGATCTGACCACACAGTTATGCGTTTATAACATTGTAATGTTATGAGCGCATTTTTATATCATCCCGAGAGGAGCCGTAAAATGGATAAAAAACAAATTCGCGAATACATCAAGTTGTTCAAGGAGAGCGGGCTTGCCAAAATGGAGCTCTCCGAAACGAGCGGAGAAGGCTCGTTCTCCATCAAGCTGGAAAACGAAACGAGCGCGGCGCCGTATGCGCTTCCGCCCGTGCAGTTCGTGCAAGCCGCCGAAAGCGACGAGGGGGAGAAGGCAGACCTCTCCTCCGTCAAGGATTACAACAAATACCGCGACGTCAATTCGCCCATGGTCGGTATTTTTTACATCGCGCCTTCGCCGGACGCGGAGCCCTTCGTCAAGGTGGGCAGCAAGGTGAAAAAGGGGGATACCCTCTGCATCATCGAGGCGATGAAGCTGATGAACGACGTCGTCGCCGAAGAGGACGGCGAGATCGTCGAGATCTGTGCGGAAAACGGCTCGCTCGTCGAGTTCGGGCAGGTGCTGTTCAAGATCTTTTGATCGGCGCTTTTGAGGAGCATTTTGCATGTTCAGTAAAATATTGATCGCAAACCGCGGCGAGATCGCCGTGCGCATCATCCGCGCCTGCAACGAGATGGGCATCCGTACCGTCGCCGTCTATTCCGAGGCGGACGCGCAGGCGCTGCATGTCAATTTGGCGGATGAAAGCTATTGCATCGGCGGGGCACTGCTCAAAGACAGTTATCTCAACATGACGGCGATCATCGACGTCGCCATCGCCACCGGCTGCCAGGCGATCCACCCGGGGTACGGGCTGCTCTCCGAAAACCCGCGCTTTGCCGAGCTGTGCGAAAAGTGCGGCATCAAATTCATCGGACCTTCGTATACCGTCATCGCCAAGATGGGGGATAAGGACGAGGCGCGGCGCACCATGCGTGCCGCCGGCGTGCCCGTCGTGCCGGGGCTGGACGAGATCACCGACGTTGCCGAAGCCAAAAAATTCGCCGCCGAGATCGGGTACCCCGTCATCGTCAAAGCGTCGGCGGGCGGCGGCGGCAGGGGCATCCGCATCGTCTGGAAGGAAGAGGACTTTGAAAACGCCGTATTGACGGCGTCTGCCGAGGCGCAGGCTGCCTTCGGCAACGGCAAGGTATATCTTGAAAAATATCTGACGGACGTAAAGCACGTGGAGATGCAGATCGTTGCGGACAACTTCGGCAACGTCGTCTGTTTGGGCGAGCGCGACTGCTCCATGCAGCGCAAAAACCAGAAGCTCATCGAGGAGAGCCCCTGCGTCACGCTCAAGCCCGAAGTGCGCGCCGCCATGATGCAGGCGGCGGTCACCGCCGCCAAAACGGTGCAGTACACCAACCTCGGCACCATCGAGTTCTTGCTCGCCAAGGACGATAAATTTTATTTCATGGAGATGAACACCCGCCTGCAGGTGGAACACCCCGTCACCGAATACGTCACCAACATCGACGTGGTGAAGTGGCAGATCCGCATCGCCGCGGGCATCGAGTTCATCTAT
>CALWBR010000041.1 GCA_944376145.1 uncultured Clostridia bacterium | reverse complement strand
CGCATCGATGTGCAGGCGGCGGATGGTGAGGATCCCCTTCAGGATATCCTCGCGCTGCCGCGGATCGGGCTGGGTGAACATTCTTTTGTACCCGACGCCCTTGGTTCGCGGGTTATTCGTATAGATGCGCGGAACGAGCACGATCTTTTCCTTTACGCGCTCGTTCAGCTTGCCAAGGCGCTCCACGTAATCGAGCACGGGCGCGCTTTCGTGCGCGGAACACGGCCCGATGATGAGCAGCAGCTTTTCCGTTTCGCCGCGGATGACCTCGGAAGCGAGCCTGTCGCGCTCCGCCTTGATCTTTTTCAGTTCGTCGGGGAGCGGAAGCCTGTCCCGGATCTCTTCCGCCGTGGGGATGAGTTCTTCGCGTTTAAACATTGTTCTTCGCCTCTTGCAAATATTTCCTCAGATCCCCCCTGATCTCTTCCGGAACATACTTGTCCACATTCTTGTCAAAACGCAGCGCGTCTTTGACGAGCGTGGAGCTGATGTGCAAAAATTCCTGCCGCGTCGGCAGGAACACGGTGATCATTTCTTTATACATATCCTTGTTGATGTAATTGAGCTGCGCCTCGTAGTCGTAATCGGTGCCGTTGCGGATGCCGCGCACGTAAAATTTGGCGCCTTCCCGCTGCAGCAGGTCGACCGTCAACCCGTCGTAAGAGAGCACCCGAACGTTTTTGTAAGAGGCAAACACCTTTTTGAGCATGGCAAGGCGCGCCTCCTCCGAAAAAAGCGGGCGCTTGTTCGGATTGATCAGAATGGCGACGATGACCCCGTCAAACAATTCCAAACACTTTAAAACAATATCCTTGTGCCCCAGCGTGGGGGGATCGAACGTCCCCGCGAATACGCATTTTTTCATAGGCTGCCTCCCGCGGCACTCACTCCGCCGTAAAAAAAGTCAAATGCACGATGCCGTACCGGCGCTCGTCGATCTTTACCAAATGCGGGATCTCCGCTTCGAAAGGTTCGCGGCTCTCCAAAACGGCAACGCCGCCCGCCGCAAGCAGCCCGTGCTCTGCAAGGAGCGCGAGCGCCTCCTTCCCGAACCCGCTCCCGTACGGCGGGTCGATGTACACGATGTCGAACGTAATGTTCAGCTTGGCAAGGAGCAGGCGGAAATCGAGGTTGTACACCTGCGCCTTCTCCCTCAAAAGCGCAAGATTTTTGCAGAGCACGGCAAGGCTTGCCGCCGACACGTCGTTGAACACGACGAGGTCGGCGCCGCGCGAGAGCGCCTCCAAACCGATCCCGCCGCTGCCGCAGAACAGATCGAGCACGTTCGCGCCTTGGATATCCGGCGCCAAAATATTAAACAGCGCCTCGCGCACACGGTCGGGCGTGGGGCGGATCTCCTGCCCCTTGAATGCCGCAAGCACCCTGCCGCGGTGTTTTCCGCCGACGATCCTCATTTCCCGTTTTTGGCGCCGCGCGTCTTTTTCTGCTGTTCGTTCTGCAAATTGTGCTGCCGCTGCTGTTCGAGGCGCGCCTTTTTCTGTTCCTCGATGCGCGCGGAACGCAATTCGAGCTGAAGCTGCCTGTTGCGCTCCTTGCGCGCCCCGAGCTCGTACGCGACAATGCAGACGGCGAGATAGACGGCAAGCAAAATGAACCCGTACCACAGCAAGAACAGGGCAAACTCTTCCGCACCGCTCATCGCCCGATAAATGGCAAACACGGGACAATACGCCCAACCGCTGGAAAAGACCATAGTGACCAGCGCCGTGCGGTCTCCCGCGATACCGCCGACAAGAATGAGGATGATGGGAAGCAGACAGACGCACAGCCCGATGCTCGCCCCTTTATACGGCTTGTACTCCTTGCAGGGGCGGTACTTGCTGCCGTTCATGTCGGAAGAGGTCTCCCCTCTGCGCTGCAATTCGCCCATCTCCTTCATTTTATACGCCGCCTCTCCCGCCGCACGGAAATAGATGAACGCCGCAAAACAGCATCCGGCAAAAAACAGCACGGTCAGCACGATCTCGAGAGCGCGCACCCCGATCGCCAGTATGGCGACCATCGTCATACCGAACATGAGATTCAACACGAACGGCGTCGCCATCCTGCGCAGATGCTCCAAAACCTCCCAGCCGAAACGGGAAAATTTTTCTTTCATTTACTCCTCCGCCTTGTCCCGCAGCAGCACGCGCTCTTCCGTGACGATCGCATCCAGCCGAACGTCGTGCTCCTCCGCGGGAATGGTTTTTATCCGTTGCAAGTCGTAACAGATGCCGACCTTATACGATCGCCGCCCGGCGCCTGCAAAATACCGATCATAATATCCGCCTCCGTACCCGAGACGAAAAAAACGCTCATCCGCCGCAAGCAGCGGAACGATGCACACGTCCGGGCTGCCCGCATACGGTTCGCCGACCGGTTCTTCGATCCCGAAAGAACCGCGGACGAGCGGCTGCCCCGTGTATTCGACCGCGTCCATCTCCCTGCCGCGCACGCGCGGCAGCAACACGCGCTTGCCCGCCCGCAACAGTGCCGTAAGGATGCGCTCCGTGCCCGCCTCGCTCCCGAACGAGCGATAGACAAAGAACGTGCTCCCCTCCCGCACGGCAGACAGACCGAGCACGCCGTCCGCGATCCGTTCGTCCGCGGCGGCACGGTCTTCCGCCGCGGCACGCGCCGCCTTCATCTCGCGGCGCAAAGCAGCTTTATCCTTCATAGACCTTCTCCGCCCTGGCTGCGGCACGGACCAACACTTCGTACGCGATCGTGCCGTGCCTCTCCGCATACGCCGCCGCATCCGTCAGCACGGGGATCTCCGCATATTTGTGCGCGGCGCCTTCCCGCACGGCGGCATCCATGCACAGCGGGTACGCCCCGTCCGCCCGAAACAGCCCGTCCGCATAACCGCAGCGCAATGTATACAGCCGCCCGTGCGGAACACGCTCCCCGTATCCCGCTCCGCCGAAGCGGTATGCCCGCTCCGCCGCGACCGCGGCATAGACGCGCATCGCCGGCAGCAGCGTCCCCTTCGGAAGGGAAAAACCTTGCGGCAGATATCCGTACAACCCTATGCCGATGCGCACCATATCCTGCACAAAACCGCCCGCGAGCGTCCCGCCCGTGGCGGAGAGATGGCGAACGAGCCTGCCGCAACACGCCTCCGCCCTGTCCGCCATGCGCACAAAGCGCGCGAACTGCTCTTTGCGCGTTTTCGCGTCTTCGGGGCGGTAAAAATGCGAGTAGACCCCTTCCGGCGGCATCCCGCCCAGCGAGGAAAGCAAAGCCGAAAGCTCTTCCTCTTCCACGCCGTAGCGGTTCATGCCCGTATTGCACTTTAAATGCCAGCGCGCCCGCACGCCGCAGCGCGCGCAGACTTTTTGCAAAAGC
>CALWBR010000040.1 GCA_944376145.1 uncultured Clostridia bacterium | reverse complement strand
ATAGACCGGCACCGCGCCGCACAGCACCATCGCGCCCATGACGCTGCGGTGGACGTTGCGGGGCAGGATGATCTTTTCCCCGCGCTTGGCAACGGAAAGGATCATGCTCTGCACGGCGGACGTCGTGCCCCCGACCATGAGGAACGCCCACGCCGCGCCGAAAGCCTCCGCCGCAAGCCGTTCGGCGTCGCGGATGACCGAAACCGGGTGGCAGAGGTTGTCCAAGCACTTCATGGAGTTGACGTCTAACCCGACGCACCGTTCGCCGAGCAGCGAACACAGCTCCGGGTTCCCCTTCCCGCGCTTGTGCCCCGGCACGTCAAAGGGCACCAGGCGCATGCGCTGCATCTCTTGCAGCGCTTCGTAGATGGGCGCTCGTTTTTGGGATAGTTCCTTCATCTTTCGTGACCGTTCAGAAAATGTTTTTGTTGCTGAAAATCTCGATCATTTCGCGGCGCAGATTGCCGGTCATCTCCAGCCGCTGCTTGGGCGGGAGCTCGTATGCGTCCGTCTTGAACAGATAATTTTGCAGATCGATCTCCTTGACCATCATGCGCGTATGGAACAGGTTCGCCGCATAGACGTTGATGTCCATCGCGTCATAGCGCAAAAGCGTTTCGGGATCGATGTAATCCTGGATGGAACGGATCTTATGGTCGAGGAAAAGCTTGTGCCCGTTCACGTCCCGCGTAAAGCCGCGCACCTTGTAATCGAGGGTGATGATGTCCGAATCGAAGGAGCCGATCAGGTAATCCAACGTGGAAAGCGGCGTGATCTCCCCGCAGGTGGCTACGTCGATATCCACGCGGAAGGTGGCAAGGCAGGTCTCGGGGTGGTATTCGGGGTACGTGTGCACGGTCACGTG
This sequence comes from uncultured Clostridia bacterium, assembly GCA_944376145.1. Classification (GTDB taxonomy): domain Bacteria; phylum Bacillota; class Clostridia; order Christensenellales; family Borkfalkiaceae; genus Borkfalkia. Next base: position 9,625 of record CALWBR010000040.1, on the reverse strand, counting down.
GCTCTTGTCGAGGTGCGCCAGCTGCGTGGTCCCCGCGGGGATCATGGACCCCTCCGCTATGAGGATCGTGACGGAGGCGCCCTGCGGCTCGTAGTCCTGCTTGGCGATGTTGAGCACCTTTGCCCCGATCATATCCGTCAGCGTCGTGAGGATCTTGGTGAGGCGTTCGCTGTTGTACTGCCCGTCGATATACGCGATGTAGTCGCGCTGTTCGCGCGGGCTTTTGGCATAGCACACGTCGTAAATGTTGAAGCTCAAAGACTTCGTAAGATTGTTGAACCCGTACAGGTTGAGCTTTTCTCCCATCGTAAGAACCTCCGACAACAAAAAAGAGCGATATGCCTGCGCATACCGCTCCCGAACAATCGTAGAACCCCCTAAAACAAACAGGATGAGCCCCGAGAACAGAGTCTATATAGCAAATACCTTACTTTTACTACTCTTATTGATCGTTTTACAAGCGTGCCTGCAGGCACCCGGTTATCAAGTAACCAACTTATAAGCTCGGGATTTTGTGCCCGATCACAATAAGGCAGCGGCTTACGCTGCGCCGCCGCCATAGCGCGTCCGGCGGCTGCGGATAAAATATTTGCTTGGATACTCTGTTTCGCGAATCTCATGTCCCGCTATTTTACCCTAAAAACGCAACAATGTCAACGGTTTTGCGCCTTTTCTTTGCGCAGGCGCGCGTCCGCGCGCAAATTTTTTACGGCTCGGCGCCGCCGCACGCAGCGTGCGGCGGCGCCCGCAAAAAAACATTTGACGGACGAAAGCGCTTACGGTATAATGCAGGGAAAACAAAAGGAGCGAAACATGAAGGAATTGCTCATCATCGGAAGCGGCCCCGCAGGGATATCGGCGGCGCTGTACGCCGTGCGCGGCGGCGCGCCCGTCACGATCGCCGCAAAGGACGGCGGCGCGCTCGAAAAGGCGGAACGCATCCAAAATTATTACGGGTTTGCGGACGGGGTGGATGCCAAAGCACTGCTCGCCGCGGGCGTGGAACAGGCACAAAAGCTCGGCGCCAAACTGCGCCGCACCGAAGTGTTCGGCGTGGAATTTACGGAAAACGGCTTCCGCGCCAAAACGGCGGAAGGCTTCCTCGACGCGGGCGCGCTCGTCCTCGCCTGCGGCACGGCGCGCTCCGCCCCGCCCATACGGAACCTGAAGACGTTTGAGGGAGCGGGCATCAGCTACTGCGCCGTCTGCGACGCCTTTTTTTACCGCGGCAAAAAGGTCGCCGTCGTGGGAGGCGGCGCCTATGCGCGCAGCGAATTCGAAGAGCTGAAAAACGTCGTCGAAGACGTGACGGTACTGACCAACGGAGACCCCGCCCTCGAAGGGTTCCCCTGCAAAACGGAAAAGCTCGCCTCCTTCGAAGGAGACGAGCGGCTGAAAGAAGTCGTCTTTGCAGACGGATCGCGGGAAGCCTACGACGGCGTATTCATCGCCTGCGGCTCCGCAGGAGCGTTTGAACTGGCAAAAAAGATCGGTATTGCAAGCGAAAACGGGAAGCTCCTCACCGACGAACGGCGCATGACCAACGTTCCCGGCATCTTTGCCGCCGGAGACTGCACCCCCGGCATGCAGCAGATCGCCAAAGCCGTCTGCGACGGTATGATCGCGGGCACGGAAGCGCTGCGATATTTAAAAGCACAACACTAAGCAAAAAACAACAAAAAAGAGGGCGGCGAGCTGTCCTCTTTTTTTGTTTTTTTAACCAATTATGCGACGCATAGTACTATATTTTTTGTGAAAAAACCTCGTTAACGATCTGTTCCGCCCGCAAAACGTCTTCCTTTTCACACTCGCGCACATCCGCATACGGAAAAGGACGACCCAGCGCGGCATACTTATCCTCGCACAGTTTTACAAAGGGCAAAAACCGAATATTGCCCCGCGGGAAATACTGCCGCACCAGCCGCGCAAGCGCACGCAGCTTCTCCTCACGATCGTTCTTTCCCGGGACGAGCACGTTGGTCACGCGCGGCAATTTCCCCTGCCGCACACATTCGGCAAAGAAACGCTCATACACGGAGAGGTCGTCCGTTTCCTGATTTTTAACGTCGCAAATGAGTTCCCCCGCCGCGATCAAAGCCGGATCGCAAACATGCCCGTTCGTTTCAAAGGCGACACGAATGTTCTCCTCCCGCAACAGCCGCGCCAGCGCAAGACAAAACTCTTTTTGCAGAAACGGTTCTCCACCCGAGAGCGTGACCCCGCCCCGTCTAAAGTACGGCTTATACCGCCGCAGTTTTTGAACAAGTTCTTCGGCGAGGACCGCCTTCCCCTTTTGAAACAGCGTCTCCGGATTGTGGCAAAACGGGCAGCGCAAATTGCAGCCCGCAAAAAATACGACGCAGCGCAAGCCTGCCCCGTCCACCCCCGAACCGCAATAGACGGAATCGATGTACCCGACCCGCACACGATCCTCCGCAACGCCGTCGTCCGCGCTTTTATTATTCTTACGCGAGGCGGAGATCTCCGCCTCGCGCTCGTTTTTGTCACACATAGTACTCTCTTTTCGGTCTGTTTTTACATTCTTCCGTGGTATGTGCGCTTGATCACTTCCAACTGGTGCGCCTTGGAAAGCTTATGGAAGTTCACCGCATACCCGGAAACGCGGATGGTGACGCTCGGATACAATTCGGGGTGTTCCATCGCGGCGATGAGTTTACTGCGGTCAAACACGTTCACGTTCAAATGATGCGCCCCCTGCGCAAAGTACCCGTCCAGCATGTCGGCAAGATTTTCCGCCCTGTCTTCCTCGCTTTCTCCGAGCGCGGAAGGGACAATGGAAAAGGTATTGGAAATGCCGTCGCGGCAGCAATCGTAAGAGAGCTTTGCCACCGAATTGAGGGAGGCAAGCGCCCCGCTCGTATCCCGCTCGTGCATCGGATTGGCACCGGGCGCAAACGGCTCCCCCGCCGCCCTGCCGTCCGGCGTGGCGCCCGTCTTTTTGCCGTACGCCACATTGGAAGTGATCGTAAGCACAGACAGCGTATGTTTCGCCCCGCGGTAAGCGGGCGTCTTTTTCAGTTCTTCCGAAAATTCTTTGACCAGTTCCGCCGCAATCGTGTCGACGCGGTCGTCGTCGTTGCCGTATTTGGGGAAATCACCCTTCCGCTCGAACCCGCCGATCAGCCCATTCTCCCCGTATACGGGGGTCACTTCGGCATACTTGATCGCCGAAAGTGAATCCGTTACCACCGAGAGCCCCGCCACACCGCAGGCAAGGAAGCGTTCCACATCCGTATCGTGCAGCGCCATTTGGATCTTTTCATAGGCGTATTTGTCGTGCATGTAATGGATGACGTTGAGCGTGCGCACGTACAGGCGGCACAGCCACGCCATATACTTGCTATAAGCCGCACGCACCTCCTCATAATCGAGCTTACCCGTAAACCGTTTGCCTTCGGGCGCGATCTGCAGCCCGCTCTTTTCATCCCGCCCGCCGTTCAAAGTGAGCAACAACAGCTTGGCAAGATTACACCGCGCCCCGAAAAACTGCATTTGTTTGCCGATCTTCATAGCCGAAACGCAGCAGGCGATGCCGTAATCGTCACCGTAGACGGGACGCATCAGATCGTCGTTTTCGTATTGGATGGAATCGGTATCGACGGAAACTTTCGCGCAATATTTTTTGAACGGTTCGGGCAGCGCCTCCGACCAAAGCACGGTGAGGTTCGGCTCGGGCGCAGCCCCCAAATTGTACAGCGTATGCAAAATGCGGTACGAAGTTTTCGTAACAAGCGTTCTGCCGTCCGTCCCCATGCCGCCGATGCTCTCCGTCGTCCAAGTCGGGTCGCCACCGAACATCTCGTTGTATTCGGGGGTCCGCAGCTGGCGGGTCACGCGGCATTTGATGACAAAATCATCGATCAGTTCCTGCGCCTCGCTTTCGGTGAGCACGCCGTCTGCAAGATCGCGTTCGATATAAATATCAAAGAACGTTGACACCCTGCCCAGGCTCATTGCCGCACCGTTCTGCTCCTTGATGGCGGCAAGGTAGGCAAAATACGTCCATTGGATCGCCTCCCGCGCGTTCCGTGCGGGCGCCGAAATGTCGATGCCGTACAAAAGCGCCATCTCTTTGAGTTTTTGCAAAAAATCGATCTGCTTATAGAGTTCTTCAAGGATGCGGATATTCTGCTCGTCCATGGGCAGTTCCCCGCGTTCGCACTTATCTTTCCGCTTCTCTTCGATGAGCTTATCCACGCCGTAAAGCGCGACACGGCGGTAGTCGCCGATGATCCTGCCCCGCCCGTACGCATCGGGAAGCCCCGTCAGCAGCCCCGCATGCCGAACCGCCTTCATTTCATCCGTGTAAACATGGAACACGGCATCGTTGTGCGTCGTCTTGTAGCTGACCTCCGTTTCCACCAACTCGGAGAGCTTATACCCGTACGCTTCGCACGCCTGGCGCGCCATACGGATGCCACCGAAGGGATTGACGCCGCGCTTTAACGGCGCATCCGTCTGCAGCCCGACGATCAGCTCGTTCTCCCTGTCGATATAGCCGGCGGGATACGTCAAAAGCGACGAAACATGCTCGGTATCCACATCCAGCACGCCGCCCTTATCCGTCTCCGCCTTTAAAAGCGCGTTGACCTTTTCCATGAGCCTTTTGGTACGCTCGGTCGGCGGCGCCAAAAACGCCCCGTCCCCTTCGTACGGCGTGTAATTGGTCTGGATAAAATCCCGCACGTCGATCGTTTCACTGTAACGCCCGCTTTTAAATGCTCTTTGCATCGCCCGAACCTCCGAAACGTAATAAAAAAACCCGTGCAGCCGCATTCCATGCAGTTGCCCAGGTGGTCGGCGTCGCCGCTTTCCGCTCCCCCGCAGTTCCCTGCCTATCCACCAGTTGCGAAAAGCCGTCTGCTGCAACACAATATCTTGTGTTTTTACAGATTTTTTACTCTGCATTTAGTATATCGTACGCGCACCGCAAAGTCAAGGGAATCGGCACAAAAAATTTACACATTTTTTGCCGCGAACAAGAAATGTCGCCCGCGGGCGCGAAAAGAGGCGCCGCCTTTACGGCAGCGCCTCGGTAAATTTTACAGCATGCTCTTTCGCAGCTCCGCCTCTCCCAGCGGGGAAAGATATTTTGGTGCGATATCGAACACCGTGACGGCGCCCGTTCTCCCTTCCGCGGCAAGGCGGTACACCGCGCGCGCATAGGCAACGAGCACGCCGGAAGTGAATTCCGGATTGGACCCGAGCTTTAAGGAAAACTCCATCAGATAGTCATGCCCCGCCGCCGACTTGCCGGCACGAAGCACGAAGCCGCCGTGCGGGATGCCGCCATGCTTTTCCTGCAATTCCTCTTCGGAAATGAAGTGCACCGTCGTATCGTAATCGGCAAAATAGTTCGGCATCTGCTTGATCTCACGCTCGATGCGCGCGAGATCCGCCCCTTCTTCGGCAACGACGTAGCAATCGCGCGTATGCTTTTCCCGCACGGAGAGCTGCGGGTTTTCCCCGCGGCGCACCCGTTCCAGGGCGCTTTCCACGGGAACGGTATATTGGCGCGCATCTTTCACGCCCGCGATACGGCGGATCGCGTCGCTGTGCCCCTGGCTGACGCCCTTCCCCCAGAAGGTATACGCCTCCCCCGTTCCGGGCAGTGCCGTAAAATAGGCGCGCGCAAGAGAGAACAGCCCCGGGTCCCAGCCCACGCTCATCACGCCCAAATGCCCTGCCGCCTTGCCCGCCGCGTCCAGCGCGTCAAAATACGCGGGGATCTTCGCATGCGTATCGAAACTGTCTACCGTGTTGAAAAGACGGATCGCTTCCAACGACTGCACGGGAAGATCCGTCGCGCTGCCGCCGCAGAGAATGAGCACGTCGATCCGATCTTTATACGCGGCGAGCGCGTCCGTGTGCTCCACCTTGACGGGCAGCACTGTCTGCACGGAGGCGGGATCGCGGCGCGTAAAGACGGCGACGACCTCCATGTCTTCACACAGCGACGCGGCATACTGCACGCCCCTGCCCAAATTGCCATACCCTAAAATACCGAGCTTGATCTTCATTCTTCTACCTCTTTTAAAATTCTTTCATCCGCGGCAAAGCCGCGCCCGTACGGGCACGGCTTTGCTTCCGTATCGTTTATCGCATCCGATCAAAGCGCCTGTTCGTCCGCCACGCTTCCCGCAAGGTCCTTCAGCGTGACCGTTCCCTCCTCCAAAAGGAGATAGCCGCGCAGCGTCCCCTCTTTGGGGAGCGAAACGGACCCGGGGTTCGCGACGAGCACACCGCCCGCACGGCGGATAAAGCTCGTGTGATAGTGCCCGTAAAAAAAGCCGTCGCCGCAGTTTTTGGGCAGCTTATCGATGCTGAACCGATCCCCGTGCTGCAAAAACACGCGCTTGCCCGCCGAAACGAGCACCGCCTCGCTCACGAACTCAAAGTCCGAAATGAGCGTATCCACGTCGCTGTCACAATTGCCCTTGACAACGAGCAAACGATCCGCAAGCCCGTTCAGGACCTGCGCCACGCGCATGGGCGCATACTCTTCGGGAAGCGGATTGCGCGGTCCGTGGTTATAGATATCCCCGAGCAATACGAGCAGATCCGCCCCTTCCGCAGCAAAACGCTCTGCAAGTTTGCGCGCATAAAACGCCGACCCGTGCAGGTCGGAGGCGACCATGTACTTCATGCTTACCTCGCGCTGAACTTGTATGCCGTCGTGAAGTGATACACTTTATTGCGTTCGTAGATCGCGTCGCCGAACTCCGCATAGGCGGGCACGTTCACGCCGTTGGGGATGAACTGCGTCTCCAAGCAGAAGCCGTAATTGCGGTTGTAATAGCCGCTCTTCCCCTTTTGCGCGAGCCCGTTGCCCGTATACAGCTGCACGGCGGGCTTGTCCGTGAACACTTCCATGACGATGCCCGTGCGCTCGCTCTCCGCCTCGGCGACCTTTTCGTACGAGCCTTTCTTTTTATCGAAGACATAGTTGACGTCATAGCCGTTCTGGTAGACGATATCCTGATCGTCGGTATCGCCGATGCGCTCGCCGATGCGGTGCGGTTTGCGGAAATCGAACGGCGTACCCGCGACTTCCTTTAATTCCCCGTGCGGGATGAGATTTTCATCCGTGGGCGTGTAGCGGCTCGCCGCGATCTGCAAAAACGTATCCAACACGTTGCCCGTTCCTTCGCCGTTCAGGTTGAAATACGCATGGTTGGTCATGTTGATGGCGGTCTTTTTATCGGACATGGCGGCATACTCGATCCGCAATTCGCCCGCCGCGAGGGTATAGCGCACCTCCGCGCGCAGCATGCCGGGGTAATTCTCCTCCCCGTCCGGGCTGACCGTGGAGAGCGCAAGGGTGTTGCCGTCGCCGCCTTCGAACACGTAGTCCCAGATCTTGCGGTTGAACCCGACCTTGCCGCCGTGCAGATGGTTGCCGCGGTCGTTGCAATACAGATCGTACTGCTTGCCGTCGATGACGAGCCGCCCCTTTTCGATGCGGTTGCCGACCCTGCCGATCAACGCGCCGAGATAGCCGCCGTTGTTTTCATACCCGGCAACATCGTTATACCCGAGCACGACGTCATGCAGCGTGCCCTCCTTGTCCGCGATCTTCAACGACTGGATGATCCCGCCGTAATTGAGGATCGTCGCCTCGTTCACACCGTCCGTGAGTTTGAACGCGATCACATCGCGCCCGTCCGCCGTTTTGCCGAATATGCTCGTACGAATCATGACCGTTGTCCTCCGTTTTGTTTTGCGCCCGCCGATAAAAAAGGGAGAACGCCTTGTTCTCCCTTCATTATACCATGAAAACGCTACGTTGTAAATGCTTTTTTGCTTATTTATTCTGCGGAATGGCGGGGATACTCGCAAAACCTTTGGCAAGCGCCGCGTCGTCGGGAACGGTATCCGTCATCGTGCCGTCGTTGTACTGCTTGTACGCCGCCATATCGAAGTACCCCGTACCCGTGAGCCCGAAGAGGATCTTTTTCTTCTGCCCCGTCGCCTTGCAGGCGAGCGCCTCGTTGATCGCGCCGAGGATGGCGTGGCTGGACTCGGGAGCCGGCAAGATGCCCTCCACCCGCGCAAAGTACTCCGCCGCCTCGAATACTTTGGTCTGCTCGACCGCAACGGCACGCATATAGCCGTCGTGGTAGAGTTTGGAGACGATCGGGCTCATGCCGTGGTAACGCAGCCCGCCCGCATGGCTCGCGGAGGGCATGAACCCGCAGCCGAGCGTGTACATGCGTGCAAGCGGCGTCGTTTTGGCGCTGTCGCAAAAATCATACGCATATTTGCCGCGGGTGAGCGAAGGACAGCTGGCAGGTTCCACACCGATAAAATCGATGTCGTTTTTCCCGGCGATCTTATCCCCTATAAAAGGCGCGATCAGCCCGCCGAAGTTGGAACCGCCGCCGACGCAGCCGATGACCGTATCGATCGCAACGCCGTACTTTTCCAGCGCGGTCTTGCTCTCCATCCCGATGACGGACTGGTGTAGCAGCACATGGTCGAGCACGCTGCCCAGCACATAGCGGCAGGACTCGGACGTGACCGCCTTTTCCCCCGCTTCCGAACTGGCGCAGCCGAGCGAACCGCCCGTGCCGGGGAACCCCGCAAGGATCCTTCTGCCGGCTTCGGTCGTATCGGAAGGCGAAGGGATGACCTTTGCCCCGTACGTACGGATGACTTCCTTGCGGTAAGGCTTTTGCTCGCTGGAAACTTTGACCATGTACACGGTGAGATCCAACCCGTAATAGGCGGCAGCCATCGAGAGCGCCGTGCCCCACTGCCCCGCACCCGTCTCTGTCGTGATGGACTTCAAGCCCTGCTTTTTTGCGTAATACGCCTGTGCGGCGGCGGAATTGAGCTTGTGCGAGCCCGAGGTGTTGTTGCCCTCAAACTTGTAATAGATCTCCGCCGGCGTGCCGAGCGCCTTCTCCAAACAATAGGCGCGCACCAACGGCGCCGGACGGTACATTTTGTAAAAGTCGCGGATACCCTCCGGGATATCGATGTACAGATCGGTGTAATTGAGCTCCTGATCGATGCAGTCGTCGCAAAAGACGGCGCGCAAGGCTTCCTTATCGCAGGGCTTGCCCGTTGCGGGGTCGAGGAAAGGATCGTGCTTCTCCTTCATTGCCGCATTCAGATTATACCACTGCCTGGGGATCTCGTTTTCGGACAGATAGATCTTGTACGGGATGTTGTTCGCAGACATTGTTTTGTTCCTCCAAAAAATTTTTTATAGCAAAAAACACGGGCATTCCGTTTTGGGACGAAATGACCGTGTTGCCACCCAAATTCACAGCGCGAAGCGCCGCCTCGTTGCAGGTACTGACATACCCTCTCCCTATAACGCGAGAGACGCGTCGGGCACTACTCGGAACTCCTTTTGCACCCGCCCTCGGTAATCCATTCGCCTGCGCCGCATCGCCTCCATTCCACCGCCGAAGGCTCTCTTTGGATCCGGTAGTGCAGGTTACTCCTTTACTTCATCGGTTTGGCACATCATAGCACACGCAAAAGCGGACTGTCAAGCGTTTTGAAGAAATTTTTTGAAAAATTTTTTCGTTTTCCGTTTGCCGTATACACCCGCCCGGCATGAAACGCCGTACGGCGCACAAACTGCATAGAG
>CALWBR010000039.1 GCA_944376145.1 uncultured Clostridia bacterium | reverse complement strand
GGGTCGCTCGACGTCTCCGGCGAAGTATGCCTGTGCGTGCTCGCCAAGCGCGCGGGAGAAAGCGAAGTCGTCTCCTATGAGCGGCTCATTCCCTTCCGTGCGGAGATCCCCTGCGACGCCGCGTCGGCAGGGATGGCGTGCGATGCCCGCGCGGAAGTTTCGTCCGTCAGCCTCTCCGCGTCCTGCGAGGAGGAAAAGGCGCGCTGCCGCATCGCGGCAAGGCTCGTGCTGCATGTCGGCGGCAGGGTGTACGGCGGCGAGCAGGTGCTGCTGCCCGCCGACGCGTTCTGCCCCGGGCACGCTTGCGTGCCGCGGCGGGAGGAGCTCGTCTTCACGGAGCCCGTCTGTGCCTTTACCGCCGTCGAGCGGGTGAGCGGTACGGCGGCGTTGGGCGAGCAGGTCGATTTTTCCTGTGCGCTGCAGGCGGCGGCGCAGTGCCGTGCCGAGGTCGCCGCGGCAGCCGCCGACGGCGAGATCGCCGTCGAGGGCGTGCTCCATACGATCGTCTTCTGTCGGGAAGGGGAAGAGGAGCGCAGCATCCCCGTCAGCCTGCCGTTTGCGTTCACGGTGCGTTCGGACCGCGCCCGCCGCGGCGATCTTGTGCAGGCAAGCGCGCTGGCGTGCGGCGTCTCCGTGCGGCAGCGCACGGAAGGCGAGTTGGAAACGGAAGGAACGCTGCGGCTGTTTTTCGTGCTCTACGGCAAAGAGCGCGTCGTATGCGTTACCGACCTTGCTGTCGGCGAACCGTCCGCGGCTTCGCCCGCGCCCATCCGCGTGTTCATGCCCGCCGCCGGGGACACCCTGTGGGAGACCGCCAAAAAGCTCGGCGAGCCGCCCGAAGACGTCGCCAAGGAGCAGCCGTCGCTGACCTTTCCCTTGCGCGGCGGCGAGCGCATCGTGATCTACCGCAAAAAAGAGCTGCCTCCCTCGGGCTGAAACCAAAAAAGGGGCAATTTTCACACAAAAAAACCGCACTTCTGTTTACAGGCGCGGTTTTTTTGTGCTATAATGAAAAAACGGGAGGGGAAAATCCCCCTTCTAATGAAAAAACGGGAGGGGAAAAGCCCCCTTCTTTCGTAAAACAAAAAAGGAGGCTGCGGCGTGGCGGAGCGGGCGCAAAAACACCGTGCAAAGAGCAAGGTCAGCGCAAAAGTCAATCTTTCGCTCAACATCTCCGGCGCGGCAGGCGGCTATCATCTCATAGACAGCGTTGCGGTGGCGATAAACGTATACGATACCGTCGTTGCCGCTTCGCGGCGAGACGGGCTCATCAACGTGTATATGCGCGGCATGGGCAGCGAGGGGATCTTGCCGGAGCAAAACAACGCCGTATCGGCGGGCGAGAGGTTCGTCGCGGCGTTCGGCACCTGCGGCGCCGACATCGAGGTGCACAAAAGCATCCCCATCGGCGCGGGGCTGGGCGGGTCTTCCGCCGACGCGGCGGGTACGCTGCTTGCCCTGGCGCAGCTGTACGGCGTCCCGCAGGAGGAGCTTGTGCCGCTTGCGGCGGCATGCGGCAGCGATACGGTGTATATGCTCACGGGCGGCGCGGCGCGCCTTTCGGGGCGCGGCGAGCGGGTGCAGCCGCTGCGCGTTTTGCAGCCGCTGCATATGCTGCTGCTCGTACCGGAGGGCGGCACGTCGGCGGCGGCGTGTTATCGGGAATACGACGCTTCCCCTGACCCGCTGCGCGCGGACAGCGCGCGGCTGGCGGCGGCGCTCGTCCGCGGCGATTTTGCCGGGGTGTGCGCAAACGTGTACAACGCGCTGGAGCGCCCCGCCTGCGCCCTGCACGCCGGCACGGCGGAAGCGCTGGCGTTGGCGCGCTCCTTTTCTCCGTCGGCATGCGCGGTCACGGGGTCGGGCAGCGCGGTGTTTGCCCTGTTTGAAACGGAAGAACTTTGCCTTTGGGCGCAGAGCCGCTGCAAAGGCGTGCGCGGGCTGCGCGCGAGCGTGGTGCGTACGGTGCCGCCGCATGCGGCGGGCAAGAAAAGGAAGGAGTGAAACATGGAAGAGCGCGATCTGGAATTGGACGACGACGGGAAGATCAAGCTGAAGAAGACGGCGGAAGGCGAAGCCTTGGCGGAGGAGACGGACAGCGGCGACGAGATCGTGCTGAACGTTCCCGATTTTTCGGGATTTTCGGAAGAGGAGCCCTCCGCCGAAGCACAGGCGGAGCAGACGCTGCGCGCCCGCGAAGAGGAGCGGGATAAGCGCAGGGAGCGCGCCGAGGCGCTGCTCGCCGAGGCGGAAGCGCTGCTTGCAAAGGGCGAGTACGACGCCGCCGGTGAAAAATTTTTGGACAGCGCCGCCCTGTACGGCGCAGACTGGCGCCCCTGGTTCGGCGTCGTGCGCGTACAGACGAAGGAGCTGACGGATTTTTCGGAGATCTACGACTGCGAGCAGGCGTACGACAAAGCGCTGCGGCGCATGAGCCGCGAGGACCGTGCCGCCCTTGCGGCAAAGTACGCGCCCGGCATAGACGCGCAAGCGGATGCTCTGCGGGAGGAGAGCGAGCGTGCGGCGCGCGAGGATGCGCGTCTGCGCGAAGAGCGGCTGCCCGCGGCAAAACGCGAGTTCGCCGCCTCGGTCAAGCGGTTTATCGGGGCGGGCGCGTCGCTGCTGCTGTGCCTGGCGGTCGCCGTCGTGCTCTGGTGCAGCATCACGGCGATCGCCGGCAGCGGGATCCTCATCGGAGCGATCGCCTGCACGGTCTTGGCGGCGGTGTTCCTCGTGTTTACCGCGCTTGCGGCAAAGCGGTTCGTGCTTGCGCGTACGGCGCTTTCGGCGTGTACCGTCCCCGGGAAGACGGAGGAGGGCAGGCATGCCGCCGCGCTCGCCGAGGAGGAGGCGCTGCTCCGTTCCGTGGCGGAAGACCTGCGCAAGTGAGAGGCTTTCATGGTGCAACGGCTGTTTGAAAAACTGAACGGAACGTGCCGCCGCAGGCAGTGGTTCCTCTTTTTGGGCGCGGCGTTTGCCGCGCTCCTCGTTTTGTCGGTGCCCTTTTTGCTCCGCGGCAACCATTTTATTTGGGCGGTGCAGGAGCGGGACGGCGCCACGCAGGGGCTGACGTTTTTGCAAAACCTGCGCGATACGGGCTGGTTCGGAGCGGTCGGCTCCTTTGATTTTACGCTCGGGCTGGGCGCGGATTACCTGACGTGCATGAGCTTTACGTCGCTGTTCGACCCGTTCAACGTATTCGTGTTCTTGCTTCCGTTTGACGTCGTTTGGGTGTACGACGTTATCGTCGTGCTCAAATTTTTGGCGGCGGGCGGGGCGATGCTGTTCTACCTGCAGCACCGCCGCGTGCGCGGCGGCTACGCCGTCTGCCTGGCGTTGTTGTACATGCTGAGCGGGTACGTCGTGTTCACGTTCTTCCGCCATCTCAGCCTCACGTCGGGGGCGATCTTGCTGCCGCTGATGGTCTTCGGACTGGAGCGGGTGTACGCGCGCCGGCAGCCCTTTTTCTTTATCGCCGTCTCCTTTTTGTGCCTGCTCAATTCCTTTTATATGTTCTTTTTCAACTCCGTGTTCCTCGTGCTGTACGCGTTTTTGTACCACGGCGAGGTCTGCCGCGCGGAGGGTACGCCGTATGCCAAAACGCTTCTTCCGCGCCTTTGGCGGGTCGCCGCCTTTTACGCGCTGGCGATCGCCCTGGCGGCGTTCATGCTGCTTCCTGCCGTCTACGCGTATCTGCAGGCGGCGCGCGGCGGGTCGAAGGGCATGAACTGGCAGAGCGTGCTCACGTACTTTTTAGAGCTTTTGTCGTTCATCGGACCGAGCGAAGGGGGCAATTACAGCCCGCTGATGCTGTGCGCGTTCTCCTTTGTCATGGGCGTGTGCGCCTTCTTTTTGTGCGGCAAACGCGGCTGGGCGCTGCGCGTCGCGTCGCTTGTGCTCTCCGTCGGGTTCCTCGTGCCGCTGTTCGGGTACGCGATGAACCTGTTCAATTACAGCAACAACCGCTGGGTCTATCTGCTCTCTTTCAGCATCTTCGCCATGATCGGCGTGAGCACGACCCTTCCGCACGGCGAGGAACCGTACCCCGTTCCCCTGCGCCGCAGGGCAGCCAAGGTCCTCTCCGTCTACGCGGCGGCGCTCGTCGTGCTCGGCGGGGCGAGCCTGATCGTCTTTTTGGCGGGTTCGTCGCTCTCGACGGCGGCGGTCGGCTGCCTTTGCGCGCTCACGGCGCTGGGCATGGCGGCGGCGGTCGCGCTGTGCGTATGGGCGCTCTCCAAACGCTCCTTTTTGCGGGACAGGGGCACGCCCGCACAGCCGCCGCGCATTTTGGACGGGAAAGCCGCCCGCCTGTTTGCCCGTCCCGCCGTGCTTGCGCCCGCTTCCGTGCTGCTCGCCCTCGTGTGCGCGCTGTGCTTTTGTTCCGTGTATTCCGCCGATCACCGCGGGGCAGCCGAGTACCGTACCCTCTTCTCGGAGGAGGAGGCGTACCTCGCCTCGCTGAGCGAGGAGTCGTTTTTCCGCGCGGACGTGCAGGCGGCGGAGACCTGGTGGGAGAATTATACCAACCGCGGCATGAACAACGGGTATCGCAGCACCGTGCTCTATCACACGATGGGCAGCGGCGAAACGTACACGTTTTTGGGGGAGAACCAGGTCTACAACCCGACGCAGACGCTCGGCATGGCGGGGCTGGACGACCGCGCCGCCCTGCAGACGCTGCTCTCCTGCCGGTATTATTACGCGCCGCAGGGTCCGTATTACGCGGACGGGTTTTCGCGGGTGGAAGGGTTCTCCTCCCTGTACGAAAACAAGTACGGCGCACCTTTCGGGTTCGTGTACAAAAACACGCTCTCCCGCGCCTATTACGATTCGCTCGACCCGCTCTTGCGCCAGTATGCGATGCTCGAGGGCATGGTCGTGGAAGGGCAGGGCACGCAGGCGGCGGCGGAAGGGCTGGGCGGGCTCGAAACGCTCGCCGCCTCCGATACCGCCTTCACCGTCACCGCGGGGGAAGAGGTGCGCCTGTCGCTGTCCGGCTGCGCCGGCAAAGAGGTCTATCTGCGTTTATGGGGCGCGGCGGAGGTCTCCGAAAAAGCAGAGCTGCGCATCGAAGGCAACGGCAAGGTGCGCACCTATCGCTTTACGCCGTACGGCACGAACATGTACAGCACCTGCCGCGACGTGTGCATCTGCCTCGGCGTGCCCGAGGAGGATACGGTCGAGGTCGTCTTGACCATGGTGCGCGGCAGCGCTCTCTCCTTTGCTTCCTGGGAAGGGCGTGCCTATGCGGTCGATGCGTACCGCACCGCCGCAGAGGCGCTCGTGCAGGCGGAACACTTGGAAGAGGTGACGTTTTCGGGCAACACGCTCGGCGGCACGGTCCGTACGGACGGCGGGTGGATGTTCTTCTCCGTCCCGTATTCGAAGGGCTGGCGTGCGGAAGTGGACGGGCAGCCCGTGCCCATCGTGCGCGCGAACGGCAGCTTTATGGCGATCGAGCTCGAAGCGGGCGAGCATACCGTCTCCCTCGTCTACGAAACGCCGTACTTTGCGCTCGGGGCGTGGGTCTCGCTGGGTGCGTGCGCGGTGCTGGCGGCGCTCATCGTCGCGTATGCCGTCTCTGCGGCGCGGCGCGCACGAAAAAGCGCGCCGTAAGGGCGGGCGCCCGCGCGGCGACATTTTTTCCGCGGTTATTTTTGCCAAACGGTTGAAACGCGTGCAAAAATGTGGTATCCTATTTCCGTAACGGGTCTTGTTTTGTAAGGAAGGTACACTTTTCGTTCGGTTTCGCCGCTTTTTCCGCGGAAAGGATTTTTTGCGGAAGAAAGTTGACATCGCCGCCGTGTTTTGATATTATTTTATCGATAAAAAAATATCGAATGAACAAACGGGGCACAGGGGCAGCAGAGAGAAACATGGGGAACGAAAAGGAACTTCTGAACGTCTCAAAGGCGACCATCGGCAGGCTGCCTGCGTACCACAGGTATTTGCAGGAAAAGCTCGCCGCGGGGGAGAGGACCGTTTCGTCCACCGCCATTGCGGAAGATCTGCACCTCAACGCCGTGCAGGTGCGCAAGGATCTTTCCGCGATCGCGCGCGAGGCGGGCAAACCCAAGCTCGGGTTCGCCGTGGCGGATCTCATTGCGGATATAGACAGGTTTTTGGGCTACGACAACCTCAATGACGCCGTGCTCGTCGGCGTCGGGGGGCTGGGCAGCGCGCTTGCGGGGTATAGCGGCTTTAAAAACTACGGGCTGAACATCGTGGCGGCGTTCGACGCGGATCCCGCCCGTGTGGGGACAAGCGTCGGCGGGGTCAAAGTATTCCCCGCGGAGGAGCTCGCGCGGCTGGTTCGCCGGCTGAACGTGCTCATCGGCATCGTTGCGGTCCCGCGCGAAGCGGCGCAGGGGGTCGCGGACGAGCTCATCAAGGGCGGCGTGCGCGCGATCTGGAACTTCGCGCCCGTGCACTTGAACGTGCCGGCGGATATAGCAGTCAAAAACGAGGACATGGCGGCATCGCTTGCGATCCTGTCACAGCGCCTCGCGGAAATTTTAAACAGCGAAAAATAATTGAAAGGAGAGATGTTATGGAGAACAAGCTCGTCGATTCGGTCGAAGCCTTGATGGAAAAGATCGAACAGGTCAGGAAGGCGCAGGAGAAGTTTGCCACCTACTCCCAGGAACAGGTCGATAAGATCTTCCGGGCAGCGGCTCTGGCAGCAAACAACCAGCGCATCCCGCTCGCAAAGATGGCTGTCGCCGAGACCGGCATGGGGATCGTGGAAGACAAAGTCATCAAAAACCACTATGCTGCAGAGTATATCTACAACAAGTATAAGGACATGAAGACCTGCGGCGTGATCGAAGAGGATCCCGCGTACGGCATCAAAAAGATCGCCGAGCCGATCGGCGTCGTCGCGGCGGTCATCCCGACCACCAACCCGACCTCCACGGCCATCTTCAAGACGCTCATCTGCCTCAAATCGCGCAACGGCATCATCATCTCGCCGCACCCGCGCGCAAAGGGCTGCACCATCGCCGCGGCGAAAGTCGTGCTCGACGCCGCCGTCAAGGCGGGCGCGCCCGAGGGCATCATCGGCTGGATCGACGTTCCTTCGCTGGACATGACCACCACGCTGATGAAGACGGCGGACATCATCCTCGCAACGGGCGGCCCCGGCATGGTGC
>CALWBR010000038.1 GCA_944376145.1 uncultured Clostridia bacterium | reverse complement strand
AGATTTAGCATTATTGAAAGAATAAACTACTATTTCTCCGATTCGCTCAAAAAGCACAACAATTCAATCGAATCGGTAAAGGAAACAGAAAAGCAGTCCAAAGAGACTGCTCCTTTATCTGACTTTCAAAGTTCGTACAAAGGCGATAACTCGCCGCCATAGCGAAAAACGCGGCATGTTTGCCGCGTTTTTGCTTACCGCTGCGGGTGAGGGGTCAACGAAATAACGTGACGCGATCGCGCCTTCGGCGATCGATCGCTATTCCGTCGCTCCGCTCCTTACGAATCCCTCACCTAAGGAGCTAAACCAATGACTTTAAAAACTTTGTAATACGGAGGGGACGGCTTTGCGGCATGACCTGCCCCACTCCTTGAAGTTAACTATACAAGCGCTTAAAAAAGATTTTCCTTATTGGCTTGAAAAGATACATCGGTTATGGTATAATATTAAAGCAAACCTTATCGGAGGCAAGCAAGGCTATTATTTTTACAGGACAGAAGATTTGAAGGAGCTCAATGAAAATTGAACAACTTGAACAGGTTGTTGCGCTTGTAAACAAACGCACGATCGTGCAGGAATTAAAAAAACTTGGCTACTGTGATGCCGGGATAAACAAAAAATATAAAAACTTCCCTATCCCTGCCATACTAAAGGGCTCTGAACAGGAAACAAAGTGGCGGGAGGATGCCAACGGAAAGTACGAATACAAAGGCTCTATCTATACGAACGTCGAGGGCGCGGATGGTGCGGAGTTTATCGCTGTCTCCGTCAATAAAATCGACAAAAAAAAGGACATGAGCACCCCCTATGCGCTCATGTGGTTTGTGAAGGAGGAAAAGAAATGAAAAAATACGAATTCAAAAAAATCATTTCTGACCTCATCGATATACAATATGCAGCGTTCGTAATCGTTTCATAAACACGCTATGTTGCACCTTTGCATGTTTCCCACCTTCTTCCATGGAAAAAACGCGGCATGTTAGCCGCGTTTTTGCTTACCGCTGCGGGTGAGGGATCAACGAAAGAACGTGACGCGATCGCGCCAATGCACTTCGGCATAAGCGAGACACGGCAAGCCCCCGCCCCGAATACCCGACAGCAGCAATACGTCGGTTGGAAGACGTTTGTCATTTATTCCTCTGCTTTGCGTCCGTTTTGCCGCCCTCGAGCGGGGTACATAAGCAGCGCACGCCCTTCCACAATCGCCCGTTGGCAATGGCTGCGAACGCTTGCGCAAAATGGTACGGGAACGCCGACCCCGCCGCCATAGACATGCAGATGAGCGAATTGCTCTCCAAGACCTGCCGCAAAAACCGCGCGCCCTTGATCTTATTTTCGCGCTCCGCACCTTCCGGCAGTTTTTTTGCCTCTTTCATCTGCCGCTTCGCTATCCGCAATACCGCGTTGAACAGGATCCTGCCGAAGAACGTTGCCCGCAGGTCGGTAAAACGCGATTCGAGCGTGATCGGCTTTTGCGGCGGCAGAGCGGCGAGCCTGATCCCGCTCATCTTTTCAAACACGGCGTCGGTGACCTTTTCCAGATGCGCTCCGCCGTAGATCGCCGCCGTCTCCTCCGGGTACGGGGCGCACGCCTCCCCTTCGACCGGCAAGGTTTGCGAAAGGCGAACGGTGTTGCAATCGGAACAGAGCTGCAACACGTAGATGCCGCCTTCCAAAACACGCTCGTTTTTACGGATATCGAAATAGCACAGATCTTCCCGACGCAACACAAGCGTGACTTTTTTGCTCTCCCCTGCCGCCAAATAAACTTTTTGAAAAGCCCGCAATTCGCGCTTCGGCTTGAAGACATTGCTCTTCGGCGCCTCCGTGTACAGCTGCACCACCTCCGCGCCGCTGCGCGCGCCGACGTTTTTCACGGTACAGGAAACGGCGATCTCCTCGCCCTGCTCCCGCACCAGCAGATCCGACCATGCAAAAGACGTATAGCTCAGCCCGTACCCGAACGGATAGCGCACCTGTTTTTCCGCCGTGGTGTAATAGCGGTAGCCGACAAACACGCTCTCCTTATACACCTCGCGCACCGATCGGGAAAACTCCTGCCCGAAGGGCACGTCTGCATAGGCGAGCTGCCACGTTTCGGCAAGCCTGCCCGCGGGCTCCGCCCTGCCGAACAGCAGATCGGCGCACGCCCTGCCCCCGCTCTGCCCCGGCAATGCCATATACAGGATCGCGCTCGCTTCCTCCGCAAACGGGAGCTCCATGACGGAACCGCCGAACAGCACGACGACGACCTTTTTTCCGGCTTTTATGAGCGCGTCGATCAAAGCGAGCTGGTTTTGCGGCAACCGCATGTTTTCACGGTCGCAGCCCTCGCTTTCGATACAGTCGGTCAGCCCCGCAAAAACGAGCGCTGCCGCAAAGCCCGACGCCGCCGCGAGCGCTTCTTGCACCGATCCGGGCTGCTCCGCCGTTTCGCTCTCGGCATACCCTCTTGCAAAGGTGTACGGGATATGCAGCTCGTCGAATGCGGCTTTGGGCGAAGTGACCTTTGTCGGGTTGATCATCGAACTGCCCGCGCCCTGGTAACGCATTTTTTCAAACAGGTCGCCGCAGACAAATATTTTTTCTCCCTCCCGAAGAGGCAGCATCCCGTCGTTTTTAAGAAGAACGGCGCAGTCCTCCGCGATCCGACAGGCGAGCGCGTCGTTCGCTTCAAAATCGCAGTCATCGGGCTGCGGTACGGCATATGTTTCGACCAAACGCAGCACGTTCCGCACTGCTTTGTCGAGATCCGTCTCCGCAAGCGAGCCGCTTACCAACCCGTCTAAGATCCATTTGCGGCAGACGGCGGTATCGCCCGGCATTTCCAGATCCAAGCCCGCTTGCAGCGCCTTCACACGGTCGTGCATGGCGCCCCAGTCGGTCATGACAAGCCCGTCAAAGCCCCATTCCGTACGCAGCACGTCGGTCAAGAGCCATTGGTTCTGCGAACAATATTCGCCGTTGAGTTTGTTGTATGCGCACATGAGCGAGGCGGGCTTGCTCTCTTTGACGACGAGCTCGAAAGCTTTCAGGTAGATCTCCCGAATGGCGCGCAGATCGGCAACGCTGTCCCCCATAAAACGGAAGTTTTCCGCATTGTTGAGCGCAAAATGTTTTACGGATACGCCGACGCCCTCGCTTTGGATGCCGTTCACCTCCGCCGCGGCAAGTTTGCCCCCTAAATACGGATCCTCCGAAAAATATTCAAAATTTCTGCCCGCGAGCGGATTGCGTTTGCAATTCACTCCGGGCCCCAAAACAACGTGTACCCCGTATTTATGCGCCTCTCTGCCGATCGCCGCCCCCATTTGAAAAAGGTTATCGGGGTTCCAGCCGCACGCGGTCGTCGCCGCCGTCGGGAACGCCGTAGAGGGCTCGCTGCCCGATACGCCGTTGTCGCCGCCGGTATTTTGCACCCGCAGCCCGTGCGGGCCGTCCGCCGTGCGCAAAGACGGCACGCCCAGCCGCGGCACGGGGCGCGTGAACATGAAATCCACGCCCGCGACCAGCGATGCTTTTTCTTCTGCCGTAAGTTCCTGCAAGATCGTTTGTACGTCCATGGATCGCCCCCGCTCCATTCAATCTTTTTACGATATGACCGCGTACCCGCCTTCTGCGGCGAAGACCGCCATCGGGCACGCCAAAACGTTCCCCGTATAAGATACCGCATTTTCCCTTTCGTTGTCAACAGAAACAGCCCCGCAGCCCGAAAGACCGCACCCGTCCAAAGCGCGCACAAAAAGCGGCGGCGCGGAAAGTTTTCCGCGCCGCCGCTTTTCCCTTGCCGCAACGCAAACTCATTGCAGGCAGGGTTTGAGTTCCTTTTTCCATTGCGTGCATTTTTTGCGCAGCCGCGCCTCTGCCGGACCCTCCTCTTCCGCCTCCCGCACAGCCAACGCGGCAAGCATGGCGGCATCCTCCGCCGCCTCGGAAAACAGTCCGAAAACACGGGTACGAAGGCTGCGCCCGCTCCCGCCCGCAAACTCCGCATACAAAACAAGCAGCCTCTGTTCCTGTGCGCACTGATCCGCAAGCGCATCCCGCTCGCACAAAGACGTATCTCTCTTGCACGGTTTATCCATTCTTCTCCTCCTCCGCAAGCAACGCCGCAAGGCGCAAAAAGCGCTCGGCATGCCGCTTTGCCAACCGCTCCATGCCGGCGGCAAGCGTCGGGTCGAACAAGGTCGCGGAATATAGTTTTGCCTTTTTGGCGGCAAGGCACTCGCCTGCAAGCAGCTCTTCCAAGACAGAAAGCTGCCCTTCACTGAACGGATATTCCATACCGACAGCATGCGCAAAACACGGCATACTATACAAAAGCGCCCCGCTTTTGCCGATCTTACGCAAAAGCGGGGCGTTGAAAACGGACGAATGCCGCGTCACATGAGCGGGATCCCGTGGAGTTTGCAAAGATCTTCGTTCGCCTTGTCCCAAACGGAGACCTGCACTTCACCGATGTGCCGTTTGTTCAGCAAGAACATACAAAGGCGCGACTGCCCGATCCCGCCGCCCATCGTAAGCGGGAGTTCCCCCGCCGCCAACGCGCGATGGAACGGAAGCTGCAGCCGCTCGGCGCAATTTTCGGCATTGAGCTGGCACACCAAACTCTCCTCGTCCACACGGATGCCCATGGAAGAAAGTTCAAAAGCACAATCCAAAACGGGATAATAGAGCATGATGTCCCCGTTGAGCGCCCAATCGTCGTAATCGGGCGCGCGCCCGTCGTGCTTTTGCCCGGAACGGAGCTTGCCGCCGATCTGCATGATAAACGTCGCGCCGTGTTCGCGGACATACGCCGTTTCGCGCTCTTTCGGCGTGAGCTGCGGATACAGATCTTCCAACTGCTGCGTGGTGACGAAGCCGATCTCGTCATCGAGAAAATTATCCAGCGCGGGGAAAGCACGGCAGATCTGCTCCGCCGTCGCCTGCAAAGCGGCATAGATCTTTTGCACCGTTTCACGCAGGAACGCTTCCGTCCTGTCCTGCCGGGTGATGACGACCTCCCAGTCCCACTGATCGACGTACAGTGAATGCAGCGCATCCGGCGTTTCGTCGCGGCGGATGGCGTTCATATCGCAATACAGCCCGAACCGCGGTCCGAAACGGTATTTTGCGAGCGCATGACGCTTCCACTTGGCGAGCGAATGCACGACTTCGGCGACCTCGCCCGTCGCGCCGATATCAAACGAAACGGGGCGCTCCACGCCGTTCAGGTTGTCGTTCAGCCCGCTGGAACGCAGCACGAACAACGGCGCGCTGATGCGCGTCAGATTGAGCGCCTTAGAAAGCTGCTCTTCGAACGCATGCTTGATCAGCGTGATCGCATGCTCGGTCTCGATCAAATTCAACTTCGGCGTATACATACCCTTTTCTCTCCTATATCCGTTCCCCGAACAGGCGCAAGCCTGCCGCCTCGGAAAAATCCGTTACAAACGCATCCGCAGCCTGCCGCAGCTGCCCGACGGACGCCTGCGACGCTTCGTCGTATACCGCAACGGTGCGCATGCCCGCGGCGCGCGCCGCACACAGCGCGGTAAGATTGTCTTCAAACACGACGCAGCGGACGGGCAAGACCTGCAGTTTGCGGGCGCATTCCAAAAAAATATCCGGGCAGCCCTTGTGCACGCCGACCTCGTCTACCGTCGTAAAGGCGGAAAACAGCCCGGCTATCCCGCCCGCTTCCAACACCGGCAAAAAAAGTTCCGGCGAAGACGCCGTGGCAACGCCCAGGCGCACCCCTGCGGCATGCAGCGCCCGCACGTACGCAAGCGCGCCGGATTTGAAGTACCGCGCCGCATCCGCAGCGGCATACTTTGCCGCGACCTGCGCACGCCACTCTTCCAAAACGGCGGGCACGCTTTCCCGCGGCAAATATTTGCCGACGGTATACTCCGCGCTCGCGCGGAAACCGAGATGCGCGATCTCCTCCTGGTAGGCAGCGGGGACCGGCATGCCGCGGCGGGCAAAAAACTCTTCATCCACCTCGCGCCAGATGCGCATGCTGTCGACCAGCGTACCGTCTAAATCGAAGATGGCGGCGGCAAACGTTCCGCATTGTTTCATATCGCTCATTATAGCATACATTCTTAAAAATGGCAACCGCGCACGGAAAAGTTCGGTGTTGTTTTTTTGCTTATGGTATTCTTCCGATTTGCTTATAGCACGCCGCGGCGGATCCCTGCCCTACTCCACCGCTTTGAGCGATTCGGTCATGTTTACGGACAAGATCTTCGGCAGCAGCGTCAGCCCGATGCCCTCTTCCCGAACGGCGATGCAGTCGGAAACGTTCGCCGCGCGCAGATCTTCCGAAAACGAATGCAGGATCGAAGGCGACAGCGTACCCAAGCCCGAAACAAAGGCAACGCCGAGCAGGATGATGACGGCAACGGATAGAAGCCTCGCCCTGTTGGCGCGCACGCTGCGCGCGATTGTTTTCAAAAAAGTTTTTTGCATACAAGCACCCTTTGTGCGCTACCGCATTGCGTTTTTCGCTTACCATTATACCGAGAGCGCAGGCAAAAAGCAAGCGATCCCATAAACATGCGGTTTTTTCCGCAAATTTTGAAAAACACGCAAAAAATTACAAACAAGCGTTGACATTTTTATGCAAACGGAGTATTCTATTATTATAATGACGGAACGCGGGCAAACGCCCGCCTATGGAGACAAAACCATGTTTTGCCAGGAATGCGGAAACAAACTCATCTTAAAATTTTGCGAAAACGAAGGCTTGGTGCCCTATTGCGAAACGTGCGGCACGTTCCGCTTTCCGCCCTTTAAAACGGCGGTGAGCATGTGTGTGGTGAACCGTGCTTTGGATAAGATCTTGCTTGCCAAACACACCAACGGTGAAACGCTGCTGCTTGCCGGGTATGTAAAGAAGGGTGAATCCGCCGAAAAGACGATCGCCCGCGAGATCCGCGAAGAAACGGGGCTGAACGTGATCAAAACCAAATACGTCGCCTCCCGCTATCATGAACCGCGCAACGTGCTCATGCTCAACTTTATCGTGAGCGTATCGGACGGGGAGACGCGCCTCAACCCGGAGGAGATCACCGAAGCCGCGTGGTATTCCTTTGACGAAGCGCTCGGCGCCGTAACGAGCGACTCGACTGCGGCATACTTTTTGAACGCGGATGTGACAGAACTCAAAAAGGGACGGTTTTAATACCTCTTCCGTCCTCGATAAAGCGTTCCGCACCGACGGGTGCGGAACGCTTTTTGCGCATCGGTATAAAAATGCGGCAGGCGGGGCGCAAATGCTTGCGCCCCGCCTGCCCGTTGAAAGAGCCGTTATCGGCTGCGGTAGTTTTCGCAGCAGGTGCAGTTCTCGTCATTGCAGCCGCAGCCGACGACGATCCTGTCCAGCGTGCAGTTTTTTCCGTCACAGTTAAAAACGCATTCGGAAACTTCGCAGCCGATGGCACGATTGATCTTTTCCATCCGATCACCTCCGAATCCGAGTATGTGCGCGCCGCGTTTTTTTATGAGCGGTTGACTTTTGCGCGGCTTTGTTGTACAATGTTTGCAAACAAAACCACTGCGAGGAACACGGCATGAAGGTCATTTTGAAACAGGATGTAAAAGGAACGGGCAAAAAAGGCGATATTTTGGACGTGAGCGACGGCTTCGCCAAAAATTTTCTGCTCAAAAAGAATTTGGCGGAAGCGGCTTCTTCTACTGCGGTGAACGTGCTACAAATGCAAAAAGAGGCGGAAGCGCGCAGGCTCGACAAAAAGATCGCCGCCATCCGCGAAACAGCGAAGAACATGGACAAAGCGACCGTAACGGTGCCCATCCGCTGCGGCGAAAACGGCAAAGTGTTCGGCAGCGTCACCTCCAAAGAGATCGCCGCACGCCTTGCCGACCTCGGGCACGACGTCGATAAAAAGAAGATCTTGCTCAAAGAGCCGATCAAACAGGCGGGCGAATACAATGTGGAGATCCGCTTTATGGAGGGCGTCTCCTGCAAGATCGTTGTGATCGTCAAACCCGAATAAAGGCACGGTCGTTCCGCTATCAAGCGAACAACCCAGCGCCCTAAAAAATACCGACGGAAAACGATCCCGCCGGTATTTTTATGGCTTTGTTTATGCCCTCTCTATGCCTTATAAATGAAAATTTCCACCGCTTGTTGCCCCGAAGCATTGGCGACAATCGTCACCGTCAGCGTATCGGCATTGACGACCACCTTCGCGGTTGCCGTGGCTTCCACGCTGTCGGGCAGATGCGATAGATCATAATTCATAACATAGATACCGTCCTCGTATGTATAAGGATAGCCCCATTCGCCTCCATACATGGTCATGTAAAATTTTTCGTCTTTGAAATACGCCTGCGTGCCTTCAAGCATGGCATTCGATTCCTCGATATCCGCAACGATCTCCCCGTCAACCGTCATCGAAAAACTTTCGAATGTATATACCGTCTCGGGCGGCGTTTCGCCCGCATTGCCTATATCGTCCGTGTTGCCCGCGTTGTCCGTATCGTCCGTGATGTCCGTGTTACCTGTGTTGTCCGTGTTGTCCGTCTGCCCAGGACCTTTGTCGCCGCAAGCCGTAAACGCAATGCACAGCCCGATCATAAGGAATGCCATCAGGCAAACAGCGAGCGATTTTACCGATAATTTTTTCATATGTCCTCCTGATTTGATGGACCGAGAAAGTGCAGAAGTTGGATTTGCGCTTTCCCATGTATGCGGTCCCATCTTTTAAAAGTTTTTGTTTTTTTCTACCTCTTTTTTCCCGGTTTATGCGCCACGGCGGAAAGGTCTGCGCGGGGCGCGTACAGGCGTACCGGCAACGCGTTGTGTGTATCTACTTCATTTTCCACCTCTCTTCTACAGATTTGCAGGGCATGAAAAAAAGCGTGCCTTCAATCGAAGACACGCCCTGCATTGGTATCTCCGATTGATGCCACTCAAACTTCCTATCTGCGAGGAAATAGAGATACGAAATGCCTTATTCGTACCTCGCAGATAAAATATGAAGCTTAAGTGGCAATTACAGTATAGCACAAAAGCAAGCAAAAGGCAATGCCTTGCCGTAAAAAGCCGCAACGATTTATTGTGCAAAAAAAGAATACGAACTCCGAAAAAAAGTTCGCATTCTTCACACCGGATTTCGTGGATAAAAATGCCGCCATCCAAACCGAGCAGAAGGGTTGCAGATCGTGCACTTTCGAATGCGAGGGCGAGGGAGTTTACTAAGACGTAAATGACCGAAGCCCGAGACAGGAAGAAAGGGCGCAAGATGCGCCCTTATCCTCGGTTTGGCGCAGAAGGCGGGATTTGTAAGGAGCGGCTTTGCCGCGACGGAACAGCGATCGATGCCGACAGCTGCCCGAGCGCCCTTCCCTGCCCCACGCCGATCGCGTCACGTTATTTCGGCAGCCCGCCCTCGGAGCGAAGCCGCCCGTTGCCGACCCGCGCGGC
>CALWBR010000037.1 GCA_944376145.1 uncultured Clostridia bacterium | reverse complement strand
GATATTTCGGCGTAAACACCACATGATACTTGCAATTCCATTTCGTATGTGCTAAACTTCTTACGTCATCCATCCGGATGTCCTCCTTTTGATTTCTTTCGTTGCAACTGCCAGGTCGCAACTCCATTTTATCAAAAGGAGTTTTTTATTGCAAATTTTATCGCTAAAGCTTTTTATTACCCGCGGACTATCTGCGGGTTTTAGCTACCAACAAAGAAGGGGCGGCTGCAGGATCCGCCCCTCCCGAAACGGGCTTGCCTTACGGCTTGCCCGTTTTTTGCTTATTACGATCCTTCCTTATCCTGCCC
The DNA here is from genome assembly GCA_944376145.1 of uncultured Clostridia bacterium. Taxonomy (GTDB): domain Bacteria; phylum Bacillota; class Clostridia; order Christensenellales; family Borkfalkiaceae; genus Borkfalkia. Next base: position 10,109 of record CALWBR010000037.1, on the reverse strand, counting down.
GTCTTTGCCGGAACCCTTCTTTTTGCGGAGCACGACAACGACGATCGCCGCTGCGATGACCACGACGGCAACGCAGATCACCGCGATCGCCCAGCCAGGGAACCCGCTTTCGGGATCGGCGGGATCGTCCGGACCGCTCGGGTCGTCCGGACCGCTCGGGTCGGTCGGCCCCGAAGGATCGCCGGTCTCGGCAAACGGTTTGTTCGCCGTCAGCTGCACGTCGTCCACATAGATGAACGAATTGAAGAAATCGTTGTTCGTCGCCAAATTGCGCATACCGATCTTGATGAACGCGATCTGGTCGACGTCGAGCTGCCCGTTCTCGTCCGAACTGTAAGACTGCAATTCGGTGACCGCCGAGAAAGGGATCTCCATCTTTTTCCAGCCGACGAAGTCGAGGTTGGTGGTGCTGGCAAACTGCAGCGTATCGGCGGAGTACTCGGAACCGTCCTTTTCCGCGATCTTCAGCCACCACACGGCGTCGTCACGGTCGAAGACTTGGTTGTTGTAGATCCAGAACGTGATGCCCGTCAGGTCGCTGTCCTTATTCGCCTGGATGATGTCCGTAATGTTGAAGTAGATCTCCGTCCAGGCGTCGCCGTACGTCGCATTGTCCCAACTGTATTTGAGGGAGCCCTCCCCTTCCTTGATGAATTCGGGGTCGGTGTTCAGCTCCGTTTTGTACAGCGTGCCGGACTGCCCGGAGAGCCCCCAAAGATCCTTCTCCTCCTCGTTGTTGAAGCCGGAGACCTGCATGGAGTAGTCGCCCAGGGCGGGAGGGTCGGTGACCTGCGGCGGATCGGGTTCTTCCGGTTCTTCGGGAACTTCGCCGTAGAGCACCTCGAAGCCGCTGTAATAGACGGTCGCGCTCTCGTTGCCCCAGAGCATGATCTGCATCTCGCTCGCCTGTTCGATATCCTGAACGCCGTCGGGGAAGGGCACGGTGTATTGGCGGTAGCCCTCGTAGTCGAGCGCGCGGGACGCCTGCACGACGTCCGAACCTTCGTCTACGCAGGAGATCTCCGTCTGTTCGACCCCGCCAAACAGGAACCCGATCCCGTTGCCCGAGGCATGCGCCGCCGTCGAATACACCCAAAAGCGCACGCCGTAAGGCGTCCCCTCGGAGAGGGAGGCGACAAGGGCGCCGAACTGCTGGTAATAGACGTTGGCTTGCCCGTCGGCGCTCTCCACCGTCTTATCCACGCGCAGGGCGGAGCCGCCGTCGTGGGCGTTCTCGTCGGTGACGGCAATCTCCATCGAGACCGTCTCCCCGGTGCTCCAGGCGAACTGCGTCCAGTTCTCCGCCGTCATCGCCGGGAAGGGCACGGCGGTCAGTTCCGCATCCCCCTCGGCTGCAAACACACTCATCCCGCCTATGGCGCTCAATGCCAAGACGGCTGCGAGCAAAACGCCCGCAAGCTTCTTTTTCATCGTACTTCCTCCTATGATTCTTTTATCGTCACGCCGTCGAAAGAGCCGAACAGCGCATCCAACCGTTGCTGCAGCTTGCCGTCCACGGTGCGGCGGGTATATACGCCCCACCCCTCGGCAGTCGAAACAAAACACTGAAACGTTTCCGCTTCCTGCGCGGGCTTGAACCCGAGCTCCCTTTTGGTCATATCGAAGGAGAACCCGCACAGCGCGAGATAGACGGCATACGAGGCGAGGCTGCGCGCATAGTGGTTGCCGCACTCCACTTCGTTGAAGGGGTTGCGTTTGTACCCGTCGTAACGGGCGCGCACCGCGCGCACGATCTGCAGCCCTTCCTCCACATATCCTTCGCGGATGAGGTGCGAGGCGACCTGGTACTCGATGCCGCTCCAGACCTCGTCGGCATACACAAAGGGGAGCCTCGGTCTGCCGCCTTCGGGCCAGGAGCACAGCAAAAGCCCGCTGTCGTCGTTGAGCGCATAGCAGCGCTGCACGTTCTCATGCCCGCGGAAGTCGGCGCGGAAATTGTTCTTCCATACCGAATACACCGCCTTTTTGACGTGTTCTTCGGGCAGGATGTACCCCAGCCCCGCCAAATGCGCAAGCGATTGCCCGAACACCTGGTCGGAGAGGCAGCCTTTCCCGTACTGGTACTTGTACTCGTCAATATCGGCAATGTTCTGCACATACGAAGACCCGTTCCAGAGCATCGCGTCCATGCGGGCGCTGCCCTTGGCGAGCGCTTCCTCCCACTGCCGCGCCTTCTCCTCTTCGCCGAGATGGCGCGCCATCTCCGCGCCCGCTTTCAGCGCGGCAAAAAAGATGGAATTGGTGAGCGAATTGGGGCCGTAAAACTCGATGTCGTAGGTGTTGTGCTGCTGACTGTCGAGCACACAGTCGCCGTCGCTGTCCCAACAGGTAAAGGCGAAATCCAGCGCGCGCTTTGCCGGCTCCCACAGCGACCGCAAAAACGCATCGTCGCCGCAGAACTTCCAGTCACGGTACAGTTTGACGATGCAGCCGAGCTGCCCGTCCGTCGCGGGGATCATATCCCAGCGCGGATCGCCGAAAACGGCGTTGGTGCGGAAGACCATGCACCCCGCTTCGTCCGTTCCGTCCAAAAATTCGGTGCGGCGCATGGAGCGCTCGAGGTCGGGGAAGAGGAACGCGAGCGTCTGCGCGTAGTTCCAAACGTGCGTGCAGTTGCCTTCGCAGCAGCCGCGGTCTCCGAAACAGCCCTCCCACGCGAGAAAAACGCCGCTCTCCCCGACGCGGAAACAGGTCGGCGAACGCAAGACCGTCGCCGTGGCGAGCACGGCGTCGACGACCGCCTCGTCCACCGTGCTTTCGAGCATCGCCCGCGTGAACTTTTCGCTCAGATCCGTGAGGCGGGCGCGGTTCTCTTCCAGGTAAAACGCCGCCGCACAGGCGTCTGCAAAGCGATAGGAATAATAGTTGCGGATGAGCTGCCGCTCCTTCTTTTGCACGGTGGGCAGCAGATGCCCTTCCCAGCGGTTGGGGCGGTTGGGGAAGTGCCACGCGAGCACAAAGCGGAAACTCTCCGTCTGCCCGGGGGCGAGCGTTTTGTGCACGGCGAGCGAGCCGATGCGCAGCGGCGATTGCGTGTTGAACTTGCTTGCTTCGCCGAGCTTGCCGTTTTCGCGTTCCAGCCTGCCGTCGCTGCGGAAATCGTCCCAAAAATCGTGCGCGCCGTCCCACCAAGCGCCGCTCAGCCACTCCGGCTTGCACGTCGTATCCCGCTCGGGGGTAAACAGCGCCATCGAACCGTAATAGCGGTCCGTTTCGGGCAGCTCGTCCGAATAAAAACGGATGCCGTGCAGCCCGCCGCGGCGCACCTCCTCGTTGGCGACCGCCGCCTTCAGCTGCATGTTTTGGAACAGGTCATACCCGTCGAACCCGACGGGATTGGCAAAACTGCCGCAGACGGAGACGTCGCAAGGGCTGCCGCTCACGTTGGTGACGGTATACGTCAGGTACGCGCCGGGGATGCCCGAAGCGTCGCTGTCGAGCGGGATGAAGGGCGTGAACGCCGTCAGCGCGACGCGGACGGGATACCCCTCCTCCTCCAGCTCCACCTCCGCAAAGGGGTATGCGGCGCGCATCGTACCCTTGCGGAAGCGGGGCAGCCCCGCCAGCTCGCCGGACAGATACCCGTGCGAGCGCTCGTACGGGCGGTTCAGCTCCGCCTCCAAGATCTTTGCCCCGCCGGCGCCTTCCGCCGTCACTGCTCGGATCGCAAAAAAGGAGTACGGGAGATACCTGCCCTTGCTGGGTTCGTTGAAGATCTCATAATCGGTGTACTGCCCGCGGCTGCCGAGGGAGATATTCCCCGTGCCGATCCCGCCGAGGAGGAATTTTGCCTCGGCGGCGCCGCTGTCGTAGCACCGTACTTTCGGATGTCGTAAAAGGTCCATCATGCACCGAATTCAATGTGTTCGAACAGCGCGTCGTTGTAGCCGAGCGTGTTCCGGGAGTTTGCCATAAAACCGACCATCAGAGAGCTGTTCAGCTCCGTAAACGTGACCGAACCGACTTCTTCGAAGTTTGTTCCGTCCGCCGAATAATACCCCGTCAGCGTATCGCCGCGGCGCTCGATGCGCACGTATGCGCCGACGAAACCGTCCTTCCACGGCGTTGCGGACGCCATGATGCCGTTGCGGGAGATGAAACTGACCTCCCCGCGCCCGTTCAGCCCGATAAAGCCCATTTTCGACGTGGGCGAATGCGTCTGGCGCACCATCAGCCCTGCTTTGGAGAAGGAGCCGAGGTACCCGACGCGCGAAACGCGCGCCGTCAGCGTGAAGTCGCCCTCCAGCGTGCGGTACACGAACCGCCCCGCATCGCTCGCGCCGCCGATCTCCGCGCCCATGCTGTACAGCCAGACGGAGTCCCCGTACACGAACGAATCGTTGTTGTTGCCGTCCGTGCTGATGTCGATGGCGGTGTAATCGTCGCTCTTGGCAACGAGCTTGACGGCGATGTCCTTCTCAAAATCGGGCAGGGCTACGGTCACCTTGCCGCCGCTCACGGTCACGTCCGCCGAAGTCAGCGCCGCCGACGGATCCCAGGTATCATAGAAGTAAGCGGTATACGCGCCGTCTTCCATCCCGGAGAAGGAGACGCTCTGCCCGCTGAGCAGGACGGGAACGTAATTCTCCTGGTACACCTGGCGGTAATCGTGGTCGCGGTCCTTGACCCACGCAAAGGCGCGGTCTTTGCCCGTCATCGTCATCCACAGCAGCTTGCCGCTCTCGGTGCGGATGTTGTTCTCCCGCACAAGCCCCGTCAGATCCTCGTTGCGCAGCAGGTCGGCAAGCGGCTCATAGTGCCAATACAGGTCGAAGTAGTCCATGTACGAACCCCACGTCCAATGCATGGCGCTGCCGTACGAACCCGAAAAGAGGGAGGCGTAGATCTGGTTGTGGAACCCGACGCCCGTATGGTCGTTTTCGCGCTGGATGTCGCCGCCCGGCGAGACGGCAAATTCGCCCGCGATCACGGGTTTGCCGTACTGGAACAGGCGGGAGGAGATCAGACCGTTGAGCACGGGCACGCTTTCGTACACACCCTCCGTCGCGTCGTTGTACATCGTATAACGGTGGAAGGTGGTGACGTCGATGTCGGCAAGTTTCCAGATCGGATCGCCGTAGCCCGACCAGGCATAGCTGGTGGTGACCATGTGGCGGTTGACGTCAAGGCTCTTTAAGTAGCCCGCCATCTCCTCGTGCCAGTCGACGATGGTCTTTTCCTCCGTGGAATAGGAACGCCCGGAGCCCCAGACCATATCGGCGGCATCCACTTCGTTCCACAATTCCCACAGCATCAGGTTGGGAGAGTATCCCCAGCGCGCGACGCAATAGCGCAAAAAGTTTTTGACGTACTGCCGCGCCGTTTCATCCGCAAAAAATTCGGAGACGTTTTCGACGGGTCCGCCGTTCTCCGCGTTGTACGGATTGCGCCGCCAGCCCCAATCGGGGAAGTCTTCGGAGTCGATGTCGAAATCTTCCCAATGGAAGAGGGTAAAGCGGAAATACAAACCGAGATCCTCGCACAGTTTGACTTTGTAATCCGCCTTCCAGGCAGCCTGCGCGTTATAGCGGCCGATCCCGCCGTAGCCGTCGGAGTACGGCAGCTCGTTTTCCAGCGCCGTCCATTCGATGTTGTCCCCTTCGGAGAGGTCGAACTGCGTCATGTTGGCGCCGCTCTCCTTTAAAGACGTCATCCAGCGGTCGTAATCGTACGTACCCGCCTGGTTGTCGTCCCCTGCCCATTCCCAGCCGCACAGGTTGTGCCCGATGCCGACATAGGAATTGCCGTTGGAAAACTCCAAATGCTCCTTATCCTCCGCGACCCGCAAAAAGGCGTCGGCATTGCCGGGCTGCACGTCGACGGTGACCGAAGTGCCCGTATCCCGCGCCGCGCCGTTTTCGGTAACGCGGATATCGAAGGTGTATTCCCCCGCCGCAGTCGGGGTATAGCGCAGCGTCCAGCGAGCGATGCCGTTGGGCGTGAGCTGTTCCACATCCCCCTGCAGCGAGCGCTCATAGCCCACATACCAGAACATCGGGGCGGTCACGCTGCTGCCGTCGGGGCAGCGGACGATCGCGTCCACCGCATACGCCTGCGGGTCATACGGGTTATCGACCTCCTTGCCCGCATCGAAGCCGAGTTCGATGGTATCGTACGCGCGCACCCCGCCCTCCGCAGAGTTGTACACGAGGCGGAACTCTCCGTTGCCGCCGCCCTCGTCACAGGCGGTAAAGAGGGCGGAAACGCCCAAACTCACGCACAGCAGCGCCAAAAGCAGTGCCGCAAACCATTTTCCGTGTCTTGTTCTTTTCATACATTCCTCCGGTCTAAACTTTCAGCCCGCTCGTGGCGATACCCGCAATGAGCTGCTTGCGGAACAGGAAAAAGATGATCACTACCGGCACGATGGAGAGCATCAGCGCCGCCACGAGCACGGCTTTGCTCTCCGTGTTGTACGCGCCCTGCAGCACCGTCATGCCGAGAGGAACGGTCATGACTTCCATCTTGCGCAAAAAGATCATCGGCAGGAAGAACCCGCCCCAAGCCGAATTGAAGCACAAAATAAGGTTGACCGAGACGATGGGCATAGCGAGCGGCACGTCCACGAACAGGAACGCACCCCAGATCGAACAGCCGTCGATCTTCGCCGCGTCGTCCAAGTCCTTGGGCAGGTTCATGAAATATTGCTTCATCATGAAGATCGCAAAGGCGCTGAAAATGCTCAAAAGGATGACGCTCATCAGATTGTTGACGAGCTTTAAGTCCACCATCGTGATGTTGTTTGTGATGATGGTGAGCTGCCCGGGGAGCATCATAGAGCCCATGAACGCCATGAATACGATGTTTTTGCCGGGGAAGCGCAGCTTTGCGAACGCATACGCCGCAGGCAGGCAGACGATCGTCTGCAACAGCGGCACGGCGATTGCGATGATGATGCTGTTGATATACATTTGCCCGAAGACGTCCGCCTGCCCGAAGATCACGTCAAAATTTTCCAGCGTGGGCTCCCGCGGGAAAAAAGTCGGAGGGAGTTCGGAGATCTCCAAAGCGGATTTGAAGGCGCCCGTCAGCATCCACCAGAAAGGATAGAGCATGATGCAGGCGACAACAAAGGCGAGCAGGAACTTCAACGCCCCCCACAGCAGCCCCGAAGGGCGCAGCTTCCAATGCCTTTTTCGCAATGCCAATGTTTTATTCATCGTAGTGCACCCAGAATTTGCTGATCGCAAACTGCGCGATCGTTACGAGCATGACGAACACGAACAATACCAACGCCAGCACGGAACCGTAGCCGATATCCCGCTCCTGGAACGCGACGCTCCAAATGTAATAGCTGATGACGTTCGACGAATCGCCGGGGCCGCCGCGCGTGAGCAGATACACGGGCTCGAACAGCTGCAAGCAGGTGATCAGCGCATTGATCACGAGAAACAGCGACGTTGCCGAAACGCAGGGCAGGATGATGCCGAACAGCTTTTTGGCATTGCCCGCGCCGTCGATATCCGCCGCCTCGAGGTACGATTGCGGGATGTTGCGGATGGCGACCAGATAGATGATGAAAAAGAAGCCCAGCCCCTTCCACACATCCACGATGAGCACCGACCACAGCGCCATGGACGCGCTAGACAGCCACGGCACCTTCGGCAGCCCGATCATATACAGGATCCCGTTGATCGCGCCCGTATCCGTCGAAAAGAGGATGACGAACACCATGGAGATGATGGACATGGGGATGATGATCGGAAAGAAGATCGCGCTCTCCATGAACACGGACCCCGCTTTGTTTTGCAGGCGGAACACAAAGTACGCCAGCAAAAAGCCGAGCGCCACTTTTAAGACGACGGAAACGGCGGTCAAAAGCAGCGTGTTGCCGATGATCGTGCCCAACCGCTCGTCCGTAAAGAGCTTGCCGAAATTTTCAAAGCCGACATACTCCTTATCCGTGAGCAGATCCCAATCAAAGAAGGAGAGCCCGAAGGTGCGGATCGCCGGATAGAGTACGAACCCGAGGAAGAGGATGAGGGCGGGGGTGATCATGAGCCACCCCGTGACCCCCTCGATCCGCTTGAGCCGCTTGCCCGACGCGGGAGCTTTTTTCACTTTTTCCATGGCGCGATCACTCCACGAGCGCAAGATTGATGTTTTCCACCGCCTTGCTCAAAGACTCTTCCAGCGAATTGATGCCCGCAATGTAAGCGCCGAAGTCGCGCAGCACTTCGCTCTCGATCGCGGTATACTGGGCGGGCGCGGGCACATACGTACCGTAGGAAGCCGATTCGTAGAAGATCTCCGCATTGTCGGGGATATCCTCTTTCTGCGCGATGATGTCCGCCGCCGATTCGATGGCAGGGATCGCCCAGATGGATTCGGTCAAATACTCTTCCTGGAATTTTTTGCCGGAAAGGAATTTGGCGAGCGTCCACGCCGCTTCCTTGTGTTCGCTGTTTTTGAAGATGGGCGCGCCGCCGACGCCGATGACCGAACGCAGGGAACCGTCCTTCGAAGGGAAGGGCACGACGTCGTAATCTTCCACGGGGAAGTCCATGTTGCGCAAATTCTCCACGTACCACAGCCCGCTGCCCATGAACGCAAGGCGGTTCTGCACGAACAGATCCACGTCGGACGTGCCGAGCTTGGGCGAAACTTCGTACGTATTGATGAGATCGTACAGGAACTGCCATGCCTCCGCCGCGCCCTCGTCGTTCAGCGTGCAGGCGGACCAATCGTCGTTGAGGATGCTTGCCCCGAAGGCGCACAGCCAGGGCTCGATGGTCGTAAAGTAGGCATTATAGAACGCATAACCGTAGATATCGTTGTTCCCGCCCGTGTTGTTTTGGGCTACTTTTTGGCACATTTCCAAAAAGTCCTGCGTGGTCCAGCCCTCCTGCGGGTACTCCAGCCCCGCCCCGTCGAGCACGTTCTTGTTGTAATAGATGCACATGTTGTTCCAAACGGTGGGAAGGCTGTACGTCACGCCGTCGATGACGTGCGCGTTGCGCAGGTTCTCGTCCATCGCATCCAGGCTTTCGGTGAGCTCTTCGGCGTCGCGCTCAATGTAGGGATCAAGCGGCTCCAACAGCCCCGACTTTGCAAAGACGTACATCCCCTCGCTGGCGATATCCGCGATGTCGGGTCCGACGCCGCTGGCGATATCTGTAGAGATCGTCTGCAGCATTTCCCCCCAACTGCCCGCATTGATCGCCTGGATCTCCACTTCGATATCCGGGTAGATCTTGTTGAACTCCTCGATCCTCTCCTGGAAGTCGAGCAGGTAGCCCGAATTGCAGGCAAAGACGATCTTCTCCTTCGAGCCGTCGCTTCCGCCGCCGCAGGCAACGAGCGTCAACCCGAAGCAGACCGCAAACACCGCACTCAACAACACCGCGATCAGTTTTTTCATGATCATTCCTCCTGATGTTTTTTCAACTATAGTATCGCTGTCTTTCAAACAGACGAACCGTTTCGGTAAAACGGAAAAAATATCCGCCGCCGTTCGGCGGCTCAGACTGCGCGGCAGAGAGCTTCCGCCGCATCGGATAACGAAACGTTGCGGCATCCGGCAAAAAGCGCCGCGCCTGTTCGGCTTTCCCCTGCCCGACCGCAGAAGACGCCCGCACGGCAACCGAACCGTTTCGGACAACATGCCGAAAACCCCCTCTTCGCAAAAGGAAGCGGACGGCGCAGCCGAACCGTTTCGGAAAACGCCTGAAAAATTTGCCCGCGCAGCGGGAAGACCGCGATCGCGAACCGTTTCGGAAAACGTTTAAAAAGCCCCTTATCCCTGCGGCGCGCGCAGGCGGCGGGCGGACTACACCGCCCCGACGCGGCTGACGGAACCGCGCACGATGAGTTTGGTCGGGAGCACGATGTGGCGCAGCTCTTTGCGGCCCTTGATGCGCTCCCCCAAAAGTTCCATGGCGCTCACGCCCATCTCGTACTCGGGGATACTGACCGTCGTCAAAGGGAAGGCGATCGTCTCGATATCGTCGAAGCTGACGATGGAAATATCCTGCGGAACGCGCAGCCCCCGCTCGGTCAGGGCGCGCATGACCCCCACCGCGGTCATATCGTTGTAGGCGATGATCGCCGTGCAATCCAGCCGGTCAAATCCGGCAACGCCCGCTCCG
>CALWBR010000036.1 GCA_944376145.1 uncultured Clostridia bacterium | reverse complement strand
GGGATCGTAGCGGCGTGGCCGCTGGAGCAGCTGCTGCGGGTGTTCGTGCACATGGAGTGGCAAGGCACGGTGATGACGCTTGTCACGCTCTCGGGGGAAGCGTTCGGGGTATTGGCGGCGCTCGTCGCGGTCACGGCGCTGCCGGCGGCGCTGCTTGCCGCAAAGTCGGTCTACGGCGGTTCCGTCGCCGACCGCCTGCGGGAGGAATAAAACAGGGGGGGAGTAAAAGAATATGTTGGAAGCGATCGGGTTACAAAAGACCTTTCAGACCAAGGCAGAGCGCGTCTTTGCCCTTCGGGAGTTCACGTATGCCTTTCCCGAAAAGGGGTTGGTGTTCATCCTCGGTAAAAGCGGTTGCGGCAAGACCACGCTTTTGAACCTGCTCGGCGGGTTGGATGTGCCGACGGCGGGGCAGCTCCTCTACAACGGGGAGGACGTCGCCGCATTTTCCGCCCGCCGCCGCGAGGAGTACCGCGCCGCGCATGTGGGCATCGTGTTGCAGCAAAACAACCTGTTTTTCGATTTGACCGTGCGGGAGAACATCCTCTTTTGCGCGGGCGAGGGGGCGGACCCCGAGCCCGTCGCGCGGCAGCTGGGCATCGAGGAATTGCTGGACCGCCGCATCAATGAGCTTTCGGGCGGGCAGGCGCAGCGGGTGACGATCGCGCGCGCCCTGCTGCAGGACGCGGACATACTGTTGTGCGACGAACCGACGGGCAACCTCGACGCCGCCACGGGGGAGGAGATCTTCCGTCTGTTGAAGGAGCTTTCCGCCGATCGGCTGGTCGTCGTCGTCACGCACGATCGCCAAAGTGCGGAAACATACGGCGACGCGGTCGTGCGCATGCGCGCGGGCAAGATCGAACAAACGATGCAGGCGGACGGTTCGGGCGGCGAGGCGTGTGCGGAGGATGAGCCGTGATCGAACTTCGCAACGTCACAAAAATTTACAAAACGGGCAAAGAAGAGGTCGTCGCCCTGAAAAACGTGAGCCTCACGCTCCCCGAGCGCGGGCTGGTGTTCATCGTCGGCAAGAGCGGCAGCGGCAAAACGACCCTTTTGAACATTCTCGGCGGGCTGGATACGCCCTCGTTCGGCGGGGTGTACTGCGACGGCGCGCCCATGCCCCAAGCAAGCCGTTGGATCCGCGATATCGGGTACGTTTTCCAAGGCATCTACCTGTTCCCGTTTTTGACGGCGGAGGAGAACGTGCGCCTCGCGCAGGGCTATGCGGGGCGGCATTCCGCGCCCGCGCGGGAGTATTTGCACGCCGTCGAGCTGGACGGCACGGAGCGGCGCAAGGCGCGCTATCTTTCGGGCGGGGAGCAGCAGCGCGTGGCGATCGCGCGCATGCTCGCCAAGGACGCGCGGCTGGTCATTGCCGACGAGCCGACGGGCTCTTTGGACGAGGAGAGCGCCGGGACGGTCTTCCGCATTTTGAAGGAGATCGCCGCCGAAAAGCCCGTTCTTGTCGTCACGCACGATGAAGAGAGTGCGGAAGCGTACGCGGACAGGCTGCTGCGCATTGCCGACGGCGAGCTCGTTTCCGACGAGGTGCGCTCCGTTCCGCCCACCGCCGAGGAAAAATTGGTCCCCGTCGGCGGCGCGGCGCAGCGCGCCGCGCCGCCGCTGCAAAATCTCCGCTTTGCCGCCGCGCAGATCGGGCGGAACAAATTCAAAAACGTGCTCTATACCATAGGGCTCACCCTCCTCACGGCGGTGCTCTTCCTTTCCGCCACGGTCTACGGCGTCACGACGCCCCGCCTTACCTGGGACGCCGTGCAGGAGCGCGGCGTCGAGTGGATCGAGATCATGCAGACGTATTATCGGGGCGAATACCCGGAGGACAGATACCGTCTGGACCGGGAGAGCTGGCTGTATTTGGAGGAACACGTTGAAGGCTTTTATCCGCAGGTCTGGATCGCCTTGAGCGAAGATTCGATCGATACGGACAGCGGCATTTGCGATTCCTTTGCTGCGCTCGGGCTGTCGTATGCGGCGGGCGGGCCGGACGGCGAGGTCATCGTTTTGGATACCTATGCGGAGCAGCGCGGCATTGCCGTCGGGGATACCATTGTCGTGTATGAGTACACCCCGGATGATATGGAATCCGTCACGGGCGTGGTGGGCGGCATCGTGGATTCTTCCTGCCTGACGGAGTCGCAGCTGCGGGCGTTCCCCAACACGATGACGACCAAAGAGCACGCCGCAAAATTTTCTTGGACGTTCGGCATCTACATCCACCCCACGCGCGCCGTGATCTTTACGGACAGCCTGACGTTGGAGGAGCTCGCTTATCTTTTGGACGTGCGTCTCTGCAAGGTCACCCGCTTGGAGGTCGGTCAATACTTGCAGGGCGATCTGGCGTACACGATCGCATCCGGCAGCAACAACTTTGCGGGGGCGCGGTCGGTGCTTCTCATCGTCGGGGCGGCGTTCGTTGCGGCGCTGGCGGGGTATACGTTCCTGTTCGTCTCGCTCACCGTGTCGGACAACAAGCGGGAGATCGGCGTGCTTCGCGCGCTGGGCGCGCGCACGCGGGACGTATGCAAGATCTTTTTCGTGCAGTATGCGCTGCTGTTTGCCATCGCGCTGGCGCTGTGCGTTCCGCTGCTGTGGGGCGCCTTTGCCTACCTCGGCGGATTGGTCGACGTCCTCGGCACCGGTTACGTGTTCTTTAAGGTCAACCTGCTGTATATCCCGGTCGCCGCGGGCATGCTCGCCATGGAGGTGTTGGCGGTGCTCTTGCCCATGCTGCGGGTGCGGCGGCTGCCGCTCAACACGCTCATGCGCAGTTTGTAAACGCAGTTATCCCCAAAAGTTTTGCACATTGTGGATAACTTTTTGTGACCAACCGAAAAAGAATGCGACAGGAGAGCTTATCCTGTCGCATTTTCGTGTTTTTGTGGAAAAACATGCGCCGATTTGGCGTATGGCGCTCAGCGGCGCTTCATCAATGCGTAGTCGATGGAATCGGTGAGGGCGAACCAGCTCGCCTCGATCACGTCTTCCGAAACGCCGACGGTCGTCCAGCTGTCGGCGCTGTCGGCGGAGGTGATGAGCACGCGCACCTTTGCCGCGGTCGCCTTGCCCGAATCGAGCACGCGCACCTTAAAGTCGGTCAGCGTCACCCGAGCGATCTCGGGGTAAAAGTCCGCCAGCGCGGCGCGCAGCGCCAAGTCCATCGCGTGCACGGGGCCTTCCCCGTCCGAGGCGGCGATCTTGGTGATGCCGTTCACGCGGATCTTGACGATCGCCGAGGCGACTTTGCCTTCGATGGCGGGCTGCTCGTTGATGATCTTATAGTTGATCAGGTCAAAGGAGTTTTTGTACTGCCCCAAGATCTTTTTAACCAGCAGCACAAAACTTGCCTCCGCCGCCTCGTATTGGTAGCCCGCGAGGGCGCGTTCTTTGAGCGCGTTTGCGATCGCGCCCATTTCCTTCCCGCCGCGGTCCAAAGAGGGGAAGTAGTTTTTCAATTTTTCGTAGATCGCGCTTTTGCCCGAAATTTCGGAGAGCAGGAACTTGCGCTTGTTGCCGATCGTTTCGGGGTCGATGTGCTCGAAGGAGGAGGAGTATTTGAGCACCCCGTCCGCATGCATGCCCGCTTTGTGCGCAAACGCGTTCATGCCCACATACGGGCTGTTTGCGGGGATGGCGGCGTTCGCTGTTTCGGCTATGGTCATCGCCGCTTCGTAAATGTCTTTCAAGTGTTCGGGCGGAATGCACTCCCAGCCCCGTTTGAGCTGCAAATTGCAAAGGAGCGTGCACAAATTCGTATTCCCGCACCGCTCGCCGAACCCGAGGAAGGTCCCTTGCAGCTGCCTTGCGCCCGCGCGCACCGCCTCGATGGACGAAGCCACCGCCAGCCCGCCGTCGTTGTGGCAGTGGATGGCGACCGTCTTCGCGGGGAAGGCGTCGCATACCGCTTTGGTGATCTCGTACGCCTCGTCGGGGAAAATGCCGCCGTTGGTATCGCACAGGCACAGCACTTCCGCGCCCGCCTGCGCCGCCGCGGCGAGGGCGCGCATGGCATAGTCCGCGTCCGCCTTATAGCCGTCAAAAAAGTGTTCCGCGTCGAACACGACGTTTTTGCCGTGTTCCGTCAAAAAGCGCACGCTCTCCCCGATCATGGCAAGGTTCTCTTCGGGCGCGGCTTTGAGCACGTCCGTCACGTGGCGGATGTGGCTCTTGCCGAAGATGGCAACGTACTTTGTTCCCGCGGCGAGCAGCGAAGCGAGGTTCGCGTCCTCTTCGGGCGGGATGCCCTTGCGGCGGGTGGAGCCGAAGGCGACGATCTGCGCGTGCTGCAGCTTCAAGCCCGAAAGGCGTTGGAAAAACTGCGCTTCCGCGGGGTTGGAAAAGGGGTTGCCCGCTTCGATGAAGTCGATGCCCAGCGCGTCCAGCGTTTGGATGACGCGCAGTTTGTCTTCCACCGAAAAGGAGATGTTGGCGCCCTGCGCGCCGTCGCGCAGGGTGGAATCGAAGGTAAAAAGTTTTTTCTCGTTCATACGTCTTTGAAAAGAGAGGGCGCTGCAGCCCTCCCGTATCGCCGTCCGCGCCTTCCCTCACGGGGAGGGAAGGCGCAAAAAAGGTTTGCCCGGTTTATTCTTTGCGCGTGGTAACGGCGCCTTTGCTTGCGCTCGCCACTTGCGCGCGGTAGCGTTTGAGGTACCCGTTCACCGGTTTTTCGAGCGGGGTGAAGGCGCTCAGCCGCTTGGCGAGCTCTTCTTCGTCGACGCGCAGGTCGATCCTGCCGCCTTCGATATCGATGTCGATGATGTCGCCTTCGCGCACCACGCCGATCGCGCCTCCCGCCGCCGCCTCGGGGCACACGTGCCCGATCGCGGCTCCGCGCGTCGCGCCCGAAAACCTTCCGTCGGTGATGAGCGCCACGTCCGCGCCTAAGCCCGCGCCGACGATCGCCGAAGTGGGGGAGAGCATTTCGCGCATGCCGGGTCCGCCTTTGGGACCCTCGTAGCGGATGACGACCACGTCGCCCTTGCCGATCTTGCCCGAGGAGATCGCCTCCATAGCCGCCTCTTCGCTGTCAAACACCCGCGCGGGTCCGCTGTGGCGGAGCATTGCGGGGTCGACGGCGCTCTTGTTGACGACCGCGCCCTCCTTTGCGAGGTTGCCTTTGAGGATCGCCAGCCCTCCCGTGGGGGAGTAGGGGTTTGCAAGCGGGCGGATGACGCGCTCGTCGAGCACGCACGCGTTTTTCACGCGCTCTTTTTGCGTCACGCCCGAAACGGTCAGGGCGGAACCGTCAAACAGGTCTGCGTCGATGAGCTCTTTGATGACGGCGGAAATGCCGCCCGCCTCGTTCAGATCCTCGATGTAATCGGCGCGCGCGGGCGCGAGCTTGCAGATATGCGGCGTGTTTTCGCTGATCGTGCTGGACTTGGCAGTGGAGAAGTGCGCTTCGCTGATG
>CALWBR010000035.1 GCA_944376145.1 uncultured Clostridia bacterium | reverse complement strand
TATATAGCCATTGCGGTGACGATAGCAGAGAGGATCCACCTGTTCTCATACCGAACACAGAAGTTAAGCTCTCTTACGCCGAAAGTACTTTGGGCTCACCCACGGGAGGATAGGTAGTTGCCGCATTCAAACAGAGCACATCCACAGTTGTGGGTGTGCTTTTCCTTTTGCCGTAAAAAATGCCGCGCGCGCCACGAGGAAGAGCGATCGTGCGCCACGAGGAAGAGCGATCGTGCGGCACGGGGAAGAGCGATCGTGCGGCACGGGGAAGAGCGATCGTGCGGTACGGGGCAGCGCCGTTGTTTGCGTCATAAACGCAGTACGTCGAAGGCGCGCCTCCGCGGATACGGCGCGGGGCAGGCAGCCAAGCAACGCGGGCTGTGCACGGGCAAAACTGCGCGGCAAGCGGCAAAGAGAAGCGTCTTCCGATCGCAAAAAATATTTTAAAAACCCGAAAAAGTTTTACGCCGAATGACAAAAACTGTCAGTGCTTTTTGTTATAATAGAGATACCGCAGGTGTCTGTGCGGACGCCTTTCCGGTGCGGGAAGGCAGGAGGGATGATATGAAAAGGCGGTTTATAAAACGGTTTGCGGCGCTGTGTTTGGCGCTGGCGTGCCTGGCGCTGCCCGTTGCGTTTGCGGCATGCGCGCAAGAGCCCGTAACAACGGTCACGGAAGAGGCATGGAACACGCTCCTTTCGCAAAACGGCAGGGCGACGGCGCAGGGGGTCGAACTGTTCGGGCAGACCAATTACGCGTACACGGTCCGCGTTTCGACCCCCGGCGGGGAGGAGACGCTCGGCGGCTGGCAGATCGCTGCGGCGGGCAATGCCCTTTCGGGGCAGGGGCTGGGCGAAGCCGCGGAGGCGCGGTTTTATCTGCGCACGGACGGCGAGGACAGCTGCAGCCTCTATACCCCCGACGCGGACGGCGCTTGGCGCGAGGAAGGCGCCGAGTTCTCTCAAATGCCGTACGCCGCTTGTTTCATGGTCAATGCGGATGCCGTTTTGCCCTCGTCCGGGCTGTCGTTTGCCTCGCTGCTGCGCTTTGCGGATTTTACTTACGACGAGGAGACGAAAGCCTATTCCGCCGTCATCGACCGCACTCTTTTGCTTGACGAGGAGAGCGCGGACGTTTTGCTCACGGTCACGTTGCAGGGCAGCGCGCGCGTCGTATTTGAAAACGCCAAGGTGAAGGAGCTCTCCTTCTCGGGCAAGCTCGGCATGTTCGGCGAGATCGCCGGGCAGGTGCAGCGGCTCGAGGACGTCGGGGCGGAGATCCTCTTTACGGCAGGCGAGCAGCAGGTCACGCTGCCCGGCACGGACGGTCCTTCCGAGCCGTCCGACCCGTCCGCGCCGCGCCGGCAGGTCACGCCTGCGGAGTGGAAAGCGATCTTCTCCACCGACGGCAGCGCTTCGGAGGACGGGATCGCCCTCTTCGGGCAGACAAATTACCGTTACAGCGTAAGCGGCTCGATCCCGCAGGATGAGAAGGATTATGAAGGCGGCTGGGAGATCGTTGCCGACGGGGAACGGGCGCAGGTACAGACGAGCGGCAGGATCACCGACGAGGACTGCTATATCCGCACCGAGGCGGATAGCCTGTGCACGTTTTACTGTTACGACAAAGAGAACGGCGAGTGGACGATGCGCCCCGCGTTCTTTGAAGGGAGTTCGTATGCCCGGCTTTGGTCGGTCACGACGGAGCGGGTCGCACCCGCGGGCGCGGAAACCCTGAGCGTGGCGGACGTCGTGCCCTATTCTTCCGCCGTGTTTGACGAAGCGACGCAGACGTATACCGTTGTCGTTCGGGAGACGGTGCTGTGGGACGCCTACGAAGAGGCGGGCTTTACCCTCACCGCCACGTTTGTCGGGACGGCGACCGTCGCGTTCGAAGACGGCAAAGTGACGCAGTTCCGCTTTACCGCCATGGCGGATATCGTCGGGGAGATCCGCGGCGAGCAAGTCCGCTGGCGGAACTGCTTTATCGAGGGCGAGTTCGCCGCGGGCGGGCAAAAGGTGACCATCCCTTCGGCGGCTGCCGAACGTTGAACGAAAAAAAGAAAGACGCGCGCCGCGGAAACGTTTCCGCGGCGCGCGTTGCCGCCCGGGCTTGCCGAAGCACGCGTTTCGGCGCTGCGGCTCTTCCCGCGTCTATTCCAGATTCTGCCGTTCGACGGAGACGACGGCATCGGTGTGCCCTTCGCGGGAGCAAAGCGCCTCTTTGAGCCGTGCAAGCACGTCCGCGTCGCTTAAACGGCAGTCGAAGGGGATCGCCACTTCGAAGACGAGGTTGGCGTGCGCCGCGCCGCCCACCACGCGGAAGTCGTGCACGCGGAAGCGCGGGTCGATCGCCGCCGCCGCCCGCTCCGCCTCTTCGCGCAGGCGGTCCACCCGTTCGTCGCCGTACACGAGCGGGTCGATGTGTACGGTCAGCTGTGCACCCGTCTTTTCCGCCGCCGCCCGCTCGATCGCGTCGGCGAGGTCGTGCGCTTCCGTCAGCGGCATGTGCGCGTCCACTTCCACGTGCACCGTCGCGTACAGTTTGCCTGTGCCGTAGCTGTGCACGGTCAGATCGTGCACCCCGCGCGCGCCCGCAAAGGCGAGCACGCACGCGCGGATCGCCTGCACCGTCTCCGCGTCGGGCGCGCTGCCCAGCAGTTTGGAGACCGTCTCTTTCAGCACGGAAACGCCCGTAAACGCGATAAAGACGACGACGAGCAGCCCCGCATACCCGTCGAGCACGACGCCCGTATAGTGGGTCACGAGCATCCCGCCGAGCACGACGGCGGTCGCGATGCAGTCGCTCAGGCTGTCCAGCGCGGTCGCGCGCAGCACGTCCGAGCGCAGCCTCTTCGCCAAAGAAAAATTAAACGCGAACAAAAACAGTTTGACGGCGATGGACGCCGCCGGCACGAGGACGAGCAGCAGCGAAAAGCCGCCCGCTTCCGGCGCGAAGATGCGTTCGAAGGATTGCACGGCGAGTTCCGTCGCCACGGCGAGCACGATCACCGAAACGATCAGCGCCGCCACCGATTCCGCCCGCCTGTGCCCGAAGGGGTGTTCGCTGTCGGCGGGCTTTTCGCTCACTTTGAAGCCGATCAGCGAAACGGCGTTGGAACCGCAGTCCGTCAGGTTGTTGACGCCGTCCGCCAGCAGCGAAAGCGTGCCGGAGAGGGCGCCCGCGGCGATCTTCGCCCCCGCGAGCAGTATGTTGCATACGATCCCCAAAATGCCCGAACGCACGCCCGCGCGCGCCCGCATCCCGCCTGTCTGTTCCATGGTCTCCTCCGCCTACGGCGCCGAAAAAAGCGCAAAAACATTATACCACATCCGCCCGCGGCGTGGCAACGCAATACCGCGCCCGATCCTGCGCGAAAAAATTTTTCAAAACCCGAAAAATCCCGCTCCATTTGTTTGACAAACGGCAGGCGGAGGAATATAATACAGACGAAACAAAAGTTAATCAAAGTTAACCCCGAAACGGGGTTCGGAGGAGAAGAGAAGGTATGCCTTTGCCGCTCGCCCCGCAGGGGGAAGAAGTTACGGTCAAAAAGGTGCTGCTCGGGGAAAAGGAGCGCCGCCATTTTGAAAATCTCGGCATCATCGTGGGCGCAAAGCTGTTTGTGCTCTCCCGCGTGGGGGGCAGCGTCATCGTGCGCGTGCACGACGGCAGGCTCGCGTTGGACCGCAGCCTTGCCATGAAGATCTTGGTATAACGCATCGTGCAAAGCGGGGAAGCGTTTCGTACGCACAGAGAGTTAACTCTGTTTAACACTTTTTGTGCCGAATGTTCCCGTTAAAAATCTTTTATAATAAGAGGAAGGTATGGAAAAAAAGCTGAACGAATTTTCCGTCGGTGAGCGCGGCGTGGTCGTGCGCATCGAAGGGGAGGGGCAGATCCGCCGCCGTCTGTTCGACATGGGCGTAACGCCCGGCGCGGAGATCCTGCTGCGCAAGCTCGCTCCGCTGGGAGACCCGGTCGAAGTGTCTTTGCGCGGGTACGAACTGTCGCTGCGTAAAGCGGAGGCGGCAAGTGTGGTCATGCGGCCGTTGCAGGAGGGGAAAAAGTGATCAAATTCGCACTGGCAGGCAACCCGAACTGCGGCAAAACCACGCTGTTCAACGCCCTCACGGGCAGCACGGCGCACGTCGGTAACTGGCCGGGCGTCACGGTGGATAAGCGGGAAGGCGTCTACAAAAAGCTCGACGAACCCGTACAGATCGTCGACCTGCCCGGGATCTACTCTCTCTCCCCGTACACGCCCGAAGAGGTCATTTCGCGCAACTTTATCATAGACGAAAAGCCGGATTGCGTCATCAACATCGTCGATGCGACCAATCTGGAGCGCAACCTCTACCTCACGACCCAGCTCATGGAGATCGACGTGCCCCTTGTCGTCGCGCTCAACATGATCGACGCCGTAAAAAAGAGCGGCGACAAGCTGGACGCCCGTACGCTCGAAAAGGCGCTGGGCGTGCCCGTTGTGGAGATCTCCGCTCTTAAAAACGAGGGGATCGACGAACTGATGCAGCGCGCCGCCGCGGCGGCGACGCAGCCGCGAACGGGCAGCACGGTGCTGGCGCGCTCCTCCATCGCGCACGTCATCGACGACGTCAAGATCGCGCTGCGCGGCAAGGGGGTGGAGAACCCGCTCTTCCATGCGGTAAAACTCACCGAGGGCGACGAGCTCGAAGTTTCCGAGCACCCCGACGAGATGCGCATGGTCAACGAGTTCAAAGAACAGCACAAAGACGACGTGTTCGGCGGCGACTTTGAGGCGCTCGTTGCCGACGAGCGGTACAAATACATATCCGCGAATTTTTCGGGCGCGCTCGTCCGCTCCGCAAAGCGGGAAAAGTCCGCGCTCACCAAATCGGACAAAGCGGACCGCGTGCTCACCAACCGCTGGGCGGCGATCCCGCTGTTCGTCGTCATCCTCTTTGCGGTGTTCCATTTAACCTTCGGGGAAGATCTGCTGTACCTCAACGCCATCTTCGGGTTTGCGTACGACGTGGAAACGGGCAACGCCTACCTCGACGCGTTCGTCGCCGTCTTCTTCAACAGCGCGGGCATCTCCACACCCGGCGCGATCCTGTTCAACCTGACGGATTTTCTCATGAACACCTGTTTGGGCGGCTGGATCGCGGAGGGCATGGCTGCCGCGGGCGCGGCGGGCTGGGCGCAGGGCTTGGTCAACGACGGTATCTGGGGCGGCGTCGCGGGCGTCATGTCCTTCGTGCCGCAGGTGCTGGTGCTCTTTTTGTTCCTCTCCATTTTGGAGGATTCCGGTTACATGGCGCGCGTCGCGTTCATTTTGGACCGCATCTTCCGCCGCTTCGGCGTTTCGGGCAGGGCGTTCATCCCCATGATCATGGGCTTCGGCTGCTCGGTGCCCGCCGTCGTCAACACCAGGACGCTTTCCGACGATAAAGAGCGCATCATGACCACGCGCGTCATCCCGTTCTTTACCTGCGGGGCAAAGGCGCCCATCCTCGCCGCCATCTGCGGCGCGCTCGCGTCCGCGTATACGGGCGTCAACGCGGAACTGCTCGTCTTCGGGCTGTACCTGTTCGGCATGGTCATGGCGATCGTCATGCTGCTGTTCATGCGGCAGACCTCCATGCGCGGCGAAGTGCCGCCCTTCATCATGGAGCTGCCCGCCTACCATGTGCCGCAGTTCCGTTCGCTGATGATCCACCTGTGGGATAAACTCAAACACTACGTCAAAAAGGCGTGCACCATCATCGTCGCGTCGTCCATCGTCATCTGGTTCATGCAGAGCTTTGCCTGGGATTTCACGTTGGTCGAAGACATCAACGACAGCATCCTTGCCGATATCGGGCATTTTGTGACGTGGATCTGCACCCCGATGGGCTTCGGCTTGCAGCTCGGCACGTACGGCTGGGTGTTCGTGGTCGCCGCCGTCACGGGGCTGATCGCCAAGGAGAACGTCGTCTCCACCTTCTTCGTGTTGGCGGCGGGGCTGGGCTTTGCCGGCGCGGAGCAGACGGAGAGCGGGATCGACGAGGTGCTCTTCCTCATGCAGACGACGGGGATCACCTGGCAGGGGCTGATCGCGTTCTGCGTGTTCAACATGCTCACGGTGCCCTGTTTTGCGGCGGCAGCCGTCGTCAAGGGTGAAACGCCGAAGGGCAGGTTCAAATTCACGGTCGCGTTCTGGATGCTCACTTCGTTCGTCACCGCCACCTGCCTGTATTTGATGTTCACCTGGGTCTGGACGGTCGCGATCGTCGCCGCAGTCGTTGCGCTCGTCGTGCTCTTCTTCGTGCTTCGCAACAGAGGGGTCATCCGCCTTGGCAGAAAAAAGAACAACACGCCCGCCAAAGAATAGGCGCGCGGCAAAAAGGAGAAAAGCGCTCGTATGGATTGGCTCGGCATTCTCGTGACCGTGCTTGCGGCGGTGCTCGCCGCAGGGATCGTCGTCGGGGTCTTCGTATACAGGTATGTGCAAAAAAAGCGGGGACGGGGCGGCTGCGATTGCGGCTGCGACGGCTGTGCGGGCTGCTGCCATGCGTGCAAGGATCCGCAAAAAAAGCAGTGAGCGGCACAGGCACGCCGCATTTGCAAACAAAAAAAGTACAAGGACCGCCGCGCGGGGGCATGCCCCCGCGCGGCGCTGTTTTGCGGGCGCGCCGTGCGGCTTTACATAAAAACGGGCGGCGGCGTTCCGCGGAAAAAATATTTTTCAAAAAAGTGCCATAACCGCGAGCAAAACCGCTTGACAGCCTTTTTTATCTAAGGTAACATTTATTGCGGAATCTGCGAGCGGCCACACGCACGGGGCCGCCGTTACCGTCTTTACGGAACAGAACAATACAGTTAAGGAGACCAACAAGCATGAAGACCTATATGGCGAACGCCCAGACGGTTGAAAGGAAGTGGTACGTCGTT
>CALWBR010000034.1 GCA_944376145.1 uncultured Clostridia bacterium | reverse complement strand
GATCCCTCCGCGAAGAAGTATGCCGCAATCGGCGTATCTTACGCGCGGCAGGGCGGGAATTTTTGAAAGGAGAAACATTATGGCGGCAAAAGTAGCGATCTTGATGGGCAGCAAATCGGATCTTCCGGTCGTAAAGCCCGCGATAGCGGTGCTTGAAAAATTCGGCGAAAAGCCGGAGGTCCGCGTGATCTCCGCGCACCGCACCCCTGCGGAGGCACATGAATTTGCGGCGGGCGCAAAAGCGCGCGGCACGGAGGTCATCATCTGCGCGGCGGGCAAAGCGGCGCATCTGGGCGGGGTGATCGCCGCATACACGACGCTTCCCGTCATCGGTCTTCCCGTAAAAACGGATATGATGGGCGGGCTCGACAGCTTGCTCTCCATCGTACAAATGCCTTCGGGGATCCCCGTTGCCACGGTAGGGGTGAACGGCGGCGAAAACGCGGGGCTGCTCGCTTTGCAGATCTTGGGGCTGAAATACCCTGCGATCGCGGAACGGCTCGCGGCGTATAAGGCGGAAATGGCGGCGAAGATCGCGGCGGATGACGCCGCGCTGCAACAGGAACTGTAAAATACCTGACCATTCAGGCGAAAATTTTTTTGGAGGAGCACAACAATGCAAAAACTCGGTCAGCTCTATGAGGGCAAAGCGAAAAAAGTGTACGCCACGGACGATCCCGATGTCGTCATCGTGGATTATAAGGACGATGCGACCGCGTTCAACGGGCTCAAAAAAGGCACCATCGCGGGCAAGGGCGTCATCAACAACCGCATGAGCAACATGATGTTCCGTCTCATGGAACAGCACGGTATCCCCACGCACTATGTTGAGGAGCTCTCCGACCGTGAAACGGCGGTCAAAAAAGTGCAGATCGTGCCGCTGGAAGTGATCATCCGCAACACGGCGGCGGGCAGCTTTTCCAAACGCTACGGCGTGCCGGAAGGCAAAAAATTGCCCGTCACCTGCTTTGAGTTCAGCTATAAGAACGACGACCTCGGCGATCCGCTGATCAACGATTACCAGGCGCTTGCCATGGAGCTTGCCACGCCCGAAGAGCTGGAGACGATCAAGAACATGGCGTTCAAAGTCAACGATATCATGAAGGATTTCTTCAAAGGTCTGAACATCGATCTGATCGACTTCAAGCTCGAATTCGGCAGGTTCAAGGGGCAGATCATTCTCGCGGACGAAATTTCGCCGGATACTTGCCGCTTCTGGGATATGACCACGGGCGAAAAGCTGGATAAAGACAGGTTCCGCCGCGATATGGGCGGCGTGGAAGACGCATATAAAGAAGTGTTTGCCCGTTTGACGGGCAAGTAAGAGCCGAAAAGCACGTTCGCGCGGCGCGTTTTTTGCGCCGCGGGCTCTCTTTTTCCCGCCTGTTCGGCAGGGGTTTCAGGAGGACAGGATGTATTTACGTGACGGAAAACTTCCGTTCGACAGCATGCACGAAGAGTGCGGCGTGTTCGGTGTCTATTCGAGCGAAACGCGCGATGTCGCGCATACCGTATATTACGGTTTGTATGCCTTGCAGCACAGGGGGCAGGAGAGCGCGGGCATTGCCGTCGCCTATGCGAACAAGATCCAGTATTACAAAGGGATGGGGCTCGTGCCGGAGGTCTTTGCGCAAGGGCAGCTGCAAGAGCTCTCCGAAGGCGATATTGCGATCGGGCACGTGCGCTATTCCACGACGGGGGCAAGTTCGCTGCTCAATTCGCAGCCGATCGTGTTCACGGGCAAGTGCGGCAAAATGGCGCTCGCGCACAACGGCAACCTTACCAACACCAAGCAGCTGCGGGAAGAGCTCATTGCGGATAACGCCGTCTTTCAGACGAGCATCGATTCCGAAGTCATCGCGCTGTTGATCAACAAATACAGCGACGGAGACATCGTCAAAGGCGTGCTCGCCGCATGTGAGCGGATCCGCGGCGCCTATGCGCTCGTGGTCATGACGGCGGATAAGCTCATTGCCGTGCGCGACCCGTACGGCATTCGCCCTCTCGTGATCGGCAAGAGCCTCGACGATACGATCGTCGCCAGCGAGACCTGCGCGCTCGATGCGGTTTGCGCCGTGTACACCCGTGACGTAAAGCCGGGGGAGGTCGTCGTCGTCGATACGCAGGGCGAACGTTCGTATTATTTGCATACGGCAGACAAAAAGGCGGCGAGCTGCATTTTCGAATACGTGTATTTTGCCCGCCCGGACAGCATCATCGACGGGCTGAGCGTGTATGCGGCGCGCAAAGCCGCGGGGCGGATCCTTGCCCGCAACAACCATATCGAAGCGGACCTCGTTGCCGGCGTTCCCGATTCGGGGCTGGTCGCGGCGCGGGGATATTCCGAAGAATCGGGGATCCCGTTCATCGAGGCGCTTGCCAAAAACCGTTACGTGGGCAGAACGTTTATCCAGCCCGATCAGCGCATGCGCGAAAACAGCGTCAGCGTCAAAATGAACGCGCTGCGCGCCAACATCGAGGGCAAACGCGTCATTATCATCGACGATTCCATCGTGCGCGGAACGACCAGCCGCAAGATCGTTAAAATGCTGCGGGACGGCGGCGCAAAGGAAGTGCATATGATGGCGAGTTCGCCCGTCGTAAAGCACCCTTGCCACCTCGGCATCGATATCGAGACCTATTCGCAGCTCATCGGCGCCAATAAATCCGTCAAAGAGATCTGCGATTTTATCGGGGCGGATTCGCTCACGTACATGACCGTCGATCAGCTTAAAGAGTCCTGCCGCGGCTGTGCGCACGGCTTCTGCACCGGTTGCTTCGACGGGAACTATCCTTATTCGCTTGAGGACTATCAGGCGGATAAACTCAAATTTGAATAACGGAGAGAGAAGGACAGATCATGGCAATATCCTATAAAGACAGCGGCGTCGACGTAGAACGCGGCTATAAGGCAGTCGAATTGATGAAAAAGCACGTGCAGTCTACCTTTAACGGCAACGTGCTCGGAGACATCGGTTCGTTCGGCGGATTTTATTCCATCGCCGGGGAGAAGATGGAGGAGCCCGTGCTCGTCGCGGGGACCGACGGCGTGGGAACAAAGCTGAAATACGCATTCCTTTCCGGCAAACACGATACGGTCGGTATCGATGCCGTCGCCATGTGTGTGAACGACATTGTCTGCCAAGGGGCGAAGCCGCTCTTTTTCCTCGACTATTTCGCAACGGGGAAGCTTTCTCCCGAAGTTGTGGCAACGGTCGTTTCGGGCGTGGCGGAAGGGTGCCGCCAGGCAGGGTGCGCGCTCATCGGCGGCGAAACGGCGGAAATGCCCGGGTTTTACGCGGACGGCGAGTACGATATTGCAGGGTTTGCCGTCGGCATCGTCGATAAAAAGAAGGTCATCAACGGCAAAGACATCGCCTCCGGCGACGCGCTCATCGGAATTGCATCCAGCGGGATCCATTCCAACGGCTATTCGCTTGTGCGCAGACTGTTCGGCGACAGCAACAATTTCCACGATCTCGAACGGTATGACGACAGGTTGAAGGATAAGCTTTTGAACGTGTTGCTCACGCCCACGAAGATCTATGTCAACAGCATCCTGCGTCTCATTGAAAAAGTTCCCGTAAAGGGGATCGCGCACATCACGGGCGGCGGTTTCATCGAAAACATCCCGCGCATCTTTCCCGAAGGGATCGGCTGTGAAATCGACCTTGCTTCCTACCCCGTTCCCGCGATCTTTACGATCATGCAGGAGAAGGCGGGCATCACGAACGAGCAGATCTACAATACGTTCAATATGGGGATCGGCATGGTCGTTTGCGTGGATCAAAAGGATGTTCCCGCCGCGATCGAGCAGCTGGAGAGCACGGGCGAAAAGGCATACGTCATCGGCAAAACGGTGCAGGGCAAAGGAGTGAGCTTGCAGTGAAGAGGATAGCGGTCTTTGCGAGCGGATCGGGGAGCGACTTCCAGTCCGTCATCGATGCGAACGAACGCGCCCCGTTTTGCGAGATCGCGCTTTTGGTCGCGTCAAAGCCGGGGATCGGTGCGATCGCACGGGCGGAACGGCACGGCATTGCGGCGATCGTACGCAGCAAAAAGGATTTTTCTTCTTCGGAAGCAATGTACGAGGACGTGATCGCCGAGCTCAACGCACGAAAGATCGATTACGTCGTATTCGCGGGCTGGCTTTCGATCGTCACCGAAAATTTTGTACGCGCTTTTCCCGACCGGATCATCAACATCCATCCGTCGCTCATCCCGAGTTTTTGCGGCAAGGGGTATTACGGGTTGAACGTACACCGTGCGGCGATCGAATACGGGGTAAAACTTTCGGGGCTGACGGTGCATTTTGTCGATGAAAACTGCGACGGCGGCGCGATCATTTTGCAGCGCGCGGTCGAGGTGCTGCCCGAAGATACGCCCGAAAGTTTGCAGGCGCGGATCCTTGAAGAGGAGCACAGGGCGCTGCCGGAGGCGGTCCGCCTCCTGTGCACGGGAAAGATCAAAAAAAATGGCAGGATTGTCACGGTCCTGTAAAGAGCGGAGGAAGATATGGGCGTTTATACTGTTTCGGATATCGGCGAGCTGATCAAGGATAACAGCTATGTCGGGCGCGGTATCGTTGTCGGGAAGAGCGAAGACGGCAAAAAAGCGGTCTTCGCCTATTTCATCATGGGGCGGAGCGAAAACAGCCGCAACAGGGTGTTCACGGAGAAAGGGGAGGAGGTCACGATCTATCCCTTTGATGCGAGCAAGGTCGAAGATCCGTCGCTCATCATCTATTCTCCCGTGCGCCGTTACGAAAACAACGTCATCGTGACCAACGGCGACCAAACGGATACCGTATATGATTTTCTTGCACAGGGAAAAACGTTTGAACAGGCGCTGGATACGCGCTGCTTCGAGCCGGACGACCCGAATTTTACGCCGCGCATCAGCGCGATGCTGACGTTTGCGGACGGCGGCTTTACGTACAAAATGAGCATTTTGAAGAGCGCGGACGCGATCGGCTCCGCCTGCAACCGCTATACGTTTTCGTATGCGCCGCTTGCAGGGGTCGGGCACTTTATCCACACGTACAACTGCGACGGGCATCCCATTCCGACGTTTACGGGCGAGCCCGAACGCGTAAAGATCCCGAACGACATGCAGGCGTTCGCTAAGACCCTTTGGGACAATTTGAACGAGGCAACCAAGATCTGGCTGTATGTGCGCTCTACCGACCTTGCTACCGGAAAGACCGAGCGCGTGCTCATCAACAAAAACAAATAAGGAGAGGAAGGATGAAGGAGTTTGAACTCAAATACGGCTGTAACCCCAATCAAAAACCTGCCCGCATCTTTATGGAGAACGGGAAAGATCTGCCCGTGGAAATTTTGAACGGGCGCCCCGGGTACATCAATTTTTTGGACGCGTTCAACAGTTGGCAGCTCGTCAAAGAGCTGAAGCAGAGCACGGGGCAGGTCGCGGCGACCTCCTTCAAACACGTCAGCCCGACTTCGGCAGCCGTCGGTAAAAAACTTTCGGACAGGTTGAAAAAGTCTTGCTTTGTGGATGACATCGAAGGGCTGGACGATTCGCCTCTTGCCTGCGCCTACGCGCGCGCCCGCGGTACAGACCGCATGTCCTCTTTCGGGGACTGGATCGCGCTCTCCGACGAGTGTGACGAGGTCACCGCAAAGATCATCTCCCGCGAAGTTTCGGACGGGATCATCGCTCCCGGCTATTCGCCCAAAGCCCTGGAGATCTTAAAGGCGAAGCGCAAGGGCGGGTATAACGTCGTCAAGATCGATAAGGACTATGTCCCCGATCCCGTGGAGCATAAACAGGTGTTCGGTGTGACCTTCGAACAGGGAAGGAACAATTTTAAGATCGACGCCGCGCTTTTGCAGAACGTCGTCACGAAAAACAAGACCATCCCGGCGGAAGCGGTCACGGATCTGATCATTTCTCTCATCACGTTAAAATACACGCAGTCCAATTCCGTTTGCTTTGCGGCGGACTGGCACGCGATCGGCGAGGGGGCGGGGCAGCAGTCCCGTATCCATTGCACCCGGCTTGCCGGCAGCAAGGCGGATCTGTGGCATCTGCGCCAGAGCGACAAGGTTTTGGGGCTGCAGTTTGCCGAAGGAGTCGGCAGACCCGATAAAAACAACATCATCGACGTGTATCTCTCCGACGAGTATGAAGACGTGCTCGGCGACGATGTGTGGAAAAAGAATTTCGCCGTCCGTCCCGAACCGTTCACCAAAGAAGAGCAGAAGGAGTATCTTTCCAAGATCGGCGGGGTCTCGCTGGGCAGCGATGCGTTTTTCCCGTTCTCGGACAACATCGAGCGCGCGAAAAAGAGCGGCGTTTCCTATATTGCACAGCCGGGCGGTTCCGTGCGCGACGACCTTGTGATCGAAGCGTGCGATAAATACAACATCGCCATGGCGTTTACGGGGATGCGGCTGTTCCACCACTAAGGTCCACAAAAAAGTTTTGAGCGGACAAACCTTTTTCCGTGGGTGCAGGGGATACCCGAACGGGTTTCCCCTCGCCGCACGAACCTTTGGCGTTTTCAAGAGATCATTGAAAATTCCGTCAAATCATACGGTCGGTATACTATTTTCAGACGCGGAGGACAAATGAACGTACTTGTCATAGGGAACGGCGGCAGAGAGCACGCGATCGTTGCGGCTCTTGCCAAAAGCCCGAAAGTCGGGAAGATCTATTGCATGAAAGGCAATGCCGGCATAGCCGAACTTGCGGAGTGTGTCGACGTCGATTATATGGACAATGCCGCCGTCTGCGACTGGGTGGACGCGCATAAGGATGTGGAATATACCGTCGTCGCTCCGGACGATCCGCTCGCGGCAGGGCTTGTAGACGCGCTCGAGGCGCGCGGGCATCGGGCGTTCGGTCCGAGCGCGGCGGCGGCGCAGATCGAGGCAAGCAAGAGCTTTGCCAAACAACTCATGAAAAAGCACGGCATCCCCACGGCGGCGTATGAGGTGTTCACCGATTATGAAGCGGCGCTCGCGTATGTGCGCGGCGGCAGGTTTCCCGTCGTGTTGAAGGCGGACGGGCTGGCGCTCGGCAAGGGCGTGCTCATCTGCGAAACGCTTGCGGAAGCGGAGGCGGGCTTAAAGCAGATCATGCTCGACAAG
>CALWBR010000033.1 GCA_944376145.1 uncultured Clostridia bacterium | reverse complement strand
CTTACATCAAAAAAAAAGAGGGGAGCGTTGCGCCTCTTTTTTGCCCAGTTCAAAGACTTTATGACCGTTTTGCTGCTCTGCGCGGCGGCGATCTCCGCCGTTGTCGCGTATGTGACGGGGGATGCGCATGAGCTTGCCGATACGGGCATCTTGCTCTTTATCATCCTGCTCAACACGTTTGTGGAGTTTTTGCAGCAATATCGGGCGGACAATGCCATTGCCAAACTGAAAAAACTTTCGGTCTGCCGTGTGAAAACGGTGCGCGGCGGCAAAGATATGCTTTTGGACGGCGCGCAGCTCGTTCCGGGGGATGTGATCTTGCTGGAGGAGGGGGACAGGATCCCCGCGGATTGCCGCATCCTTTCGGCGGAGCGCCTGCGCACGGACGAGTCGTCGCTTACGGGCGAGTCGGCGGGCGTTTCCAAACGTGCCGCCGCGGACGGGCGCGAAACACCCGTCTTTGACCGCAGATGCATGCTCTATTCCTCTGCGTTTGTTGTAAGCGGGCAGGCGCGCGCCGTGGTCGTGCGTACGGGCGCCGATACCGAGATCGGGCACATCGCGGGTATGTTGGAGGAGACGCCCGCCGCCGCTACGCCGCTGGAAAAGGCGCTTTCCGTTCTCGGCAAAGTCATTACGGCGTTCGTCGTGTCCGTTGCCGCCGTCATTTTTGTGTTCGGCATCTTTTTCAAGAACGACCCGCTTCTCGGCAATTTTATGTCTTCGGTCGCCATCGCCGTCGCGGCGATCCCGGAGGGCATGCCCGCCGTGGTCACCGTCATCATGGCGATCGGCGTGCAGCGCATGAGCCGTTGCCGCGCCATCGTCCGCCGCCTGCATGCGGTGGAAACGCTCGGCGCCTGCAGCTGTATCTGCTCGGATAAGACGGGCACGCTCACCGAAAATCGTATGACGGTGGAAGAAGTCGTGCTTGATTTTTCAACGGGATCCTGTGCCGCCGCGCCCGAAGAGGAGGAGGGCGGGCGGATGCTGCTTGCGTGTATGGCGCTGTGCAACACGGTGCGCGAACGCGCGGGGCGGCTCACGGGAGACGCCACGGAAACGGCGCTCGCCGCCTATGCGAGGGCGCGTTCCTTTTCGCCCGCGGGGAAAACGCTCGCCGTGCTTCCCTTCGATTCGGAGCGCAAAATGATGACCGTCGCCGCGGCGACGGAGCTGGGCAGTTACAATTTTTGCAAAGGCGGCGCAGACGTGCTTTTGCAAAAGTGTGACCGCATCTGCGAGCGCGGCGCCGTTCGCCCGCTCACCGAAAATGACAGGGCGCGCGTCCTTGCCGTAACGGAGGTGATGGCGTCTCGCGCGCTCAGGGTGCTCGGCTTTGCGTATGCGCCGTGGCGGGGCGCGCCGCAGGAGGAGGGGCTGATCTTTACGGGGATCTGCGGCATGATCGACCCGCCGAAAAAGGGTGTCAAAGAGGCGGTCGCCGCCTGCAAGGAGGCGGGTATCACGCCTGTCATGATCACGGGCGACCATAAAGCGACGGCGCTTGCCATTGCCGCGCGGCTCGGGATCGCCGAAGACGAGGAGCGGCTGCTGACCGGGGCGCAGCTGGATGCGATGAGCGAAGCCGAGCAGGAGCGGCGCATCCCGCGCTGCCGCGTGTTCGCGCGCGTTACGCCGCGGCATAAGCGCATGATCGTCGAGCGCTTTCGGGAGGCGGGCAATGTCGTGGCGATGACGGGCGACGGGGTCAACGACGCGCCCGGCATCCGCAGGGCGGATATCGGCATCGCCATGGGGTCCGGGACGGACGTGACAAAGAGCGCGGCGGATATGGTCATTGCCGACGACAATTTTTCGACCATCGTCACCGCGGTCGAGGAGGGGCGGCACGTCTTTTCCAACATCAAAAAAACGATCTTATTCTTTTTGGCGACCAACCTTGCCGAAGTTTTGGGCATCCTGTTCGTCACGCTCGCGTTGTGGCGCTTGGATTTTCTGACGTCGACGCAGCTCTTGTGGATCAACCTCATCACCGACAGTTTGCCCGTTCTTTCCTTGGGGGCGGAACGCGCCGAGCGCGACGGGATGCGGCGCCCGCCGTCGCGCGCTGCCGATCTGTTCTCGTGGGGATCCATGCGCGGGGTCCTCTTTTACGGGCTGGTGCAGACGGCGTTCTGTATCGGCGTGTTCGTGCTGTGCTGCGGGCTGTATGGCAACGCCGTCGCCGTGAGCGTCACGTTTTTCACGCTCTCGTTTTTGGAGTTGTTTCACTCCTTCAACATCCGTTCGGAACACGCTTCCGCGTTCGGCAAAGGCTTCTTTTCAAACAGGATGCTGTTTTTGACGGTCTTTCTCGGCGTGGCGGTGAACTTGCTTTTGTGCGCGTTTGCGCCCGTCCGCGCGGCGTTTGATATCGTGTTGCTCACGCCGTCGCAGTGGGGGATCGTCTTCGGCGCTTCCCTTGCGGTGATCCCGGCGGCGGAACTGTACAAAGCGATCTGCCGCGCCTACGGCAGGCGGAAGGGGCGGCGAGGGGCGCTGCGCAAATGTGCGGCGCAGCCGTTTTAAAAGGCGGGAACGAAAAAAGCGCAGGCGGGGTGCCTGCGCTTTTTGTGCTGTTTTGTCATTCGTCTTTGAACATGCGGTTCAGCCGTCTTGTGATGGAGCGGATGTTTTCGCGGACGGCGCTGCGCGCGCTGCCGCCGATCACTTTCCGCGCTTCCACCGATTTTCCTACCCGTACCCGTTCCAGGATCTCTTCGTCAAACAAGGAGGAAAAGCTTTGGAATACGGGCAGGTCGAGCGCTTCGAGCTTTTTGCCGTTGTCGATGCAATAGCGGACGATCTGCCCCGTGAGCGCGTGCGCGTCGCGGAAGGGCAGCCCTTTGCCGACGAGGTAGTCCGCAATGTCGGTCGCCGTCGTAAACCCGCTGCTGGCGGCAAAGCGCATGCGCTTTGTGTCAAAGGAGATGTTTTGCAAAAGTTCGTTGAAAATGGTCAGGCAGGCGCGGACGGTATCTTCTGCGTTGAACAGCGCCTCTTTGTCCTCCTGCAGGTCTTTGTCGTAAGCGAGGGGGATGCCCTTGAGCACGGTGAGGATCGCCGTCAGGCTGCCGTATACGCGCCCCGTTTTGCCGCGGACAAGTTCGGGGATATCCGGGTTCTTTTTTTGCGGCATGATGGAGGAGCCCGTCGCGTATGCGTCCGCGATCTCGATGAAGCGGAATTCATCCGAAGAGTAGAGGATCAGGTCTTCGGAAAAGCGCGAAAGGTGCATCATCACCGTGCAGCAGCAGAAGATGTATTCCGCAACAAAATCCCTGTCCGAAACGGCGTCGATGGAGTTTTGCGAGATCTCGGAAAAGGAGAGGAGCCCCGCCGTCATCTTGCGGTCGATGGGGAAGTCCGTTCCCGCCAGAGCGCAGCTGCCGAGCGGCATCACGTCCGTGCGCTTGTAGCAGTCCGTAAAGCGTTCCAAATCGCGCAGGAACATTTCGTTGTAGGCGTTGATGTATTGCGCAACGGAGATGGGCTGCGCCTTTTGCAGGTGCGTGTAGCCCGGCATGATGAACTGCACGTTGTTGTTTGCGATGCCGAGAAGGGTGTTGATCAGATTGCGCAGCAGTCCGCAAATGGAGACGATGCTGTCCTTTGTGTACAGGCGCAGATCCGTGGCGACCTGGTCGTTGCGCGAGCGCGCCGTGTGCAGCTTTTTGCCGACCGCCCCGATGCGTTTGACGAGTTCTCCCTCCACAAAGGTGTGGATGTCTTCGGCGCCTTCCAGCTGCAAGCTCCCCTTCTCGATGTCGGCGAGCATGTTGATGAGCGTATCGACGATCTTGTCCGATTCCTCTTTGGGGATGATCTGCGTTTCCCCGAGCATTTTTGCGTGCGCGATGCTTGCGAGGATGTCGTGCCAATAGAGTTTATAATCGAACGAAAGCGATTGGTTGAAGTCGTCCGCAACTTTAGCGCTCGAACCTTGAAAACGTCCTTCCCACAGTTTCATAATTGCATACTCCGGTTGAAATTGGGTTGATTTTGTTTGACTTATTCCGCCGAAAACTTTACAATACAATGCGGGAGCAAGCGTAGCTTCGGCGGGCGCGCCCCGATTGTTATTGTAATATATTTTGCGGGGAAAGACAAGCTATTTTGCAAAAGATTTCTCCGAGAGAGTGAAAATTGATCATTTTAGGGATCGACCCCGGCATAGCGACCCTCGGCTACGGGGTGCTGCGCAAAGAGGAGCGGGGCGGGATCGTCGCCGAGGACTACGGCGTCGTTACGACGCCGAAGCAGGAGCGCCTGCCCGTACGCCTCGCCATGCTGGAAGAGGGGCTGAACAAACTTTTGGACCGCTTTGCGCCGGACGAAGTCGCGGTGGAAGAGCTGTTCTTTACAAAAAATGTTACGACGGGGATCGCCGTCGCGCATGCGCGCGGCGTCGCGCTTTTAACGTGTGTCAAACGCTGCGGCAGGCTGTTTGAGTATACGCCCATGCAGATCAAACAGGCGCTCACCGGCTACGGGAAGGCAGAAAAGCGGCAGATCCAGCTCGTCACGGCGAATTTGCTGCATTTGAAGGGCGTGCCCCGCCCGGACGACGCGGCGGATGCGCTCGCCGTCGCCCTGTGTCATTCGTTTACGTCTCGGCTGTCCGGGCTCTATACCATTTGAAGGAAAGCGGTTTATGATCGGGTATTTGAAAGGCAACGTCATGGCGTGCGCGGAGGGCGTGGCGCTGTTGGAGGTGAACGGCGTCGGGTACGAGCTCATTTGCTCGGGGGCTGCGTTTGCCAGGCTCGCTTCGGGCGGGCAGGGAGAAGCGTATACCTATCTGCAGGTGCGCGAGGACGGCGTTTCGCTGTTCGGCTTCGTCTCTCCGGAAGAAAAGAATATGTTTTTAAAGCTCATCTCCGTTTCGGGCGTCGGTCCGCGCATGGGTATTGCCATCCTTTCGGGCATGAGCATCGGCGAACTTGCCGTGGCGATCGCCTCTTCTGACGTGAAGGGGCTTTGCGCCGTCAAAGGCTTAGGGAAAAAGACGGCGGAACGCATCATCTTAGAGCTGCGCGAAAAGGTCGCGGAGCCGTCTGCCGCGGCGGCCTTAAAGGCGGATGCGCCTGCGGTTTCGCCCGCGGGCGGAGCGGAAGAGGATGCCGTTGTGGGGTTGATGTCGCTCGGTTATACCCGTACGGAGAGCGCGCGCGCCGTGCGCGCCGCCGTGGAGCGGGGGGCTTCGGGTGTGGAGGAGATCATTCTCTCCGCGCTGAAAAATATGTGACGCGAGAGGGTGAGCCATGTTTGATGAGGAATACGGCGCCGAACGGCTGGTCATGAGCACGAAGGGGGAGTTGGATGCGGAGGAGAACGCGCTTCGCCCCAAGACCATGGCGGAATACGTCGGGCAAAGTAAGGTGAAGGAAAATCTTTCCGTCTATATCT
>CALWBR010000032.1 GCA_944376145.1 uncultured Clostridia bacterium | reverse complement strand
TGCCGACTTCCAGATTCTCGATATCGGCGATCGTCAGCGTTCCGTAATCTTCCCCTCCGCACGCGGCGCAAAAGAGCGCCGCGGCAAACGCCATGAAAAGGCAAACTGCCCGCATGATCTTTTTCATGTCGAACCTCCTAAAAATCGCGCCTCCGCCGCACTGCGGCGGAGGCTTTTACCCAAGGGCTTATGCAGCCCGCGCCCGTGTTATACCGCTTGCCGTGCGCCCGCTCATGCCGTGGGAAGCTCGACGGGAACGTCTTCGCCCGTGTAGAACATCACGTCTGCAAGCGCGCCGCGTACGTTGCCCGAATTGCACCATTTACCGATCTTCAGCGGTACGTTGGACAGTTTTCCGCCCGCCGTCTGAAGAATGTTGAACGCCATGTTCTCTTCCGACGTGCCTGCGCAGATAAAGAAGTTTCCGTCGATCCTGCCGAAGCCGAAGAGGAGTTCGCCTTTTTCGTAGGCTTCCTGCCCGCCCTCGGGAAAATCTTTCCACGGCCATGCCCAACCATTATCCGTCGCCCATTCAAGCCCGGCAGTGCCGTTCGCGTCTTTGATGCCGCCGTGCACGCCCGACGTATCGGCGTCAGAATTCCACCAGTTTTCCCATGCGTTCCATGCAGCGAACCCGAGCTTGCGCTCGCCCGTCGTAGAGCCGTCGGCATTGGTGAACATACCCGTCACACGACCGGTGATATAGAAATCATCCCCGGCGGCTACGTTGTAATCCGCCAATTCTTCCGTTCTTCCATAGGCGAGTTCTTCCGCCCATTCTCCGTAGAAAGACATCGTGCCCGCAAGAGGGATGCCCGTTCCCGTTAAGAACGTAACTTTTGAAAGCGTGACGTTCGCTACGCCGCTGTTATACAAACCGAGCGTAAAGCCGCCCATCCGCGTAAGATCGCAGCGCAGGATGTTGAGGTCGACAAAGCGGGTGTATTCCCCGTCTCCGACAGCCGCCGCGAGGAAGAACACGCTCTGCGCCCTGCCGAGGGCGATGCGCAGCGTGCCCGCCGCAAACGCCGTTTGGTACGCTTCGGGAAGTTTGCATTCGGTCGTTGTTGCGCTGCCCGCAAATTGCAGGTACACGCCGTCTGCCTTCAAATACAGACCGCCCTGCACTTTGTTGACGTCATTCCCGCCGTTGTTTGTTTTATCGCCCGCGCCCGTGAAGGCGTAGAACCCAACGATCGCGTCGCCCGTGCCGCCTGCCGTATAAGCCGAAACGGCGGCGGAGATCATAAAGTTTTCACCTGCCGCGGCGGTGCGGTAGATCTCCGCGCTGACGTTGTCGGCGGAAATCGTGACCTTCGCCCCGTCGACGGCGACGTTTTCGCCCGACGCGACCGTTTTGCGGGTGAAGGCGTACGTCTCTTCCAGCTCGCCGCCCACGTTGAGCGTGAACGTATTATACCCGCTCTCTTCCAGGGAGAGGATATATTCGCCTTCCTCCAACGTTCCGCAATCCACCTTTCCGCTTTCATCCGCAACGAAATCCGCCACGGCGCCCGTGCGGGAAGAGCGCAGCAGCACCACCGTCCCCTTGGCAACGGGCGGCTGCGCCGCCAGCGCGTCGGTCAGCGTGATCGTAAAGGAAACGTCTGCCTTTGCGATCTCCTCAAACGTTACGGCGAGCGCCGCGTTTTTCTCCGCCCAGGCGGGGAGGGTAACGATCGCCGTATCCCCTTCGAATTCGACCGAATACCCCGCATACTCGGTATACGGTTTTCCGTTCACCGTGAGCGCGGCAAGGGAATACCCTTCCTCCGGCGTCGCCTCGATCACCAGATCGCCGCCCACTTCGATGCGGTCGGAAACCTCGACCGTGCCGTTTGCCGTATTTTCCGCACCCGTTACGATGATATAATCGATCGGCTTGAACACCGCCTCGATCGCCGCGCTGCTCGCGTTCCATACAGGGATCGTGACCGTCAGCGTTTCCCCGTCGAGCTGCGTTTGCACGCCGCCGTACGAGGTGTACGCAATGCCGTTGATCGTGAGGGCGCTCAGCCTGCAGCCGCTCTCCGGCGTGGCGACGAGCTTCAGCTCGCCGCCGACCGTCACGTTCTGCGTGACGACTTCTACCTTGCCGTTTGCGGAGGCGTTGACGGAATATTCGACATCGAACAGCGCGGGCACGTCGCTCCCCGTGCAGAACGTGGTCTCCAACAGGGTACCGCGGGTCCAAGGAGCGTACTTGCCGAGCGTCAGCGCGCCGCTTAGCTTTTTCATTTGCGAGCCGTCGCCGGGGATGACGTTGAACACCTTTGTGCCGCCTTCCTTCCAGGCGCAGAGGAACAATTTGTTATCGATCCTGCCGAAGCCGAACCAGACTTCGCCGTTCTCCAAATCTTCCCTCGTCGCCGAAATATTCACCCAAGGCCAGTTGCCGTCGTTTTGACCTGCCCACTGCAAGCCGATGTTGCCTTTGCCGTCGTCCTTCAGCCCGCCGTGCGCGCCCGATGTGTCGTTGTCGGTCGCCCACCAGCCTTCCCATTTGCCTGCCTGCCATACCGAGAACCCGAGCCAGCGCTCGCCCGCGTCGTTCCCGCTCGTATCGAGCAAAAGCCCTTCGACCCTGCCGCTGATGAAGAAATCTTCCTCCGCCGCGACGTTGTAGTTTTCGGTATCCGTGCGGCCGATGGGCATTTCGCTGTTCTCTTCGCCGTTGAAGGTGATCCTGCCGATCGCGGGAACGTCTTCGCCCGTTTCAAAGAGGATGTGCGAAAGCGTGACCTGCGCCGTGCCGTTGGTATACATGTGCAGCTCGTCGATCGCGTTCCTTGTGATGTCGCTCGTGAGCAAAACGAGGTTGACGAAACGGGTCATCTCGCATGTGCCCGAGCCGTCGTCGATGCCCGCCGCGAGGAAGAACACGCCCTGCCCTCTGCCGAAGCCGATGCGCAGCGTGCCCGCCGCAAACGCGTCTGCATACTCCTGCGGCAGCGTATAGCTTTCCCACCATGTGCCGTTGAATTTGAGGATCACGTTGGTGCCGCTGACCTGGATGCCGCCGCGCACCTGGTTTGCCGAACCGCCGTTGTCGTTGGTATCGTTGCCGTCGCCGATGAGCGCATAGAAGCCCATGTTCGCAAACGTCGGCGCGCCGTCTACCAGCGCAAACGGAGATACGACGGTACTGATCATGAAATCTTCGCCGCCGCCGATGTCGCGCAAAACGACCTCGTCGCACCAGTTCGCGTTGTACACGATGGTGCCTTCGTCCGCCGCGGACAGATCCACGTTGGGGTTCGTCGTTGCGACGAGCGCCCGCTCGAAGGCGTATTCTGCGGCGATCTCGCCGCCCACTTCGACGGTGTAGGTGTTGTAGCCCCTTTCATCGAGCGCAAGGACGTACGTGCCGTTCGCCACTTCGCCGAAATCGACATGCCCGCGGTTATCCGTCGCGCCCTCGATCGTGTATTCCTTGCCGTCGCGGATGCCCGTCAGCGTGACGGTCATGCCCTCCGCGGCGGACGTCGCATCGTTTGCGTACACGTCGGTCAGAACGACGTCGAACCCGACTTCCGTTTTGCCGAATTGCGCAAACGTGACCGCAACATCCGCGTGCGTGAGCCCCCAATTTTCAAAGCGTACGGTGACCACGCCGCCATCGTTGGCGATCGTGTAGCCGCCGAACGTGGAATAATCGCGCCCGTTGATCGTGAAGGTATCCACCGAATACCCGCTTTCGGGCGTCATTTCGACGGTGAGATCGCCGCCGAACACGGCGCTCGTGACCTGTGCCGTGCCGTTTTCGCCCACGGTCAGATCGTATTCGACCTCCGCCTCGTACCCGACGTTGCGGTATACGCCGCGATAGCCCCACGTTTCCAGCCCGGCGGCTACGGCGCCGCTCGGATAGGAGCCCCAGTTGGGAGAATACGTTGTGAACGCCCTGCCGTTGAGCCAAACGGTATAGGTCCCGCTTTGATAGCTCACCGTGAAGGAAAGTTCGCCCGCCGCGAGCAGCTCTTCATACTCTTCGGGCAGCGGAGAGGTGGTGTTGTGCCATGCCGTGTTGTTCCAGGTGCCGTTCGCATTGCCGATGAACTGCACGGTGTACGTGGCGTCGGCAGGTTTCCAATAAAGGCAGACAAATTCGCTGTTGCCGTTCGCGTCGATAAAGACGAACCCGACGCGCCGCTCCCCCGCGCCCTGCGGAAGCAGGATGTCCGCCGATACGGTGACCTCGCTGTCGAACGCATCGTTGTAGACGGCGCGGACGTAATTGTCCGTCGCCACAGAGCGGATGATGC
This sequence comes from uncultured Clostridia bacterium, assembly GCA_944376145.1. Lineage (GTDB taxonomy): Bacteria > Bacillota > Clostridia > Christensenellales > Borkfalkiaceae > Borkfalkia. The sequence goes on along the minus strand of CALWBR010000032.1, from coordinate 7,382 downwards.
CCGTCAAAGGATAGGAGGCAAGGCTCCACTTTGACAGATCGCCCAGCGACGTTTCGGAAACGCCGCCAAGGTTCGCGTTGCCGCCGTAGGCGAGCGCCGTCATGGCAATGGACGCGTCGCCGCCCTGCGCGGTGAGCTCTGCCGCCGCGTCGAAACAGCCGCTGCTCGAAGCGATGATGCGCGTTTCCGTCTGCGGCAGCGTATAGGCGCAGGAGCTGCTCCCCTGCGGGATCGTTGCGATCGGCTTGCGGCTCAGCCCGTTTTCGGCGTACAGCCGCACTTCGCCCGCCGCCCCGTTCACGGTCACGTTGCCGCTCATCGTCTGCGTCGGGTATGCCGCGAATTTCGCTTCGATCGCCTTATCCTCGGCGGCGTTGCTGACGGTGTAGGTGACCGAGCCGTCGTCGTTGTACGTTAAAAACAGCGCATCCGCGTCCTTGCCGTTCACCGTGAGCGACTGCACGTAATAGCCGTCGGCAGGGACCACGTTGACCGGTTCGTCGTAATTGCTCATCGCAAACCCGCGCGTTTCGACGGTGCCTTCGCCTGCGGAGACGGACGCATCGATGTCGTATGCGACCAGCCCCTCTCCGTCAAAACGGTACCACCCCGCGCCGCTGCCCCAGCCTGCGCCCATTTCGTACATGGCGATGTCGCAGAACGCGTCGCGGGAGTTGTTCGCGTCGCGGTTGCGGTTGTAGGCATAGTTCGCGTATACTTCCGCGGGTTTTTCCGTGATGCCGAGCGAAGCGTACGGCACATACAGCTCAACGGAGAGCGACTCCGCCGTGCCGTTCAGCTCGCCGCCGTTCACGGTCGCCGCGGAATAGACCGTTGCGGGGAAGGCGCAGAAATTCGCGCCCGTGGCGACGTTCCCCGCCACCCACTTCTGCGTCTTGTTGGCGCCGACGCCGTCGACCATGATCTCCCACGCGCCGCCGTTGTTGTTGAGCAGATCCGGTTCCAGCGACAGGAACACCTCGATGCCGCTGTTGCCGTAAAACTCGCGCCCGTAGGAATAGTAGGTGAAACTGTCGTCCCACACCTGCACGCCGAAGAGCAGACCGTCCTCGGCGAACTGCATCGTCATCGCCACCGAAACGCCGTCCTGCATCTGCCAGGTGTTGGTGTTGCACACCGCGTCCGTCGAATGCCAGCGCTTTTCCGACCAGAACGATTCGTCGAACTTGCCGTCCAGCGTCACGTCGGCGATGCTGATCTCGTTGCGCGGGTTTTCGTATTCGTAATCGTTGAATTGGTAATCGCCGGCAGTCTCCGCACAAGCGACGGCAAGCCCGAGCGAGAGCGCCGCGCCGATCGTGCACAAAGCGACCGCTATCTTCTTTTTCATAACTTTCCTCCCTTATTTTCCGAGCACGACGATCTCGGCGATCGAAAGCGTTTCCACCCCGTCGATCACGTATCCTTCGTCGTCCGCCAAAACGAGCCTGTCGAGCTCGCCCGTCGTTTGCCCTTCTGCAAAGACCCTCGACGTTTTCGGATCGACCGTGATGCGGATCTGACTGACCATGAGAGGGCTGAACGCGGCGACCGCGCTGCCGCCCGAGCGCATGGATTCCGTTCCGGGCGGGCAATACCTGTCCCAATCGAACGCAAGGTCTTCGATGTACGCCGTACCCGAATAGTTTTTCTCCGTATCCGTAAAATCGAACTCGATGCGGGCAATGTTGAAGAATGCGTTTTCAAAGTAACGGCTGTTGTAGAACATAATGCCCGTCACTTCGCGCGGCTCGCCGAAGTCCAGCGTGATGACCGCCCGCTCCTGCGTCTGATATTCCTTCACGTAATCGATAAAGCGATACACGGTGAACAAGCCGTCCGTCAGCGCCTCGGTGTTTTCGCCCGCGGAAACGCTGACTTGCGCATCGCCCGCAATGTTTTTGTACTCCGTATCGTCCGGCTTCGGCTGCAAGCCGACGGTGGGTCCGTTCACGTACAGCACGGGCAGCCCGTCGTTGTTTTTGACGACATGGACGCGGTCTGTTGCGGCGGCGCGCTGCCCGCCGCCGTTCGGGTTGATGTGTTCGTGATAGACGACGAACATCTCCTCGCCGTTGCTGACGAAGCTGTGATGCCCCGTACCCGAAAGGTAGGTGAACTCCATCGCCGTCAAAAGCCTGCCGCCCTCTTCCTCCGCCAGCTTGCGATAGCTGCCGAGCGGGTCGCCGCTTTCGTTGATCGCCTGCCATACGCCGTAATTTTTCGCCGCATAGTTGTTGATCGAGAAGGTCAGCGAATAATACGTTTTTCCGTCCACGGTATAATCGACGAGGAAGGGACCTTCGTTGATGTGCGTTTCCTCATACGAATTGCGGTTTTCGGGCGTTACGTCGTCCACCGTATTGTAATAGGTCTCCGTCAACTGCCTAAGCGAGGAATAGTCCGGCTCCCACCATTCGTTCATCTTCATTCCCCACACCGTCGTCGTGCCGACGCTGCCCGTTTCGTTGCGGTTGAACAAAAGGTACTTTGTCCCGTCCGGCGCAACATACGGAGAGGGGTCGATGTCGCAGAAATAGGCGTGCCCGTGGTCGGGATCGCTGTAATAATACGGCTGCTGCGAGACCATTTGCTCGGCGCGCTCTTTCGCGTCCTCTTCGCTCGCGCCTTGCGCGATATTCTCCGCATACCAATACTCGTAGCCGCTCTCCACGCGCGCTGCCTGTATTTCGGCAAACACCGTCCGCGCCTGCGCCATCATTTTGTCGTTGTCAAACAGCGGCGTCGCCGCGGCAGACTTTTCTCCCGAGCGGCCCGTTACGTTGGAACGCGCGTTGCTGTCGTCCGCGTCGTAATCGTACGGCTCGAACGGACCCCACGGGCAATCGGACACGGCAAGCCCCAAAAGAGGCATGGCATGCTGGTCGTTCCACACCGCCTCCGTCTGTACGGCGCGCCCGTTCAGGTAGTTCTGTACCTCGGATCTAGGCACGTTGCAGGAGTAGAACATATAAAATTTTCCGTCCTCTCCGTCGTAGACGACCTCGGGCGCCCAAAGGCTCTCGAAGCCGTAATGGTCGGCGGTCGGCTCAAACGCGCGGACGCCCGTCGTTTCGGTCATGTTCTCCCATTTGACGAGGTCTTTGCTCCGCCAGCAATCGTAGAAACGCGCCCAGCCCGTGTAATCGGTGGTGGCGTACATATAGTACCAGCCGCCGTACTCGCCGCTCTCCTCTTCGCTCACATAGATGACGCCGGGGTCGGCGCACTCCGTATCCAGTTCGTTGCGGTAGAACAGGCTCTCGTCGTATTCCCCCTCCGCGTTGATCATATCGTCGTACGGCAACGCGAGCGCGCCCTCCGTTTGCCCTTCGGGGAGCTCTTGCGCACATCCCGCAAAGGCAAACGCGAGCGACAGCAGCACCGCCGCTATGACAGCCGATTTTTTCCTCATGATTTCCTCCTTTTTACGGTACCGAAAGGACCGTTTTTTTCACTTTGCCCGAAAGACGGGCGGTTTACTCCTTGACGCCGCCTGCCGTCAAGCCGCCGACAAAGAACTTATGCCCCGCAAGATACAAGGCGATGATCGGGATCAGCGCGACGACCGCGCCCGCACAGCTGATCGCGTCCGAATTCTTCTGCGCGCCGTAGTAGCTTTGCAATTCCACGAGCATGAACGCGAGCGTTTTGATGTCCGTGCGGCTGAGATAGAGCAGCGGGCCCATATAATCGTTGTATCCCCCGACAAAGGCGAGGATGCCCTGCCCCACGAACGCGGGAACGGCAAGCGGGATCATGACCGTGATGTAACAACGCAAAAAGCTCATGCCGTCCATCTGCCCCGCCTCCACGAGCGACTGCGGGATTCCCGAAAAGTACTGCGTGAAGAAAAACACCGCCGCCGCGCTGCCGAAGCAGCCGGGGATGATGAGGGGAAGCGGGCTCTGCGCCCAGCCGAGAATGCTGTACCAAAGGTAGCTCGGCATCATCAGCACCGTGCCGGGGATGCTCATGGTGGCGATCGTGATCGCGTACAGGATGTTCTTCGCGCGGAAATGCAGCTTTGCATACGCGAACGCCGCAAGCCCGGACACGAACAAGCTGACCAGCATGGACGGGACGACGATCCACATCGTATTTAAAAACCCGACGAGAATGTTGCTGCGATCCGAAGTAAAGACCAGTTCGTAGGCGTCCCAACCCGATTTTTCCGGCCACCAGGCGAACACGTTTACGTTCCTGTCCTGCAAGGAAGTCGACACGATGATGAAAAACGGTACGACGACCAGCACCAGCCCGAACACGAGCAATATGTATGCGACAATTTTGAAAACGATCGAACCCGTGTCCTCTTTTACGCGGTTCTTCCGTTTTTTTCCGTCTTGCGGGAATGCGGACGGGGAAGCCACAAGCTCTTCTCTCCGATCAGTAGTCATAACTCACCCACAATTTGGAAAGCCGTTTGTTGACCGCCAGCACGAGGCTGATCACCACAAACAGGAGCAGGCTGAGGACGGACGCCACAGGCATTCCGCCCGCTCCGGGGTTGTTCATCGTATTGTAAATGTGGAACACGGAGGTAAGCCCCGCGTCGCCGGGTCCGGCGGAGCCGGTCACGTAGCCGGACGTCTTCTGCGCAAAGATCTGCGCGATGTCAAACGTCTGCAGCCCGTTCAACAGCCCCATTGCCAGCAAGAAGAACAGCGTCGGGCTGATCGCGGGGAAGGTGACCGAAAAGAACTGACGGAATTTGCTCGCCCCGTCCATCTTCGCCGCCTCATAAATGGATTCGTTGACATTCGCCAGCGCCGCCTGCACCATCAAGATCCCGTAGCCGGGCGCCTTCCATGCAATGGTGACGACCAGCATCCACGGAAACCATGTCGCATCGCGGAACCAATCGGGCGGTGTTTCTACGCCCAGCCCCTGCAAAAGCGAATTGAGCACGCCGCCCGCCGGCTTGAAGATCTGCACCCACATGATGGAGATCGCCGCCGAAGAACAGACGTACGGAATAAAGAAAAAGATGGTGAACAGCTTTCCGCCCTTGATCTTCTGCGAAAGGATCGCCGCCACGACGATCGAAACGATCAGCCCCACAATGTGCGCAACGGTCATTTCCAGCCCGACGAGCAAAGAGCGCCAAAACGCGACGTCGGAAAACGCCTTGCCGAAATTCGCAAAGCCGTTCCAGCGTATGGTGGAAATATTCATGCCGTCCATATCGCAAAACATCGTTGCGATCGCAATGCCCACCGGCACGACCGAAAAGAGCAAAAAGCCGACCAGCGGAAGGGAGGCAAAGACCGTGCCATACACCTCCTCCTTCCAGCCGTATCTGCGTTTTTTGGGCGGACGGGAGCGCGTTGCCGCGCTCCTCTCCGCCTGCGCCCGTTCCCCTGCGGACGGAATGACGGCAGTTTTATCCCTGCTCATGATCCCCTCCTCAGTCGCCGAGCTTATAGGCATGCAAAGACGCAAGCGCATTGTTCGTCCTGCCCGTCACTTCCTGGAAGAAAGCATCCATGGAGAGCTTGCCGTCGCGCACGCCGCCCGATTCGTTCAACCTGCCCTGCCACTGGTTGATCCACATATCCGTTTCCAGATAAGACCAGTCGCCGGGCAGCGCATAGCCTGCCGCCTCCAAAAGCACCGCCTTGTTCGCGGGCGTATTCGGCGCGTCCGTGTTCAGATAGGCGCCGCTGCTTGCCACGCTGATCACGGTGGGAACGCCCGCGGGAGAGCCGAGGTCGGCGATCTCTTCCTGCACGGTATCGCTCAACAAATATTCGATAAACGTCCATGCCTCTTCCTTGTGCGAAGAATAGGCGGAGACCGCATAGCACGAAAGCACGCTGTGCGTCGCCTTTTTGCCCGTAACGGCTGTTTCGTTCACCTTTTTCAGCGTCCCGTCCGCGTTGTATTCCCTATATTGCGGCATGGGCGCGACATCCCATTCGAAGTACCCTTCCGCATAGTCGCCGAGCGTATACGACGCGAAGGTATCCTGCGCGAGCATCGCGATCTGCTCGTTGCCGAACATCGCGTTGTAATCGGTGCCGGAGAGTTCGCTCGGCTTGGGCGCGACGCGCGTGCCGGTCGTCATGGAAATATTCAAAAACGCCTCAAACGCATCGCGCATGGAGGGAAGCCCGTCATAGAGCGTGTCGTCGGCAAGCAGCGCGGAAATTTCCGCATCGCTTGCATGATCTTCAACATACGTCCTGTCTTTGTAGGAGAGGATGTCGCCCGCGCTGTACGGCGTTCCGTTGACGGTCGCGTCCTTCGTGACAAGGATGTTTTTGCCTTGGTCGTTGAGCGAAAATCCGTATTTATCCGCCTGCACGCTGCCCGCCTGGCTGTTCACGCCGTCCGTAAAGCCGAGCTGGATGCAATCGCCGCCGACCGACCAACCCCACGAGAACCACCACTCGGACATGAACCCGTACTTGTTGTTCGGGTCGTTGTCCGCCTTGATATCGACAAATATCTTGCCGAGCTGCATGACCTCGTCCCAATTCATCGGGATCCGGTTGTTGAACACGCGGTATACGCCTTCGGTCTTCGTCCATTCCGCGCCGGACGGCTTGTTCGCGTCCGTATACTCGTAATACCCGTGCGGCAAATATCCGTCGGGCAATTCGTCTTCCGCTATCGAAATGATGTTGATGCCTTCGCGCTCAAACCAATCGACGTTGTAATAGACGACGACGGGATTGTTTTCGGCAGGGAGCGCATACAAAGGCGAGCCTTCGCCCGTCTTCCCGCTTTCGCTGTCATAGCGGAAACGATCGACCGAGCTTGCCCAAATGTCGTTCAGCTCCACAGCCTCCGACGCCGCGGCGAACTCGTCCAACGCGGCAAGATACTTTGAATCCACCGCCGTTTTAAACTGTTTTTCGCCCAGCGAAACGATATCCGGCGCCTCGTTTTGCGCGCCCAGTTGCGTCAACGCCGTGTCGCCGACGTCGTCCACGAGCGTAACGTGGATCTTCCCCTCATGCGCCGCATTGAACGCATAAACCGTCTGCTGCATCGTGTCTTCGTTGATCGCGTTCAGCGGGGTAAGAAACGTCAAGCGTACCCGCGCCTGCTCCTTGCGCCCTTCATCCTCCTGCTCTTCCGCGCTTTTGCATGCCGTCAGCGTACCGAAGGCAAGCAAACAAGCGAGCAGCAGAAACAGGATCTTTTTGACCGTTCTCATCATGACCCTCCTCTTTTCCGAACACCCGCAGTGCAGACCGTTTTTTAACGATCAAGTGTCGTTCTCGTTACACCGTAACTAGAACAGCCGCGGCTGTTCGATTCTTTTAGTACTATAAGTTTACCATATCAAAATCATAAATTCAACGCACATATAGTCAAGAAATTGTCACAAATATACTTTTCAGGCTTGTTTTATTTTTTAAAGTATTGAT
>CALWBR010000031.1 GCA_944376145.1 uncultured Clostridia bacterium | reverse complement strand
TTCGGAAATTTTATGAGCCATTATAAACCACCTCCCAAATATACTTCTCGGACGGATGTTCCGTCTTCTTTATTATATCATATCCTTTTGCATTAGTAAAGAAGCTCGGTCGATTTTTTTAAGAAATTTTTTTGATCAGCCCTTGCCGCCCTGCGGCGGTTCGGGCGTACCGCCCTTTCCGCCCCTTTTTCCGCGCCCGCGTTTATGGCGGCGGCTGCGGTGTTCCCCTGTCGGCGCCTCCTCCCCCGCGGGGCGCTCGCCCTCGCTGCGGCGGGGTCGCTCGCGGTCGCGGTGCGCCTGTTTGACGGGCGCTGCCTCTTCCTCTGCCGCAGGCGCCGCCTCCTGCGGCTCCTCCTCCACAGGTTCCGCCGCGGCGCCCTTCCCGCGGAAGCGGAGCTGCTCGAGCGGGAAATCCTTGTACACGAGCACGCCGACCTTTTCGATCTTGACGCGCACGGCGGACGTCAGCATATTGGTAGAAACGACCGTCCCCTTCCCTTCGGGCGTGTGCACTTCGCCGCCGAGCTTGGGCATTTTTTTATAGGCTTCGCTGTAAAACTCGTTTTCGTAACTGAGGCAGCACATCAGCCTGCCGCACAGCCCGCTGATCTTGCCGGGATTGAGAGAGAGCCCCTGCACCTTCGCCATCTTGATGGACACTTTGCAAAAATCCTGCATGGCGCCGACGCAGCAGCACTCCCTGCCGCAGGGTCCGATGCCGCCCAACAGGCGCACCTCGTCTCTTGCGCCGACCTGCCGCAATTCGATGCGGCTGCGGAACGTGCCCGCAAGGTCGCGCACGAGCTCGCGGAAGTCCACCCGGTTCTCCGCCGAAAAGAAGAAGAGCACTTTGCTGCCGTCAAAAGCGAATTCGCAGTCTATGATCTTCATGGGCAGTTCGTATTTGTTCGCCTTTTCCTGCGCGGTGCGGATGGCTTCGGGGCGGCGCTCCAAATTCTTTTTGCGCACTTCACGGTCCTTATCGGTGGCGATGCGCAAAACGGGGCGCAGCGGCTGCGTCACCTCGCTCTCCTCCACCTCGCGCGGAAGGAACGCGACATACGCGAACTCTGCCCCTTTGCCCGTCTCCACGATGACTTCCATGTTTTCCGCGTATTCCGCGCCTTCGCCCGGCGCAAAATAATAAACTTTTCCGCCGTCTTTAAATTTGATCCCGATTACGTTCATTTGTCCTCCAAAATTCCATGGAACAAGGCTTCCATGCTCGCCGCCGCCGCGGCGTTAAAGCGCAAGCCGCGCTCACACTCCCCGATGCGCTCCTGTGCGCGGACGAGCGCGCGTTCGGAATAGCGCCCCGCCGCCGCAGAAAGCCGCCGCCTGTCTCCGCCGAAAAGGAGCAGATCCTCCCGCCCCAACCGCAACATGAGCATATCGCGAAACAGCAGCCGCAGCAGCGAAAGCGCGCGCAGCGCCTCCTCCCGCCCCGTATAACGGCGCGCGCACACAGGGATCGCCTCTTCCGTGAGGTCAAAAACAAGCCGCAAAAGCTGTTCCTCCTCGGCGGCGACCGACCCGCCGGCAACGAGCTCGTCTGCCCTGCCGGGCAGTCCGCCCGAAAGCGCGGCAAGCTGCGCGGGATCGGGGCAGGCGGGGTATTTTGCGCGGATGTACGCCTCGATCTCCGCTTCGGGGTACGAATGCAGTTCCAATTTTTTCGCGCGCGAACGGACGGTGGAGAGCACCGCGTACTCGTTTGCCGCGCCCAATAAAAACACAACGCCCGCGGGCGGCTCTTCCAGCGCCTTCAAAAGTTTGTTTTGCGCCGCGGCGAGCATCTCGTGCACGGCGCCGAGCACAAACACTTTGCGTGCGTTTTCGACCGGTTTGGTATAACACGCGCCGAGCAGCTCCTTGACCTCCGCCACGCCGCATTTTTCACCGGGGGCGGGAAAGAAACGGCAATCCGGATACCGGTCCTGCGCGACAAGGCGCGCGATGCGTTCCCGCTCCTGCCCCTGCGCCCCGCTGCCGAGGATGAGCGCCGCCAGCTCGCGCAGGTACCCGCCCAGGCTTGCCGCATCCGGGCACAGCAGCAAATAGGCATGCGAAAGCCGCCCTTGCGCCGCATCCCCCGCGACGATCTTATATGCCTTGCTGCGCAGAAAAATATCCATTATCCGCGGGGGATGAGCCCCCTCTCCTCCAACATTGCCGCGATCTTTGCGCTCGTTTCGAATTTCGTACCCGAGCAATCCACCGCGACGAACTTGCCGGGGTATTCTTTAAGCAGCGCTTTGTACGCCGCGTACACCCTGGCATGGAACCCTTCCCCGGCACATTCCATGCGGTCGCTTTCATCCACGCCGTGCTTGCGGTCGAACGCGAGCGCGGGCGGAATGTCTAAAAACAGCGTTACGTCCGGCATAAAATGCTCCAACGCGTAGCTGTTGATCGCCTCTAAAAAGGCACGGGGCAGCCCCCTGCCGCCGCCCTGGTAAGCGTACGAAGAGAAGATGTACCGATCGCACAGCACGAGCTGCCCGCGTTCGAGGGCAGGCGCAACGGTATCGGCAAGATGCTGCACGCGCGCCGCGGCATACAGCAGCGCCTCGCATTCGTCCGTCATGGCGGTGAACTTGCCGTTCAGGATCACCTTCCGGATCGCTTCGGAGATCTCTCCGCCGCCCGGTTCGCGCGTGACGACGTGCGATACGCCGCGCTTTTGCAGATATTCGGAGAGCAGGCGCATCTGCGTGGATTTGCCCGCGCCCTCACAGCCCTCGAAGGCGATGAATTTGCCGCTCATTCCCGCTCCTTTTTGCCGCCGATGTTCACGACGGCGACCTTTCCTTCGCGCAAGCCGAAGGTATGCTTTGCCGCAGCCAAAAGCTCCGCGCCCTGCTGCGTGAGCTGTTCGCCCGCGACCGCCACCGGGTAACAGGGCGGAGACACGCCCGCGTTGCGCGCGCACACGCGCCCGACCGCCTGTAGCGGCGGCAGCTCTTCGTACGGCATGGACCGCGCCGCAAGGAAGCTGAATTTGCGCGCCCCGGCGGGCGGCAGCTCCTCGGCGGCGGTATACGTGCCGCGCAGGGCGCGGCTGCGCGCCACGGCGCGCACGGCGCGCTCCATGCGCGCGATGGCGGAAGGCGCCGTCAGCGGCGAAAGATAAAACAGCACGTAGCGGCTGTCGTACAGCTCCGCGTACACGCCCCGCTTCTCCAATTCGGCATACGCCGCGGCGGGCGCGATGCCCGCCCCGCCGAAATCGACCGCAAGCACGAGCGTTTTGCTACCGCCGTACGAACGCAGCCCCCGTTTGACGAGCCGCGCTCGCACAAAGGCAAGCTCGCGCTTGACCGCGTCGATGAGCGCGGCGCCGTGTTCGGCAAGATATTTGACCCCGTACTCCACCGACGCCATGATCGGGTACGACGGGCTGGACGTGCGGAAAAGCTCCAATCCCTCTTCGACGGCGGCGCAAAGGCTCTCGTCCCGCACGTGCAAAAGCGCGCCCTGCGTGAGCGTGGGCATGGTCTTGTGCGACCCGTCTACCCAGGCATCCGCATAGCCGCCCGCGTATTCCGCGCGCATATCCGGGTCGAAACACAGGTACGCGCCGTGCGCGCCGTCTACCAGCAGCAGTTTGTTGCTGCGGCGGCAGAGCGCCTGCACGGCGGCAAGATCCGCCGTGTTCCCGTAATAATCGGGCGAGGTGAGCAGCACCGCCCCGATGCGCGGTTCGCGCGCGAGCGCCGCTTCGATATCCGCCGCAACGGGCGGAAGCAGCACGCCGTCGCGTTCGTTGTTCTGTAAAATATACGGCTCCACCCCGAGCAGCGCGCATGCGTTGTATACGCTTCGGTGCGAAGACCGCGCGATCGCGACTTTGCCGCCCCGCTTGCGTACTGCATACAACATGGCGTAGACGCCCGCCGTAGAGCCGTCCGTCAGAATATAGCTGTGCTTTGCGCCGACAAGAGCGGCGATGTCTTCCTGGGCGCGCGCAAGGATGCCGCCCGGGCTGTCAAGACTGTCCGAAAAGGAGAGTTCGGTGATATCCAGCGCGGCGTCCTTGAACAGCGGGAACGCCCGCTTGTTCGCCTTGTGCCCCGGCATGTGCATGCGTGCCGGCGCCTTTTTTTTGTAAGCGGCGAGCGCGTCGCAGATGTGCAGCTTCATGCTTCCTCCTCTGCGGGCGCGTTGTACTTCGTCCAGCCCCCTTCGCCGTTGTATTCTTCCACCAAGTAGGCGAGCAGGGTGAACGGCTCGTAGCGCAAATCCTCCTCCGAATAGGAGCCGTTGGTGAGCACGCACAAACTCAGCCCCGCGCGCGAACCCGCCGCGTCGTAGGCGACCAGTTCGGTGATGTCCTGCAAACCGCTGATATCAAACGCAAACGACAGATCGTACCGTTCCGAACCGTCTTCGGCGATCTTGCCGTCGCCGTTCACGTCGTAGACGAACGAAAGGTCGTTGACGCGGATCGCGCCGCCCGTTTGAACGGAATTCCAAACCTTTACGAACGCGGCGCGCAGCGATGTGAGGCGCGTTTTTTCGTCTTCGATGCCCTGCGCCTTCTGCTCCTCGCTTTTGAACCGCTTGTCCCCCTCCTGGCGCGAGCGGAAACTCCGTTCCGCCGCCTCTTCGTCTAAACCAATGGCAAGCGCGGCTTCCTCGTCCAACACCTGCCCGGCGGAGACCTTTTCTTCATACCCCGCCCCGGGGAAAAAGCGGTCCAGATAGGCGGCGCAATCGGCAAAGTAATTGGAGAGCGTGACCTGCCCTGTCTCCTCATTGCGCAGCGGCTGCCCGTCCGTGCCCAGCCAATAGCAGTTGCCGTAGTAGCCGACGAGGAACTCCTTCAGCCCGGACAGTTCCGTGAGCGTGCCCGACCCGTCCTCCGCATAGCGGTCGCCGACGTCGGAACTGATGATCACGTCCCCTTCGCCCGCGGAAAAGCGGGTGGTGAGGATCATGTCTTCATACCCCGATCTGGTGACCTCGTACGTGTTCAGTTTTTGGATATCGTAGGAGAGCGCGCCGCGGTTTTTGAGCTTTTCCAGCGAGCCGAGCGTGCCCATATAGCGAACGTCGTACAGGGTATAAAAATCGAACGTCTGTCCGCTTGTCGGGCGCGTACCGATCGTCGTAAACACCAACAGCAAAAGCACGACCGCAAGGATACAGCAGCCTGCGATCTTGATCCAGTCATAAGAAAGTTGATGCCCGAGCCTCTTTTTTGTGATCTTTGCGTCCATGGTCCCTCGTGTGCGGACTGCCCCGCCCGTTTGCCGTTGTCCATTCCCGCCGCCCTCGGAAGGGCGGCGCTTTCAGGATCTTTCGGAAAAGGCGCAAGCGCCGCCGCGCCCCTTCCCCTCTGTATGCGGAAAGCGTTTTGCCGACCCTTTCCGCGGGTGCTTTATCGGATCTCCCGGATCTCCACGTCGTAATCGTAGCCGTTGGGGGCGTGCACGGTGACCTTGTCGCCCGCGCGCGCGCCGACCAGCGCCTGCCCGATGGGAGAATCGATGGAGACGATGTTCTTATCGGGGTCCGCCTCGGTGGAGCCCATGATCTTGTACGTGACCGTCTCCTCGAGGTCACAGTCGTAGAGGGTGACAACGTTGCCGAAATGCACTTTGCTGTTGTCCTCGCTCTCCTTCATGATCTTCGCATTCTTGATCTTGTTCTCCAGCTCGCGGATCTCGCTCTCGTTGAGCGCCTCCTCGTTCTTTGCCGCGTCGTATTCGGCGTTTTCGGAGAGGTCGCCGAAGCCGCGCGCCACTTTGATGCGCTCGGTGATCTCCTTCTTCTTTTCCGTCTGCAGGTAGCGGAGGCGCTCCACCGCCTCGTCGTAGCCTTCCTGCGTCATGATGAATTCTTCCGCCATGATCTTACCCTCACTTCTTTCTTAAAACGTTCTGATCTTTTGCCGGCGCAACCTTGCAATGTGCAAAAGAGTGATTCCGCAGCGTTTTGCGGAACCACTTCTCTTTTGACCGACAGCGATAGTATACTCCTTTTGCGCGGTTTTGTCAAGTTCCGCACGCAAAGGGAGGCAAAATTACAAGTTTTTACGCTTATTTACGCAATTCTTTCACGTAACGGGCGATGCGCTCCGCCGCCTCGCGCAAATTGTTCACGGACGTGGCGTACGAACAGCGCACGTGGTATTTGCCCGCCTCGCCGAAGGCGTCCCCGGGGACGACGGCGACTTTTTCCGCCCGCAGCAGCCCTTCGGCAAACGCTTCGCCCGTTTTGCCCGTGCTCTCCACGGAAGGATACACGTAGAACGCGCCCCGCGGCTCGAAGCAACGCAGCCCGCAGTTGTTGAAAAAGTCCACCATGAACCGCCGGCGGCGGTCATACTCGTCGCGCATGCTCTCCACGACCGCAAAATTATCGGTAAACCCGTCTTTGAGCCCTTCGAGCGCGGCGTACTGCGACGCGCTCGGCGCGCACAAAAGCGTGTACTGGTGGATCTTCAGCATCGCCGCGTCGATCTCTTCCGGGGCGCAGACGAACCCGATGCGCCAACCCGTCATGGCGAATGCCTTGGAAAACCCGTTGATGAGCACCGTGCGCTCGCGCATGCCCGGCAGCGACGCGACCGAAACGTGCCGTCCGCCGTACGTGAGCTCGGCATAGATCTCGTCGGAAATGACCAAAAGATCGTGCCGGACGATGACGGGCACGAGCGCTTCGAGCTGCGCGCGCGTCATGATGCCGCCCGTCGGGTTGTTGGGGTACGGCAGCACGAGCGCCTTTGTTTTGGGGGTGATCGCCGCTTCCAGCGCCTCGGGCGTGAGGATGAAACCGTTCTCCTGCCGGCAGGGCACGGGCACGGGCGTGCCGCCCGAAAGCTGCACGCAGGGCATGTACGAAACGTACCCGGGGTCGGGCACGAGGATCTCGTCCCCCGCCTCGCAGACGGCGCGCATGACCAAGTCGATGCCTTCGCTCGCGCCGACGGTGATGATGATGTGCTCGGGAGAGTACTCCACCCCGAAGCGCTCCTTGACGTAGCGGGCGATCGCCTCGCGCAGGGCGGGCAGCCCGCGGTTGCCCGTGTACTGCGTATACCCGCGGCGGATGCTGCGCACGGCGGCGTCACGGATGTTCCACGGAGTGATAAAATCCGGCTCGCCGACGCCGAGAGAGATCGCGTCCTTCATTTCGGACACGATATCAAAAAATTTGCGGATGCCGCTCGGCTTGAGATGCGCCGAACGGGTATTGACGAAATTCTTCATGCGTGCACCGAGATCCTCGACCGCGCCTCGTCCTCTTTATCGGCGATCGTCCCCTCAATTTTGTACTTTTTCAAAATGAAATGCGTGGCGGTCGAGAGCACGCAGTCCAGCGTGGAGAGCCGCTCGGAGACGAACTGCGCCACGCTGCGCAAACTCTTGCCTTCGATAAACACGGCAAGGTCGAACCCGCCGCTCATCAAATAACAGCTGGTGACCTCTTCAAAGCGGTAGATCTCCTCGGCGATGGCGTCGAACCCGCTGGATTTTTGCGGCGAGACCTTCACTTCGATGAGCGCCTGTACGAGCTCGTCCTCCATCACTTCGCTGTTGAGGATGGCGGTGTATTTGACGATCACGCCGCGGCGCTCCAGCTCCTCGATGGCGGCAATGACCTGCGCCTCCTCCTTGCCGAGCATGACGGCGACCTGCGCGGGCGCGATGCGGCAATCCTCCTGCAGGATCTTCAGGATGTCTGTTTCCAATTTGTTCATCACGGTACTCCCCTTCCCGCGGCGGTCCTGCCCCCGCGGAACAGCTACATTTTAACTTTCTTGCGCAAAGAAGTCAATTATATTTTACTTTCCCGCGAAATTTCGCTATACTCGTAGCGTACGCGAGGTGATTTTATGTTCCGCATCTGGGCAAAACTTGTAAAAGACGGCAAGATCGTGCGCCAATTCGTATACGAAGGGGAAGAAAAGTTGACCTATTCGCACTTTTTGACCTATCTGTTCGATATCTGCCGCGAGCTGGACTGCGCCACGCCCGTGCTGTTGAAGACGCACATTTTCAACTTTGCCAAATTCAACCACGTGCGCTTTTTGCGGCGCGACTTTGTGGAAGGGGTCGACTTCGACTACCTGCTTTTGGAAAACATTATCGTATGAACCCGCCGGGGCACGGCGAAGGGGCGGCTGCGGAATGATCCGCTGCCGCCCCTGTTTTTACTGACGATACGCTCACTTGGCGAGGTTGGCTTTGAGCTGCGCAAGCTCTGCGGAAAGCTCCGCGGGGAGCCTGTCGCCGAACTGCTTGTAGAACTCCTCGATGCCGTCCGCTTCCTTTTTCCACGTCTCTTTATCGACGGTGAGCAATTCTTTGAGCGTCTCCTCGCTCACGCCGCTGCCCGCAAGGTCGATGTCTTTGACGTCGGGAACATAGCCGATGGGCGTTTCCACCGCGCCGACCGTGCCTTCGCAGCGCTTGACGATCCACTCCAAAACGCGCATGTTCTCGCCGAAGCCGGGCCAGAGGAAGTTGCCCTCGTCATCGAGGCGGAACCAGTTGACGTTGAAGATCTTGGGCGGGTTTTTCACCTTTTTGCCCATTTCGATCCAATGCGCGAAGTAATCGCCCATGTGGTAGCCGCAGAAGGGACGCATCGCCATCGGGTCGCGGCGAACCACGCCGACCGCGCCGGTCGCGGCTGCCGTCGTTTCGCTCGCCATGATGGAGCCGACGAACACGCCGTTATCCCAGCTCTTGCTCTGGTACACCAGCGGCGCCGTCTTCGCGCGCCTGCCGCCGAACACGATCGCGGACAGGGGCACGCCCTTCGGGTCGTCGAACGCCTTGCTGATGCAGGGGCAGTTTTTGGCGGGAGCGGTAAAGCGGCTGTTCGGGTGCGCGCCCTTTACGCCCGCCGCTTTTGCGGCGTCGTCCCACGGGTTGCCCTTCCAATCCACGGCGTTTTTGGGCGGGTTCTTATCCAGCCCTTCCCACCAGACGGTGTTGTTTTCCAAATTGTGCACGACGTTCGTGAAGATCGTGCCCTTTTGCGTGGTATGCAGCGCGTTGGGGTTGGACTTTTCGTTCGTGCCGGGGGCGACGCCGAAGAAGCCGTTTTCGGGGTTCATCGCCCACAGCCTGCCGTCCGCGCCCACGCGGATCCAGGCGATGTCGTCGCCGACCGTCCAGATCTTATACCCTTTTTTGCGGTAGCTCTCGGGCGGGATGAGCATGGCAAGGTTGGTCTTGCCGCAGGCGGAGGGGAATGCCGCCGCGATGTATTTGGTGTCGCCGTCCGGCTTTTCAAAGCCCAAAATGAGCATGTGCTCCGCCATCCAGCCCTCGTTTTTGCCCAAATACGAGGCGATGCGCAGCGCAAAGCACTTTTTGCCGAGCAAAACATTGCCGCCGTAGCCGCTGTTGCACGACCAGATGGTGTTGTCTTCGGGGAAGTGCAGGATGTAGCGCTTTGTTTCGTCGAGCGCGCACTTGGAGTGCAACCCCTTCACGAAATCGCCGTCCTTGCCGAGCGCGTCCAGAACGTCCGTCCCTACGCGCGTCATGATCTCCATGTTGAGAACGACGTAGATGCTGTCCGTCAATTCGATGCCGATCTTGGAAAATTCGCTGCCGACGATGCCCATGCTGTACGGGATGACGTACATCGTTCTGCCCTGCATGGAGCCTTTGAAGATATCGCCCGCCATCTTATACGCTTCCTGCGGGTCCATCCAGTAGTTGATGGGACCGGCGTCCGCCTTGTTGCGGCAGCAGATAAAGGTCCTGTCCTCCACGCGCGCAACGTCGTTGACGGCGGTGCGGTGCAGGTAGCACTCGGGGAGCAAATCTTCGTTGAGTTTGATCATCTCGCCGGTCGAGCACGCCTCGGCACGGAGCGCGTCACGCTGGGCTTTGCTGCCGTCGATGAGCACGATCCTGTCCGGATTGCACAGTGCCGCGCTTTCATCGATAAAGCGGAGCACTTTTTCGTTTTTGATGACTTCTGCCATGTTCATACGCTGTTTCTCCTTCCGCAAAGGGCGAAAACCGCCCTTTTGCGCCTTTCGTTCCCGAACATTATACCCGAATCGCCGTAAAATGTAAACTTTTTTCGCCGTCTTTTTCGGATTCTTCCGCGAAATACAGCGAGCCGCTTCCAAACAAATCCATACTTTCATCCCATCGGTTCAAGATCTTCTTCCGACACCGCAAGACCGTTCTCTGTCGTTTATAAACGCCGTCACGCCCCAAAAAGGGCGGCGCGGCTTTTTTCTCTTTTTCGCGAAGATGCGGCAAAAACGGTTATTTTCGGGCGGAAAGGAATATAGTATAATGGCTCCACAAAAAAATTTTGCGGGCGGCTGCCCGACCGAGGCGCGCATGCAATACATAAAAAAGATCTGTATTTTGAAACAAGTTGCGGCGGGGTTTGCCGCGGACGGCAAAACGCTCTCCGCCCTGCTGACGGCGGAGACCTTCGGCGGGCGGCTGACCGCGGCGCTCTCCCCCATCGGGCTGGCGCCGCTTTCGGCGGGGCGGTACCGCGCCGTTTTGTGCGACGCGCACGGCACGGCGGAGTTGTTCGACTTGCCTTCGCCCGCGGGCGGAACGATCAAACGCGCCAGCGCGCTGGAACTGACCGACGGACTGGGCTGCGCGCTCGTGTACGTGAACGGCACGGCGAAGGCGGTCGCCTTCGGCACAAGCGGCGAACACACCTTCGACTTGAAAAAAATGTGTGCCTTGGCAGACGAGACCCCGCCCGCCGAGGAAGGCGGGCGGGCGCGGGCGGAAGCGGAAGAGAACAGCCCGCCCTATGACGACGAAGCCGTGGCAACGGAGAATTACTTCGCCTTTGCCGACGCAAAAAAGGAGGACGACCATGCGCAGACAGGTGGCGCTTGCGGCGAAGCGCAAACGGACGGGCGAAACGCTGGAGAGGATGAAAATGCTCAAAGCCTATTCTACCGCACAGGGAGCGAAGACGTCGGAGCGGATGCGGGAGCTGGCTATTACGATACGGTGAAGGGCGAACTGGACGGCATGTTCGCCGCACACCCCGCCGAGGAAGAACTGGCAAAGAGCATCCCCTCCTCGCGCTGGGCGAAGATCGAGTTTGCGGAGGGGAAATATTACGTCGTCGGCACCGTGAGCGAAGAAGGGCGCGTCAAATATATTTGCTACGGGGTGCCCGCCCAAAAAAAGGGCGACCCTCCCGAAGCGCTGAAAAAATGGTGCTCGTACCTGCCGCTTTCGGTCTTCGACCTCGGCGGCAAGGGGTATTGGATGATGTTCCAGGACGCCGTGACGGGCGTCTGCGTCAAGATCGAACAAGCATAACACGAGGCGGCGGACTTTGGTCCGCCGCCTGCCGTTTGGTTTGTTTTAAGAGCCTTTTACGCGATCTGCCCGAGATCATCCGCATAACGGGTAAGGAGATATTGCAGCCGCTGCTCCGTCAAAAGCCCTTTGCCGAAAGCGACTTTAAAGTATTGCGCGTTGAACGCATCGAACACGGCTTCCGTTACGGGGTATTCCGCCGCAAACTCTTCGTAGGTGTACAGCCCGTATTGCGCAATGTCTGCCGCCTTTGCCTCCGCATCGTACCGCATCTCTTCGGGATCGACCGCAAAGAAGTTGAACAATCCTTCGATCCCGCCCGGCATCGAAAGCATCCCGTTCACGAAATAGCACAAATGCCCTTCCGTAACGGGGCTGTACGCCGTGGCGGCTTCCGTTTGGATCGTGACCCCCGTCAGCTGCACGTTGGCAAGCCCGCCTTCCGCCGTTTGCTTGCTGAACCAATGCCCGACGTACGCGGCTGCATTTTGATCCAAGTAGACGTATTCGCTCAGCGTTACGTCCCAAAACCCGTGCTCGGAGATCACGCTTACCTGCGTTCCGTCTGAAAACGCCAATACGATCACGGGATACTCCCGCGGCGCATCGCTGTCTATAAACAGGATCGGCGCACTGTCAAAGGTACCCGTTTCAAAGTTCCAAACCAACAGCAACTCGTTCCCCGTCAGCTCTTCGACGGGTTTTTGCGTTCCGTCCGCAAGCGTGATCAGCGTTCCCGCGGCGACGCACGCCCCTTCCCGATAGATCGTGGAAGCGTCTTCCACCGTAGAGGTGCTTTGCGAATTTCCTACGATCGGCCCGACCTGATCGCCTTCTGCGTAATTCTTTTTCGTGATCACCGTCGCACAGCGCCCGCCGGAAAAATAATTGATCTCGCCGAACCCCGCCATGCCGCCGACCGCGCCGTTGTAAGAGGTGATATACCCGCCGTTTACGGCGCAATCTTGCACGCGCGTGCGGGTGAGCGAGCCCGCCAAACAACCGGCGAAGCAATTTTGTATGTTGACGTTGACCGTGGGGTTGGTGACCGTAACGGAATGTACGCCGCCCGTTTCAAACACCGACCCTGCCAAAAGCCCTACGAGGACGTGGCTGCTGCTTTGCAATTGCGTGTTCAGATCTTGCATCGTAATGGAACAATTTTTTAACTCCAGGTCTTTGATCTCGCCGCCCGTCACAAAACCGAACAACCCTTGATACTTTGACGCATTTATATCTCCCTGATCCAAAACCATGCTGTACGTGATCGAATGCCCGTCCCCGTCAAACCTTCCCGTAAATTCGTACCCGAACGGCTGCCAATCGCCCGTAAGGGTTATGTCGTTTGTGAGCTTGAAGGAATAGTTTATTTTTTTCACATGCCCCATGTGCGGAACATTTACATAGCGGTACGCATAGGCAATACTCCGGAACTGCTCTTCGTTGCTGATCAAAAACGGGCTTCCCTCCCCGTCTCCGCCGGCGAACACCGCCACCGCTTTACCGCAGCCGCACGTATCACATTCGAGAGTCCGATATGTATTGTTCTTGATCATGCCGGTGTTTGTAAAATCATGTTCATGGCTGACGTTCATGCGGATTTGATAACCAATATTGCTTGCCGGAACCCACATTTGTGTTTTAGAATTTTCACGCCCAAAATGTGCTATATAACCAAACACCCCGTCTTTTACAGCGTAACCATATGCAACCATCACATGCGCACTACCAGTTTTTAAAAAGTCCAATCCCAAAACGACCGGTCTCCCCTCATCAAGATCCGCTTTAACTTCGTTTGCCGAATACAAACCGGATGATAGTTCCCAATCAATCGTTCCTGCATATTCACTTAAAAAAGATATTGCTCCATTTTTTACATGACCTATTGTCTGTCCCAAAATTGTTCCGCCATTGGCTCTGTCAAATATTTCATAAAAAACCGTATCTAATGTGCCAAAACTCTCACGAACCGGCTCAGAATTAAAATACGGTAATAAACTTGGATATAAATTTAAGTCTCCGTAATTTTCACTTAAAAATCTTTCCCCGTCTTTGCTCATTTCCGGAATCAATCGCCTGTCAGAATAGTAATTGTGGTACCCTAATAACACCTGAACAGCTACTGTTGTACACGTTCCTAAAAAATTATCACTCTCTAAATTAGGTGCATGTTGTGGTCCGGCAAAAAAATAATCGGCGTTTTCAATATAATAAATACTCGTAATCCCATTGGTTCCAACTCCATTTCTACCTTTGGACAACTCCACTGCCCCATCATTCTTCCCTTCTACATTTAAAAGCCCCATTGATGTTTTCTCTATATCCGTTTTGGCTTTTGATTGCTCTGCTGAAACCTCTTGAATAGAATTCATCATCACAAACAAAACAATTACACATATAATGAACACGCCTAACAATATGAACACAGCTTTCTTACGCAAACTCATCATTTTATCCTCCTTTTTTATATAATGTACTGAATGTTTTCTTCTGGTAGCTCCTATCCGTGAGCGCATGTTCCGAAAATTTCATACCGATAGAACCTTGCATAAAGAATTCAAAACAAGCCTCACAAAGCAGACAGTGAATCTATAAAAAATTGTATGTCTGCCATTGCATACACGGCGTTTTTCATTCCGGGAGAGTAATCCATCGTTTCTCTTGATATTAAGTTCTGATAAACAT
>CALWBR010000030.1 GCA_944376145.1 uncultured Clostridia bacterium | reverse complement strand
CTTTGGGTCGCCGTTGCCGTCGGCGTGCTGTTCCTTGCCGCGATCATCGTATCGCTGATCAAGTTCAAGGGCATGGGGCTGGCGTTCACGTACGGCTTCCTCACCTGGCTTTTGGCGCTGTTGTTGTGCATTTCGCTGATCGGCGGCATTGTCGTGGATCTCGGCGGCGTGCTCATGATCGTGCTTTCGGCGGCGGTCATGTGCGGGTTCAGTTACTACGCGTATCGGAATATCCGCAGCGAATTCGAATCGGGCAAAACGCTCACCGCGTCCATCAAGTCCGGGTTCAAAAAGAGCCTTGCTCTCACCATCGACGCACACATCGTGCTGGCGCTTGCCGCGCTCGTGCTTTGGCTCGTGTCCACGGGTACGGTCTCGTTCATGGCGCTGATCTTTTTGATCGGTACCGTGCTTTCGGCGCTGTGCACGCTGCTCATCACGCGCTTCTATCTGTATATGTTTATGGCGCAGCCGAAGAACAAGATCGCGTTCTGCAGTTTCAAGAGAGAGGAGGCGGAAGACGATGAGTAAGCTCATTTCGAAAAAGAATCTGATCGTCGGTCTTGCCGTCAGCCTCGTGCTCATCATTGCGGGCGCCGTCGTGTTCGGGCTTCTCGGCTTTGCAAAAGATTCCACCGTGCAGGACAAAACGTCCGTAGAAGTGAGCGGCTACCTCTCCCTGCTTACGGATGAGGAAAGGGATACGCTCACCGGGCACTGCAAAGAGTATATCGAGGGCGAGGGCTACAGCGTGCTCGCCGTCAATTACCGCAGCGAGACTTCCGGCTTTAACGACGCCTGCGAGTTTGTCATCGCCGCGGAGGCGGATGCCTATACCGAAGAGCAGCTGCAGGCGCTCACCGACGGGCTTTCGGCGTCGATCGCCGCGCTCGGCACGGATGAGATCGCCAACATCGGCGCGATCACCCAGTTCGGCATCCCCGTCTCCTATGTGCAGACGGTAAACAGCTTCTATTCGCAGTACGCCTGGCGTGCCGCCGTCGCGGGCGCGGTCGTGCTCGTGATCGCCTGCGTGTATGCGGCGATCCGCTTCCGTCCCGGCATGGGGGTCGCGGTGCTGGTCGCCGGCGTGCACGACGTATTGCTCACGCTCGCGCTCGTTGCGCTTTTCCGCATCCCGATGGGGGTCACGCTCCTCGCGGTGGCGGCGTTCTCGCTGTTGGTCTCCCTCTTCTTCAACCTGTACGTTTTCGGCAGGATGCGCAGCGATCTCCGTGACGAGGCAATGAAGGATGTGCCCGCGCAGGAGGCGGTGGCAGCGTCCGTAAAAGGGAGCAAACGCAATGTGTTCGGGTTTGCCGTCGCGTTGGCGGTGGCGGTCGTCCTTGTCGGCGTCATCGGTACGCTGCTCGGCGCAGACCTCGCTTTCGCCATGGTCGGCGGGCTGCTCGCGCTCATCGTCTCCGTATGTTCTTCGCTCCTGGTCGCGCCTTCGCTCTTTGCCTGTATCAAGGCGGGGTCGGATAAGCGCCGTGCGGAGCGTTCGCGGTACGATTACGTTTCGGCGAAGGAGCGTAAAAAGCGCGAAAAGGCGGTCGCAGAACAGCAACCCGCAAGCATGGAATAAGGCAGGCAGGGGCGTTTCCCCCGGCTGTAACAAGGTATCAAAGGCGGGGGCGCAACGGCTCTCGCCCTTTGTTTTCTTATGGGCGTCGGCGTGACGGGAGGGCAGCATGAAAAAGATCGTTCCGGAATATGAATTTACCGCAGAAGAGCGGGAGCGCGTCCGCGCGATCGCGTCCGTATGCGGCGTCCGCGAACGCATGGCGGAGCTCCTGTTTGCCCGCGGTGCGGATACGCCCGAAAAAGCGAAGCTCTTTTTAAACCCGTCCGAAAAGAATTTTCTTTCGCCCTTTCTCATGCGCGGCATGCGTGCGCTTGTCGACGCTTTGCACGAGGTAAAGGAAAGGGACGGAACGGTCGCCATCTACGGCGATTACGATGCCGACGGCATCGGTGCGGCGGCGGTGCTTTTGACGGCGCTGCGCCGTTTCGGCGTGCGGGCGGTCGCGCATGTGCCCGAGCGCGCGGAGGGGTACGGCATGTCCGTTCCCTCGCTGGAAAAGATCATCGACGAGTATGCTCCCGATCTGATCGTTACGGTCGACTGCGGCGTCTCCAATCGGGCGGAAGTGGAATACATCCGCTCCCGCGGCGTGCGCGTGGTCGTCACCGACCATCATGAGCTGCCGGAGGAACTGCCGGACTGCGTGCTCATCAACCCGAAGCTCGCTGACGACTACCCGTATGACAATCTCTGCGGCGCGGGCGTGGCGTTCAAAGTCGCCTGCGCTCTGCTCGGCGAGGACGCCTATGACCTGTTGGATATCGTCGCCGTCTCCACCGTGGCGGACAGCGTGCCGCTCACGGGGGAAAACAGGGATATCGTTTTCGAAGGGCTGCGGCGCATCAACACTGCGCCTCGTGCGGCGATCCGTTATCTGCTCGCTTCCAAAAAAGAGGAGGCGGACGCGCAAACGCTGGCTTTCACCGTTGCGCCGCGCATCAACGCGGCGGGGCGGATGGGGGATGCGAACTGCGCCCTGCGCCTTTTGACGAGCGAGGACGAAAAGGAAGTGTACGACCTTGCCGTGCGTCTGCATGCATTCAATGCGGAGCGCCAGCAGGTGTGCGACGAAGTGTATAAAAGCGCGCGTGCGAAACTTGCCGAGCGCGGCGCCTATGACGAGGCGATCTTGCTGTGCGGCGAGGATTGGAGCCAGGGGCTGATCGGCATTGTCGCGGCGCGCCTGGCGGAGGAGTTCAACCGTCCCGTCGTCCTCTTTGCCGAAAAGGACGGCATGCTGAAGGGCTCGGCGCGTACGGTGGAGAACGTCAATGTTTACGACGCGCTGCGCGCCTGTGCGCCGTATCTCGAATCGTTCGGCGGGCATGCGCAGGCGGCGGGCGTGACTGTCCGCAAAGAGAATTTTGAAGCCCTGCGCGCCGCCATGATCGGGTATATGCGCAAGACGTATGCGCGGGAGGTGCTGCAGCCCGTTCTGCCCGTCTGCGCCTCCGAAGTGCCGGATCTTGCGTTCGCCAAGGAGCTGGAGCGTTTGGAGCCCTGCGGTGTCGGCAACCGTAGACCGCTGTTCTCGGTCGAGGCGGGCAGTGTGGCGGCAAATCGGCTCAAAGAAGGGTCCTTGCATGTGGCGTTCCGTACGGGCGGGGCGGAACTTGTCTGGTTCGGCGGCAGCCGGTCTTTGGAGCTTCTCTCCTGCGACCTTCCCAAACAGATCGTGTTCGAGTGCGGTATTTCCCGTTTCCGCGGCAACGAGAGCGTGCGCGGCATCGTGCGCGACGTGTTGTGCCTGTCGGGCGGGGGAGAACGGACGGCGCTGTACCGTTTCCGCACCAATTTGCATCGTCTTGCGGCGGAGCCGGTCGCGCTCCATACCGTGAACGAATCGGCTGCACAGCTTGCCGCGCGCATCCGCGGCGCACGGGAGCAGAGCCGTTACGGGCTGTTGCTGCTCGCGAGCGAATGCATCCCGGGGTCTCTTGCCGAGGCGTGCGCGGGGCTGGAAGCGGAACTGTTTC
>CALWBR010000029.1 GCA_944376145.1 uncultured Clostridia bacterium | reverse complement strand
CTGGTGAGCCTGTTGGCCCTGTGTTTGCTGGCTGCCGCCGCGTTCGCCTTTACGGCGTGCGGGGAGGGCGGCAACGAGCAAGGCGAAAACGAAGGCGGCGGCGAGACCCCGAGCGAGAGCAATGTGGAATTGGAAGTCTATATGCCCGACGGCGCGCCTGCGCTTTCGATGGCGCAGCTTATGAGCGAGGAAAAGTCGTTTACGCTCAACGAAGGGGAGGAGACAACCAAGTATACTCTCCGATACAACGTCGTCGATGCGTCGACGATCCAGGCGTATGTCGGAGGGGAAGATCCCGCGGCGGCGATCGCCGTGTTGCCCGTCAACGCGGCGGCGTCCATGTTGGGCACCGGGGAGCGGTATCAGATGCTCGGTGCGGTCACGCACGGCAATATTTACGTTCTTGCCAAGGACGGGCAGATGCAGATCACTTCCGAAAACGCGGCGGAACTGTTCAAAGGGAAAAAGATCGGCTGTTTGCAGCTGGATAATTTTGTCGGGTACATCTTGCGCACCGTGCTCGCCAAGTACGGCGTGGAGTTTGAAGTGCGGCAGGACAGGAACGAGACCAACACGACGGACAAAGCCTACCTGTATTCCGCGACGGGCGCCGAGATCGTTCCTTCGGCAAATTTCGATCTCATGATCGCGGCGGAGCCTGCCGTCAACAAAAAGACGAGCGGAGGAAATTTGTTTGTGGCGGGCGACATGCAGGCGCTGTACGGCGATGAAGGGTATCCGCAGGCGGTGTTGGTGGCTCGTACGGAGCTCATCGAAAGCTCTCCCGCTTTCGTAGAAGCGTTTACCGCGGCGGTGGTTGCCAACGCGGAGTGGATCAAGACCGCGCCTGCCGAAACGCTGTATAACGCCGTGGTGGATCACTTTGAAAAAGAGGGCACGGCGCCTACCTTTGCCGAGACCGATTTGACGGCGCAGGTTTTGGAGCGCTGCGCCATCCGTTTTGAAGCGGCGGCTGCCATCAAAACGCGCGTCAACGATCTGTTGGCGGAATTGTCGGAAGCTTCCGGCAAAACGTTTTCCGCTTCCGACGCGTTCTTCTATACGCCGTCTGCCGATGCCGCATGAGTGAAAAGCTGCGTTCGTTTTGGGCGAGCAAGGCGTGCAACGTTCTGTTTTCGCTGCTTGCCGTCGCCGTCATGTGGGCGGCGTGGCTCATCGCTTATGTGGTGGTCGCCAACGATTATGTTTTGCCCTCCTTTTGGGAGACGCTGCGCCGCTTCGGAGAACTCCTCACCGAGGGGTTCTTTTGGCACTCCTTTGCGCTGACGCTGCTGCGCGCGGCGGAGGGGTGGCTGTTGGCGTATGCCTGCGCCGTGGCGGGCGTGGCGCTGGGGGCGTTGAGCGGAAAATGCCGCGCCTTCCTCGCGCCGTTCGTCGCGGTGCTGCGCACGGTCCCCACGCTGGCGGTGACGCTCATGCTGATGCTTTGGTCCACGCCGCATACCGTGCCCGTCATCGTCACCTTTTTGATGCTTTTTCCCGTTTCGTATGCGCAGCTGTCGACCGCTTACCGCGCCATCGATCCAAAACTTTTGGAAATGGCGGACGTGTATCGCCTCTCGCGCACAGACCGCATCTTTCGCATTGCCGTACCGCAGGTACTGCCTTCGCTGTTGGCGCAGGCGGGTCCGAATTTTTCTTTGTCGATCAAAGTCGCCGTTTCGGCGGAGATCCTGGCGCATACCTACGATTCGTTGGGTTGGATGCTGCAGGATGCAAGCAGTTATCCCGATCCCGTTTCCGTTGCGCGCATGTTCGCGCTGACGCTCGTTGCGCTGCTTGCGGGAGGGCTTTTTGAATTTGCGCTCGGCTTCTTGCCGCGCATCACCCGCCGCTGGCGGGAGGGGGACGTTGCATGATCGAACTCAAAAACGTCACCAAACGCTACGGCGACCTGACCGTCTACAAGGATTTTTGTCTGTCCGTCGAAGAGGGGAAGATCACCTGCCTTTTGGGTCCTTCCGGGTGCGGAAAAACAACGCTTTTGAACATCCTTGCGGGAACGGCTTCCTACGAGGGGAGCGTTTCGCCGCAGGGCATGCGGTGTTCGTACATCTTTCAGCAGCCCCGCCTCGTTCCCAACCTGACGGTCGAGGGGAATTTGCGCCTCGTTTGCAAGGACGAGAAGAAGATCGCCGACATGCTTTCGCGCGTCGGGCTCGCGGAAAAGCGGCGCGCCTATCCCGCCGAGCTTTCGGGCGGGCAGGCGCAGCGCGTTGCGATCGCCCGCGCGTTCGTGCATCCCGCGGAGTTGTTTTTGATGGACGAGCCCTTTTCCTCCTTGGATACGGCGCTCAAGATTCGTTTGATCGGATTGTTTTGCGCGCTGTGGGAAGAAAAGCGCCCGACGGTCGTGTTCGTCACGCACGATGCGGAAGAGGCGTGCATGCTCGCGCATCGGGTCGTGCTGTTGGAAAACGGCGCCGCGCGGGCGGATCTTTCGGCAGGCGGCGGCGTGCCTCGCCCGTATGGGGAGAGTTCTGCGTTCAAAACGGCGCTTTTAGCCGCTCTATTGGCGGAAAATCGGCAATAAACCGCGTTAAAAACAGCTTCGGAAGCGTTTTTCGGGGCTGTTTTCTTTATGGCTGCAATTCTTCTTGCATTTTTTGATCCCTTGTGCTATATTATAAAGAGAATCAAGGCAGGGGGCATGAATTTGAAGACTCTCTTTGTATCCGACCTGGACGGAACCCTGCTTACGGCAGCAGAAAGGATCTCTGCTTATAGTTTGCGGTTGCTGAACGAAATGATCGACGGCGCGGGGCTCTGTTTTACATATGCGACGGCGCGTTCGCTCAATTCGGCGGCGAAGGCGCTCTGGGGGTTGCGGCAGGTCCTGCCCGTTGTCTTGTACAACGGCGCCGTCGTCATGGAGCCGTGGAGCCGGCGCATGCTGTACAACCTGCATTTTGACGGGGCACAGCTTGCCGATCTTCGCCGCTATATCGAGGAGGAGGGGGTCTACCCGATCGTATACTCCTTTTCCAAGGACGGAAAGGAACGTCTTTCCTGGGTCGCGGGGAAGGAGTCTGCCGGTATGCTGCGCTATCTTTCCCGTCGGGAAGGGGATCTGCGTCTGCATCCCGTCGCGTCGTATGACGAGCTTGCCGAGGATGAAGTTTTTTACTTTAACTGCATCGAGTCACGGGAAAAGCTGGAAGGCTTGTGTGCCCGCGTGCGTGCCCGGCAAGATCTTAAATGCATTTTCGAGCAAGAGACGTACCAGACCGATTATTGGTGCGAGATCATGCCTGCCGGCACTTCCAAAGGCGAAGGCGCGCTCCGCGTCAAACGGCTTTTGGGGGCGGAAAAGCTGGTCGTGTTCGGCGATGCGCCCAACGACCGCGAACTTTTTTTGGCGGCGGACGAGAGCTATGCCGTCATGAATGCGGATGAAGGGCTCAAAGCGCTCGCAACGGGCGTCATCGGGTATTCCGAAGAGGATGCCGTGGTCAAATTCCTTGCGGAAAATCTGCACAGGTATCTTTGACGGCTCGTTTTAACAAAGGTCGATCATATGCAAGACCTTGCGTGAAATATTTTTTAGGAGAGTTACGATGGAAGAGGCGAAAAAGGTCGCCGCCAAGGCGGAGACCAAGGAAGAAAAGCGCGCCCGCAAGCGCGCGGAACGTGCGGCACGCAAAGCCGCAAAGAAGAAAGAAGGCGGTTTCTGGAAGGATTTTAAGGCGTTTATTTCCCGCGGGAACATCATCGACCTTGCGATCGGTCTGGTCATCGGCGCCGCGTTCACGGCGATCGTTAACAGCGTCGTCAACGACATCATCAAACCGCTCATTTCGTTGCTCATCGGCGGTAATTTCAGCGAGATGGTCGTCGAACTGCGTCCGGAAACGGTCGTGAACGGTGTTGTTCAGGAGCAGATCTTGCTCAACTACGGCAACCTGATCATGGCGATCCTGACCTTCCTCATCGACGCGATCGTCATCTTTACGGCGGTCCGCATCGTTCGGAAAGTCGGCAAGCGCATCCGTGAAGGCGGCAAGGCGCTGAAAGAGAAGATGGAAAAGAAGGACGAGCAGCCCGCAGAGGCGCCCGCGGCAGAAGCGGCTCCCGCAGCGGCTCCCGCTCCCGCACCCGCACCGGTCGTTGCGCCCGCGGCGGACAACGAGAATGTGGAAAAGCTCCTTACCGAGATCCGCGACCTGCTCCGTGCCAACAGCGGCAAGGCGGAAGCCCCCGCAGAGGCGCCCGCGGCAGATCAGAAGGCGGAAAAATAAGTGTATGCGGCACAGCCGGCGGAACGTGTTCCGTCGGCTGTGTGTCTGTCAAGTGTTTTGACGGTGTGCGCCGTAAAAATTCCCTTGCAAAATTTTGCGAAAAGTGCGTTCAAACAGTTTTGAAAAGACGCGATTTGTGCTATACTGTGTAAGTACCGGGCTGCCCTTCCTGCCGGTAGGCGGCGGGCGATCCGGCAGCGGAAGAGGAAGCGCTCATGGGAAGACAGCAGGCTGCGCAGCAATGCGCTCCCGCACGCGGCAGTTCCCGCGCGGCGGCTTGCAACAACATGACCTTTGCGCCGACGGCGCATCGTACATAACAGACCGCAGGGGGCAGATTCGGGAGCGGTGCGCATCCGCGTACGCTTTTGGGTCTGTTTTTTTGCGTCAAGCATTTTGTGCGGTGCATCCGTGGGCTTTGCCCGCGTGTTCAAAAAGCGGAGCGCGCCTTAGCGCCCTTGCGCGGGGTGGGTTCATGCGACGGGCGCGATCGCCCGAAGCAGCAAATACAGCACGTAACCGTTGAGCGCCAACAGCAGCGGCATTGCGATCATCAACAGCGCGTCGTCCGTTCCGCAGCGCAAAGCGAACAGGGCGGCATATCCTGCCGGTGCGCCGCCGAGCAGCCCGGCGAGCAGCAGCTTCGCCTTTTTTGCGGCGGTGCGGCTGCGGTCGAGCACGGCTTTGCGTATAGCGCGGACGAGCATGAACGCATAGATGTTTACCCCGATCAGGTAGACGGCGAGAATGAGATAACGCAGCAT
>CALWBR010000028.1 GCA_944376145.1 uncultured Clostridia bacterium | reverse complement strand
AGATAGCCGACGCGGCGCTGCCCCAGTCGGAAGACGCTTAAAGATACCGCGCGCATCGAGGAAAGGCTCGGCTATACGTTTCGGGACAAAGAGCTGCTCGCGCGCTGTTTTACGCACAGCTCGTACGCGAATTTGTACGGCGGAGAGAGCAACGAACGGCTGGAATTTTTGGGCGACGCGCTGCTCGGCTTTTTGGTGGCAGAACGGCTGTACGGGCAGGGCGGCAGCGAAGGCGAAATGACCGCCGCACGCATCCGCCTCGTCGCGGCGCAGCCGCTGGCGCGCGCCATCCGCGCGGACGGGCTGCACGAATTTTTGCTGCATGCGGGCAACGCGGGCGAAAAGAGCGTTTCCAGCCTCTTTGAGGCGCTCGTGGCGGGCATTTATCTGGATGGCGGCATCGAAGCCGCCCGCGCGTTCGTGTGCGAAAAACTTCCCCTTGCCGAGGAGCGGGAACCCAATTACAAGGGCGATTTGCAGGAGTATTTGCAGGGGAAGGGGCTGCCGCGCGCCGTCTATACCGTCGTTGCCGAAGCGGGCGCGTCGCACGCTCCGACGTTTACGGTCACGGCATGCGCGAACGGGCTGTGTGCGGAAGGCTCCGGGCACAGCCGCCGCGCCGCCGAAAAGCAGGCGGCAAAAAATCTGTTGGCTCTGTTTTTGCAGGGCGGGGGAGAACGGGGTTGAATTTTAAAAAAGTAGAACTCAACGGCTTCAAGTCCTTTGCGGACAAAACAGAGATCCGGTTCGGGCAGGGCGTGACCTGCATCGTCGGGCCGAACGGCTGCGGCAAGAGCAACGTGGCGGATTCGATCCGCTGGGTGCTGGGCGAGCAGTCCGCCAAAACGATGCGCGGTTCCAGCATGCAGGACGTCATTTTCGGCGGCACGCAGACCCGCAAAAGCCAGTCGTTTTGCGAAGTGACGCTCACCTTCGACAATGCCACGCGCATGTTCCCCGACCTCGAGTACGACGAGGTCGCCATGACCCGCCGCCTTTACCGCAGCGGCGAAAGCGAATACCTCATCAACAAGCAGCCCTGCCGCATGAAGGACATCGTGGACAGGCTGCATGCCGTCGGGCTGGGCAAGGAGGGGTATTCCATCATCGGGCAGGGCAAGATCGAGCAGATCATGAACGCCAAGCCCGAGGACAGGCGTTCGATCTTCGAAGAGGCGACGGGCATCATCGTCTTCAAAGCCCGCCGGCAGGAGATCGAGCGGCGGCTTGCCAATTCTTATAACAATTTGAATATCTTTTTGCAGCGCATGAGCGAAGTGGAGCATATGCTCGCCCCTCTCGCGCGGCAGGCGGAAAAGGCAAAAAAATACCGCGAACAGTACGAGGCGCTCAAACACGCGGAGATCAACCTGTACATATACAAGCATGACAACGCCGAGTCTGCCCGCGCCGCTATCGGCGAAAAGATCGCGCGCATTCAGGGCGGCATCGACGCCGGCAGGGAGGAGGCGGCTCGGCTGGAAGAAGACTACGCCGCAGGCAGGCGCAGGGTCGCCGAAAGCGACCGGGTGCTGCAGGAGCTGAACGAGAGTATCCTGCAATACACCGTGGAGATGCAAAAAAAAGAGGGCGACGTCAACGTCATCCGTGCCCGTATCGCCTTTTTTGAACAGCAGCAAAGCGGCGAGGAAGCGTCGATCGAGCACGCGGAGCGCGAGAGCGCAGCCGCCGATGCGGGCAGAGAAAAGGCGTTGGAGCGCGCCGCCGCGGGCGACGCCAAAACGGAGGAGTGCGAGCGCGAGCTGGATACTCTTTCCTCCGAACTGGAAAAACTGAGCGGAGAACTCTCCGCGTACGAGGCGTGGAGCGACGAGTCTCGCCGCAGCGCGCTCGGCAGGTTGGAAAATCTTTCGGAGATCCGGCAGAACATCGGACAGCTCTCGGCAAAAAAGGAGGCGATCGAAGAACGCATCGCCGAGGTGTTTGAAGCCGCAAACGGGCGGCGGGAAACGCTCGCCGCAGATAAAAAGGCGCTCGCCGAATGCGAGGACTGGCACGCGGAGCTGGAGGAGTACATCGCGCGCGAAGGCGATGTGCGCCGCGCCAAAGAAGAGGAGATCGCCGCGCTGATGCAGCAGGCGGAGGCAGCCGGCGAAGAGCTGTTCAAACTCAACGGCCGTCTCTCTGCGCTGGAGGACCGCGCGCGGTTTTATAAAAACGTCAAAGAGGATTTCGAGGGCTATAAATTTTCCGTCAAAAAGCTCATGACGGATGCGCGCAAAGACGCGCAGTTGGGCAAGCGCATCAAAGGCGTGATCGCCGACATCGTCTCCTGCGACGAGCAGTACGAGACCGCCATCGAAACGGCGTTCGGCGGCGCGATGCAGAACGTCGTTACCGCCACGAGCGACGACGCGCGTTTGCTCATCGAGTACCTCAAACGCACCAAGGGCGGTTCCGTGACCTTTTTGCCCGTTTCTTCGCTCAAACCGCGCTATGAAACGGAGTTCACCCGCCGCGCTTTGAAGGAAACGGGCGCCATCGGGTTGGCGACGGAGCTGGTGCGCTACGACAAATATTACGACAACGTCATCTACAACCTCATCGGCAATACGCTCGTGGCGGATACCATCGCCAACGCGAACGAGATCGCGAAAAAGTATCCGCACGCCTTCCGGATCGTCACGCTGGACGGCGACATCATTGCCACCTCCGGGTCGATGACGGGCGGCTCCCGCCGGGCAGACAGCGGCAGCCTGCTCGCCAACGAACGCAAGATCGGCGAAGCGGAAAACGCGATCGCCGCGGCAAACAAGGAGCGCGAACAGCTCACCGCCCGCCGCGCCGCGGCGGAGGAAAAGCGCGCCAAAGCGGTGCGCGAGCTGGAGGCGCTCCGTGAGAGCTTTACCGAAGCGCGCAGCAAGCTCGCCGCCGTGGAGGAAAAGCGTTCGCAGCTTTCGGAGCGCGTCGCCGCGGGCGAAAAGGATCTCAAAGTGCAGGAGGATACCCTTGCCGTGCTCAACGAGCGCATGCAGGGCATCAGCGACGATTTTTCGGCGTCCTCTGCGGGCGAAGAGCGCATTTCCCGCCTCAGCGACGCGGAAGACGAGCAGTCGCGCCGCCGCCGCGAGGAGTACGAAACGCTGCGTTCCGCTTACGCGGAGCGCAATCTGCGCAAAAATTCGCTGCAGGTCTACGTCGCGCAGTACCGTGCGGAAGCGGATGCTGCGCGCGCGGAGGCGGAGCGGTTGCAGCGCGAAAAGCAGCAGCTC